>QIKE01000122.1 GCA_003232915.1 Bacteroidota bacterium | reverse complement strand
CGTCAAATATCAACGAAACTTTTTTAACCATGAAGATGTAAAAATTTCTTATCATGGCCATAACAATCATAAATACTGCATTTTCATCAAGAAACGAAAATGGAAGGTGTTTCCACCCAAAGTCATTATTCATCTCATCAAAAACCTTTTCGCTTGCTCCTCTTTGGTTGTATAACTCAATAACTTCTTTTTCGGAATTTTGCCAATCGTTAAGTATTGAACGGTAAGTGTAAGCATCACCCGCAAATATATCTGTCTGATGATCATCCCGTTTCTCTCTCATTATTATTAGACGATATTTCCGGTCGGCAAAAAATTGCGTTAATGAAATTGATGCCCCTTCATAGTTTTTGTAGTTTATCTCAACACCCTGCCAATCTGATATTTGCTCTATCTGTTTAAATAAATTGCAGCTTCTGTTTGCCCTGATGTAAAAGAGTTTGCTGTTTTGTGCTACCACATCAATTATGTTTTTTGAATATGAACCGGCATCCATAATAGAGCAATTGATTAAGATGTTTTCTTCGGCCGGTAAGCCATATGCCCGGCCGAGTGTTTCTTCTTGCTTGAACTTTACATTGGCGTTGCCGGCTCGGTTTTCAATATATACAATTTTATTGTCAATGGTGGCTACCCCGGGAAAATATCCTTTATTCTTTTTAGCATCATATTTATTGTTGGCAGTTATTTGATTGTCATAAAGAAAATCGTAGTATTTAGCTTCTGTTAATTCTTTGGTTAGTTTTAACGATTTTATATTTAAACGATTAAGTTTCTCGTTTATGTTGAAATTGTAAGTAATGACTGAATCGGACATATAACCATAACCAATTAACTTGCCCCTCATTCCTATTTCATAGTCTATCAATCTACAAAGACCTGAATTGTCAAACATCTTATCCATAAAATAAATTCATAGAAAAGGGCTGACGTCTCCAACTAATTTTTATACTTTTATGCTCATAATTTTATCTTTATTTATTTTATGCCAAAAAATAAGTGATAAAATTATACGGTCAAATACTGTGTAAATTATTTTCAAACAGTCATTTGACCTGTTTTGTTAATAACTCAGTTGCGGATGTAAGGAAATATAACAATTTACATTTTGTTGTTTGCAAAAGTGTAAATAATAATTAATGTCTCAAATGAGATTGTTTTTGTCCCAATTGTTCACATTAACGGGGGGATATGTAAATACTTTTGCTCGTAAACCGTTTAAAGGAACAAAAATTATGAGAAAATCAATTTTACTTCTATCGTTAATATTTATAATGGGCATTAGTTTTGCTCAAACAAGAAAGGTTGCACAACCCACTTTAGTCATTATTTCCCAAGTTAAGCAAACCATTAAAGTTAGCGAAATGCAAACCGTTACACCAGAGGAATGGCAAAAAATGATTAAAGATGCCAAAAGAAAACTAAAAGATAGTGAACGTGAAAAGATGAAAAAATATTCATACCCACAACAACATGACCAAGTTATGCAGGATTCTATGCCGGCAAGCCGTGGCAGCAATAGCCCCTTGTTAACTTTCGAGGGTGGAGTTTCTCCATATTACCCCAGCGATGCAAACGGTTCGGTTGACTCTAACTATTACGTACAAACTATAAACAAAACCTTTTCCATTTACGATAAAAACGGGACACTAAAAGCCGGCCCCATTGCTTTAAATAGTCTTTTTAACGGTTTGCCTGGGAGCACTTATAACGACGGCGACCCCATTGTGCTGTTTGACGACAGAGCCAACCGCTGGTTGATTACCGAAATGTCGAAAAGCGGCAACAACGACTATTTAATGATGGCAGTATCGCAATCAAGCAATCCGCTCGGTGCTTGGTACGCTTATTCATTTGATGTTGACGACTGGCCAGATTATCCGAAATACGGAATTTGGCGCGACGCATATTACATAGGTGTTGATAAAATAGATAATAATACCGAAGAGCAAGAAGATGTTTTTGCCGTAGAAAGAGAAAAAATGTTATCAGGACAAACAGCAAAAATGGTTGGCTTTCTAAATCCCGATAGACCCAACACAACCTATTCAATAGCCGCTCCGGTAGATAATGATGGTACTTTTGCACCAACAAATAGCCCTGGATTGTTTGTAACCTTTAACTATTCACAATGGAATTCCATAAAAGATCAGCTATGGATTTATGAAATGCATATTGATTGGAATAATATTTCCAACTCTACATTTAGTCGTACAGTAGCTTTAGATGTTGCAAGCCTTTCTCTCGGTAGTGGTCCCACTCAACCAGGCGGATATACTCTTGATGGACTATCGTGGTATATTATGAATAAACCCGTTTACAGAAATTTCGGAAGCCATCAGGTTTTGGTCTGCTGCCACACTGTTGACGGAAGTGCAACCGTTAATACGGGAATAAGGTGGTATGAGTTGATGAAGACGGAAGGAGAATGGGAGATACGCCAACAGGGAACATATTCGCCCGATAACGATAGTCGTTGGGTAGGCAGTATCACAATGAATTCAAATCACCGTATAGCACTCGGGTATTCCATTACGGGTAATTCTACTTTTCCGGGTATAAGATACGCGGCTCAAAGTCCTACAGCTTATGCCTCAGCCAACGGTTTACTGGACATAGCCGAGGAAACCATACTGAACGGTTCCTCTCTTCAATCAAATTCAAGCCGCTGGGGAGACTATTCCAATATTTCCGTTGACCCGTCCAATGACACGGTATTTTGGTACACGAACCAATATGTGGGGAACAGTGGAAGAAGTACCAAGATATCCAAGTTTAAATTCGGGCACTTGGGATTGAGTGCGGGTTTCATTGCCAATACGAAACGTTCATATGTCAATGAGATAGTTAAGTTCGATGATATCAGTTACGGCAACCCTACTACATGGTCATGGTCTTTCAATCCTTCTACCGTAACCTACGCCGGCGGTACCAACTCAAGTTCACAAAACCCGTGGGTTCAGTTTTCAAATCATGGTACATACTCAGTTACACTTACGATAGGAGACGGCAACGCGAGTAATTCCATAACAAGAGCGTCTTTCATTACCATTGATTCGGCTTGCATAGTAGCTAATTTCCCTTGGATAGAAGATTTTGAAAACGGCGGAAATATTCCGGGCTGTTGGACACAGGAATATGTAAATATTTACAACGAAGACTGGCAATTTGTTACCGGCGACAACGGTGCTACCGGCTACCACAACAGTGCTCATTCAGGCACTTACAACGCTTATTTCAATAAGGCCGGAGCTTTTACAAGACTTTTTCTGCCCAAATTGGAGTTGGCCTCACTTACAAAACCCCAGATTGATTTTTGGTACACTCAGGATGGCAGTTTTCCTGACGGTCACACTGAATTTAAAGTACTATACAAAGGTTCCGAAAGTGCGAATTGGATTGTCATAAAAACCTATTCCACCCGCCAAACCAGTTGGACGCAAGATTCAATAGTTATGCCTTACAACACCAACAACAGTTACATAGCTTTTGAGAGCAGCATTAATGATGGGGGTTACGGAATATTGATAGACGATATTACTGTAAAACAATCCACTGTAATCTGTGAACCTCCTTTGGGACAAGAAAGTAACACCCGTGACACATCAGCAGTGGTAGCTTGGATCGCACAACTATACAGCCCCACATGGCAATTGGAATACGGTTCTGCCGGTTTTATCTTGGGAAGTGGTACGTTTGTTAATAATATTTCCGATACTTCTTACACTATAACAGGATTATCTCCAAACACTTCGTACGATTGGTATGTTAGAAAAAATTGCGGCTCGGGTAGTTACAGCAATTGGACGGGACCGTTCACTTTTAAAACCACCAAAACCCCTCTCTCATTTCCGGTTTCCGAAAATTTTGAAAACGGATTTGTTTCTTTTGTCAATGCTTCGGGAAATAATGTGGATTTTACATTAAACGGTTCTATATACCACGGGGGTACGAAAAGTGCTCAAAACCAATACTCACAACTAAACACTAACTATCTAATAATGAGTTCATTTGTCGATATTTCCTCAATATCGTATCCCGTATTAACATTCTGGCATATAGCCAAAACGGAAGGAAACGGCGACTATTGTAAAGTACAAATCTCGACCGACGCAGGAAGTTCATGGCGCACATTACCAACAAGCTCATATCAGGGCAATGCCAATAACTATTCAGCCTATCAGCGTTTTGAATTGAATTCTTATACCGCTTGGTCGGCTTCACCAGTTGATAATACTATGTGGAAAAAAGAAAAATTTGTCCTGGATAATTTTAAATCCGACAAAGTAATGGTTCGATTTAAAGTTTATTCCTCAAATTATGCTTCTTATGGATGGTATATAGATGATGTTTTGATTGAAGACGAAACTTGTCCGGGCATTTATCCCGACTCATTGTTCACAAGCACTATTCAGGCCACTTCGGCACAATTAAGATGGACGGAAAAAGGACCGGCTACTTCCTGGGATATTGAATACGGCCTTACGGGTTTTACACAAGGTTCGGGAACCACAATAAGCGGTACCGCTTCAAACCCTTACACGTTAAATTATCTTACGGTCGTCACTACTTACGACTGGTATGTCCGCTCCTCTTGCGGTGGCGGCAACTACAGCGATTGGAGCGGCCCCGAAACGTTTTCAACTACTTGCAATCCATCTGCATTACCCTATTTTGAAGATTTTGAAAATGTTTCAATACCTGCAATGCCGCAATGTTTTACGGTACAAGATGCCAATAACGACGGCACTACTTGGCAAACAAATTATTTTTCGGCCTTTTCGGGAAGCAATTCAGCAGGGATAGCTACACCATCAGGAAAGTCTTCCGACGACTGGTTGTTTACGCCTGGATTTACGCTGCAGGCGGGTGTTTCTTACCAGATAGCTTTTGTTTACGCAACGGTGGGAGGTCACGAATCGGTAGAATTAAAATATGGTGATTATCCCGATAAAAATTCTATGTATTCAACAGCAATATGGTATGATGATGATATTATATCTTGGTCGTGGACTATGGGTTATGCTAACGTTACTCCTTCAACAGCTAAAACCTATTATTTTGGTTTTCACGGCATTAACCCCATTAATACGTCGGGTTTTAACATTGATGACATATACATTAATGTTAATTCCGATTCAGCTGTGTGGACAGGAAGCAACAGTAACGACTGGTACACGGCGGCAAACTGGAACAACGATACTATTCCAACAACACAAACAGAAATAAGCATTACGGCAACAGCAACAAATTTTCCTACTGTTAACAAACTTTCGTTGGCCAAAAACGTTACGCTCGAATCCAGCAGTTCGGGAAATGCATCGTTGCTAGGCGAAAAAATGTTGAAAATATCGGGACAATTTATAGTAAAGCAGTTTCTTACCGCCGGTAAATGGCATCTCATCTCCGCACCGGTTAAAAATGCCGTTACCGGAGATTTGTTTTTAAACAACAATCCCGATATCTGGCTTCAGGAATATTTCGAACCCGACGACACCTGGGGTTACATCACCTCCCTTACAAGGGCTATGTATCCCGGCGAAGGTTTTCTTGTTTGGGTTGAAACCGGTCGTGATACAACTGTTACTTTTTCAGGCGAAGCAACCAGCGACAATTTATATCTCGATCCATGGTCTCCACCACAATTGCACTTTACAAGCTCGGCGCACGGCTACAATCTCGTAGGAAATCCATATATCAGTGCTCTCGACTGGGATAACCAGGGATGGGATACTACCGGTATAGACGGTAGCATTTGGGTTTGGAATCAGGCTTCCGGAAATTATGCCTACCGCAATTCTCAAGGACAAGGTAGCCTTACTAACGGTATTATTCCACGTACACAAGGATTTTTTATCAGAGCTAACGATCCTGACACCTATTTTACAATTCCCTTGTCAGCGAGAGTACATTCTAATCAACCATATTATAAGAAAAGTGATGCGGAATTAGAATTGCCCTATATAATTGTTGATGTATCTATGAATGATAAATCCGATGAAGTTTGGGTAAGTTTTGACGATAGTAATACTGAATATTATGTAAGCGGGAAAGATGTATATAAATTAAATTCAGGAAAGAATTCACCTCAACTATGGTTTAATCATAATCAGAATGAACTAAGTATTTTGGCGGTTCCTATACTTTATAATGACACGCGTATAGAAAATCTGAATTTCAAAGCAGGGGAAACAGGATTGCACCGGTTATTACTCAAAAAAATAAATTTAATGCAGAATTTTGATATATATTTGGAAGACCTTAAACTCGATAAAACTATAGACTTTAAAAAAGAACCTGTTTATAATTTCGAAGCAACATCATATCAAAACCCCGACAGATTCAAATTACATTTTACAAATCACACCGCAGATGTAAACATCAAATCAAAATATAATAAATCAATTATTTATTCGTCTAAAAATAAAATATATATAAATCGTAGCAAAAAAAACAACGGTACAATGGCTAAAATTGTGTTATTAGATTTACTTGGAAGAAAAATTCGGGATATTCAATCAACCGACCGGTTTATCAAAATTTATGTTAATATTCATAACACCTTTATCTTTGTCAAGTTAACGGAAAATAACACCGTAACAACTAAGAAAGTATTCGTTGAATGATATATACAATGTAACATTTATATAAATAAAAGTCCTGACAATATTATATTGCCAGGTCTTTTTTATAGATTTTAACACAACTTGGAAATCCATTAATGTATAACCTTCACATACAGGTAAATACGAATTAAAAGTTCACAATTGGGGAACTACTTTTGTTTTACGTACAAATGGACGGGATTTAAACTTTAACACGTCATAGATTGATTGTTGGTCAACCGAAGGGCGTGTAATTAATTTTGCATAAATCTTTCATCTTCTTTTTTGGTAACACTTATTAGTGATAGTCGTTGACTTTTCATTTTTTCAACAATTGCTTTCCATGAATAGTTAATGCCTGACTATTTGAGTTTCCGGCAAATATACCATCCTATCTGATATGCTATAAACAATTGAGTAAATATGTCTTTCTATATCCTCTTTGTGTTTGTAAATCTGTTCTGCCACCTTATATAAACGATAACGTGTCACAGGATGATCATCGTTTACCTGATATAACTCCGGTGCCCCTGGATTATCTTTAAGCCACCGTTCAGTCTCCAATTCGCTTGAAGGATGTAGAAGTTTTGCTGTCAGAAGTTGTTGGGCTACCGCACGATGTTTTTCGTCAAGGCCTGTCTTTTCTAATACGTTTTCTATCTGAAAAATATCAAAGGCCTGTCGTACAAGCCATTCTCC
>QIKE01000009.1 GCA_003232915.1 Bacteroidota bacterium | reverse complement strand
CATATATTGACTGCAAAATATCAAAAATCATTTAAGTGGCTGGATAACAAACATATATATAATATTACATGACTAAAGCAGATAAGCAGTTTAAAAAAATTGGGATTTCCATGTCAGTAAATTATTTAAACCGGCCTTGTATTTTTTATTGACTGATTAGAAAAATCCGGTTACAGCCTCATGAAATTTGTCAGGGGTTTCATAATCTTTTGAAGACAGTTTTTTCTTCTATAGAAACGTATCAATTTATCCTGTTTTAAGTATAATTATACATTTGGTGGTTGGATTTCGACCTCACTTTACGAATCATAGGAAGAGTTTTTTTCTTTAGAAAAACTATTATAATACCTTTATTTATCTCAATATCAGCAAAATTAGAAATATATTTATCTAAAAGGGTTTGGTTGGAAAGGTGGTATACATTAAACGTATTAATAATACCGTGAAAAAGATATTTCATATATATTTAAACAATTAGTAACCTAAACACGAAAAATATCCACATGTTTATTAACAGGCTTCAAGGTGTCATATTAATAAAAGGGACAAAAAGAAACCGATCAAAACTAAATAGTAAAATGTATGATAGATACGTTTTTACAAAAAGAATAAAAAATAAATAGATTAATATTCTACAGATTACATGATAATTACAGAATATTTGAATGAAATAAAGGAGAAAATCAACGTATTTAAAATTCCGTGATTATCTATGTTCATTAGTAAACTGATTTTCTTCCGTTAAATTGTATTCTTTAAACGAATGTGGCCCAATTCGCAAATCTATTTCCTATAGCAATATTCTTAATAGTAATTGGGTACTAATGCGAATTGAGTGGACGAGATGAAGCGAAAAGAGATTAGAGCACTAAATATCAGATGCATATGGATATAAAACTATATTTCTGTCAATAATCTATTTTATTATTTGAATATCTGGCATTTAAATTACCCAATATAACGTTTTCCAATAAAATATTAGTAGAGCCCATAATAGTAATCTTATGAAAGATTACGGTAAGTTTATTTTGTTGGGCGGCCGGGCGGGCTTTCCGTTATAGTCCTCGCTCCAAAGTTGTTTCGGCTATTGCGTTAGCAGTGGCTTCCTGTCGTCAGCCCTACTCCGCAAGCCTCAATCAACCTTGGTTCTGCGGGCTACCACTCCAATCCCTGCCGCTCATTTACGCCAAAGTGCAGAAACAAATTTGGCTCTCGTTACAACCAAAAATGGGATGGCTGTTGCAAACCCTTAAAGAGTTAAAATAATGGTAAGCATGAAGAAAAATCAAAACTATTCAATTTTCCTCTTTAGTCAACAAAAAACGGGCAAAGCCAAGGTCAACCGGACAGGTTATTTTAATGTTTTCGGCATTGCCATCCACAAGCCTTAATTGATTTCCTGCTGCTTCAAAAACGCTGGCGTCGTCGGTAAAAGTTGGGTCGTAGTTACGGTTGTAAGCTTTTTTTAGCAAAATGGAATAAAAAACCTGCGGGGTTTGCACAATACGGAATTTCGATCGATCTTCGGGAACGTTAATGCCGTTTTCAACACGGCGTATTGTATCGGTTACAGGCACCACGGGTATAGCACTACCGTGAACCGCAGCCATTTTGAAACAGTTTTGAAGTGTTTGCAAACTTACAAAAGGACGCACGGCATCGTGTATGGCCACCAGTGCATCATTGGGCACAACCGATAATCCGTTTTTAACTGAGTGGAAACGGGTAGGACCTCCCTCTATGAGTTGATATTTTAAATCGAATTGAAAATTGTAACATATATGCTTCCAATGTCCTATTTCCATTCCGGGCAAAACTAAAACAAATTCGGCTTTCCCGAAATAATCGGTAAAGGCATTGAAAGTATGCAACAAAACAGGCTTTCCAGCCACCTCGACAAACTGTTTAGGCATTTTGCTTTGCATGCGTTCACCTTTTCCTCCGGCAACTATTATTATGTATTTTTGCATAAGCAATAATAGGGTGCTAAAAATATAAAAACTCAAACTTCTCTTTTTTCACGAAACAAAAAACTATTGATTCATCGTTTTATTCGATAATACGCAGGCGGTTTCTTGGAATTTGCAATAAAATAGCGCTATTAACCACCTCTATTTCTACTTTTACTCGTTTTTTGTCCTTTACTTGAACCAAAACGCCCGTTAAGCCAATCATTGTACCGGCAATAACTTCTACCTTTTGTCCTTCCTTCATATCGGCACCGTCAAAAAGCACCGGTTCTTTTTCGTTAAGATAATATTTTATGGCTTCTATTTGTTGCGGAGGAACAACAACGGCCTTTCCTTCGAAACGAACATAATGTAAAGCGTTAGGGACATAAAGAGCTTTGTAGTAATCTGTTGTGTTTGCATAAACAAAAATGTATGAACGAAACAAAGGCTCGTTCACCCATTTTTTTCTATCGCTCCACCGGCGCAAAACTTTTTCTAAGGGAAGATAATATTCTACCGTTTCGGCATTAAGTTCTAAAGCTACTTTTTTTTCACTACGCGATTTTACATACAATGCATACCATTTTTTTTCTTCATGTTTCATAATCGTTTTTATAAAATTCGAAAAATAATTATTCCGTCAAATAGTTATTGAAACGGACAATTTTTTTCAAAGGTTTCCTGATTTTTTTGCGCTGTTTATAATTGTCGGGAGTATATCCTAGTGTTATCAGCAAAGGGATGTTTTTCGATTCAGGAATTTGCAACAAATCCATTACTTTTTGTTCATCGAACCAACCGACCATGCATGTGCCAAGTCCCAGTTCGGCCGCTTGTAAACAAAAATGCTCGGCAGCGATGCCGATGTCTATTAGTGGATATTCCTTCTTTTTGATGTGGCCGCCTAATTCGGTAATTATTTTCGGTTTTTCCATCACGAGTGCTACAACAACATTTGCTTGTTTAACAAAATTGTTGAAACTTCGAAGTGGCCCCACACTAGCCTGTGCTACTTCTTTAAGCAACTTGATTTCGCTAACTATTACAAAAGTCCAGGGTTGCGAATTGCTTGCCGAAGGAGCCAGACGTGCAGCTTCGATACATTGTATCAGTTTGTTTTTTTCTACTGCTTTTTTGATATATTTCCGGTCGCTTTGCCGTGTAATAATCAATTCGTTAAATAGCATAATATATTTATTAAAATGTTTTGAAAGACTGTTTATTTCAACCTTTTCATCTCAAATTCTATCACTTTGTTACCCCGTATATTTTGCTGACGATACAAATAAATCGAATCGTGCGGGAGGCCGATGATAACACGGTTAGGATAAGCGGCTTTTTTATTTTCGAAATAAGTTTTGCCAAAGCGGGTTTTAGTCCGCTGATAAAAAGTAAAAGGTTGTTGTGTATGGCTGCTTCTCATACCAAAAAGTACAATATTATTATTTTTTTCCAAACGAAAATCGTTCAGGAAGAGAGTGTCGGTACCGTTAACCGAAAACCGTTGTCCGACCAATAAGCTATCTGTCGGTTGCTTCCACCGGTCGTACAGCACAATATTTCCTTTGGCTTTCCAACTACCCTGCAAATCGCTGAATCGTTCGAATGTTTTTTTGGCACTTGTATTACAGGCTGTTAGCAAGGAGAAAAGAAATATTAACATACCTAGTTTTCCGAAAAAGATTTTTGTCATAATTATTTCACAATTTTTTTCTAATTAATTCTGTTTCGTTTTCAAAGCCAGGTTTTCCGAGCAATGCAAACATATTTCGCTTGTAGGCTTCAACGCCAGGCTGATTGAAGGGATTAACATCAAGAATGTATCCGCTGACGGCACAGGCCATTTCGTAGAAATAAATTATTTGTCCAAGATTATATTCCGAAATTTCGGGAATACTTAGTTTCAAGTTGGGTACGCCACCGTCAACGTGAGCAATACTTGTACCAAGTTCGGCCATATGATTAACTTCGTGAATGGGTTTTCCGGCAATATAGTTCAGCTTATCAAGATTGAGGGCATCATATGGAATAAGCAGTTCCGAATTGGAATTCTCAACCGAAAGCACGGTTTCAAACAAGCTTCGACTTCCTTCTTGAATATACTGCCCCACCGAATGCAAGTCGGTAGTAAAATTTGCACCGACAGGAAAAATGCCTTTGTTTTCTTTGCCTTCGCTTTCGCCGAATAACTGTTTCCACCATTCGGTAAAATAAAAAAGACGGGGTTCAAAGTTTACCATTATCTCAATCGTTTTTCCTTTTCGATAGAGAGCATTACGTACGGCGGCATATGCAGCCACTGGACTTTCGTCGATTTTTGCGGAAACAGCAGTAAAATTCTCCATTTCAAGGCTTCCTTCAAGAAGTTGCCAAATATTGTAACCCGCAACCGCAATTGGCAACAAGCCCACCGGACTGAGTACAGAATACCGGCCACCAACATCGTCGGGAACAACAAATGTTTCGTAGCCTTCCTCGTCAGCAAGTTGTTTCAACGCCCCTTTGACTTTGTCGGTAATTATCACAATACGTTCTTTGGCAGCATATTTACCGTATTTTTTTTCAATGTGATTTTTTAAAATACGAAAAGCTATGGCCGGTTCGGTGGTAGTTCCCGATTTGGAAATAACCGTAAGCGTATATTCTTTTTCATCAAGCAATTGCAATAGCTCGGCCAAATAATCTTCGCTAATGTTGTTGCCGGCAAAAACAATAACAGGATTTCCTAATTTTCTTTTCAGGAGGTTAAAATGAGGCGAAAGAGCTTCGATAACGGCACGTGCTCCTAGATAGGAGCCGCCAATACCGACCACCACATTTACTTCCGACAGCGTTTGAAGTTTTTGAGCCGAATTATCAATTTTTTTCAACAATCCTTTTCCCGTCTTCGAGGGAAGATCTGCCCATCCTAAAAAGTTATTGCCTTTTCCGGTTTTTTCTTTTATAGCCTTAAAATGTTGAGTTATTTGAACTTGAAAATCAAATATTTCTTTTTTACTTACACAATCAAATGCCTTTTCATAATCAAATTTTATGTTTATCATAATAATTTATTTTGGGGATAAAAATACGAAAAACTTGCTAAAAAATGATTACTTCGTGTTGAAGAAGACTTTTTGCCAAGCAAATTACAGCCATTATTCTCTAACATACTATTTTAATCCAACACCTGTTACAACATACTAATAAGCCTTTCTTGACGGTTTGATTTTCTTATTTTCTTTCATATATTTTTTGAAAAATTGTCTTTTTAAGGAATCCATTTTTTCGATTTGATTTTTAAAATCGAATAATTCATTTTGCCATTGATCGAAAAAATTGTCGTTGTTAAAAAAATCGAACATCATAGTTGAGTCATTAAAAATATTTCTGTTAAACGAGTCGGCAACAACACCTGAAAAATGCTCATCGAAATAAGGTTTAAACCGTTTCAACAAACTATCTGGATTTACAGAAAAAGCTTTACTGTTACCATTGCTATACGACCAAACATAAGTGGAATCGTATCTTATAACGTTTCCATTTTTGTCGTAAATTTTATTCACTTCGATTTTAATCTGTGGCTTATGGTTTTTTACGGTAATGCTGTCGGCAATATTCTGTGCCGAAACAAACAAGCCCGATATTATAAACATTTCTAAGATCATTAATTTTTTCATGGCTTTATCATTTTTAAGATTTTCTTTGAAGTTTACAAAATTAATACCAATACCTCTATCTGTTAACAAATACAAATGCATTTAACACCTTGATTTAACAATATTTAACATTAAACGATTAGAAAGTTTAACTAAATTTACAGAAAGGAAATTTTAATGTCGTTTGTGAAAAAAAACAATAATCGCAATACACTATCGTTTTTGTTTATATTTGATCCGAAAATTGTTTGCCGTGGAACTTTATACTCGAAAGAAAAGGTGGAAAATAGTATTGCTTATATTAGGGATTCTCATTATCGGTGCTTCCATTTTCTACACCAATATTTTGGTAAGCCGTTTTGCGCAAGCCGAGCGGAAAAATGTGAGATTATGGGCTGATGCGGTTCATCGCAAAGCTCGTTTGATGGAATATACCGAAAAGTTTTTTGGACAATTGCGAGAGCAGGAACGCGAAAAAGTAGAATTATTGGCCGATGTATATCGTTACTTGCTTAATGGTTCCGATTCGCAAGATTTATCATTTTATTTAAAATTTATTGACAAAAATACAACCATTCCTATTGTCATTACCGATGAAAGAGGGAAAATTATTGACTCTAAAAATCTCGACACAGAACAAGATGCATCCAAATGGCTAAGAGGCAAACTAAAAGAAGAATTTTCCATTTATCAGCCCATAAGGGTACCATACACACAGCAATATCTTTATTATAAAAATTCGCGTCTTTACACCGAATTACAAGATGTTCTAAACGATTACATTTCTTCTTTTATGTCGGAAGTTACGCTCAATTCTTCAAGTGTTCCTGTAATTGTTACCGACAGCACCCAACAAAACATTCTTCAATTTGGCAATTTAAACGACATCAGGATGAGCGATCCCCGATTTGCCAAACGCAAGCTTGAAGAAATGAAACACGAAAACGATCCTATAATCATTAATTTTTCCGATCAAAATAGTGTTTACATTTTTTATCAAGATTCGGAATTGCTTACAAGGATGAAATTATTTCCACTGGCACAGATACTCATTATCAGTGTTTTTCTGTTTATCTCTTATTTACTTTTCAGTGCTTCACGCAAGTCGGAACAAAGCCGCGTATGGGCAGGAATGGCCAAAGAAACGGCACATCAAATTGGCACACCTTTGTCAAGCATTCTTGCTTGGCTTGAACTACTAAAAATGGATAAGAGCAATGCGGAACTCGCTGCTAACGAAATAGAAAAAGATGTAAAAAGACTTGAGATGATTTCGGAACGTTTTTCGAAAATAGGTTCGATACCGGCCCTTAAAGAAAACAACCTGATCAGCATTATTTATGAGACTATTCTTTACCTTAAACCCCGCACTCCTAAAAAAGTGAATTATGATATTCGATTTCGAAAAGAGCAACAAATGATAGTGCCGATTAATAGAGCATTGTTTAGCTGGGTGTTAGAAAATCTTTGTAAAAATGCTATTGACGCTATGGGAGGAAAAGGAACTATCGGTATTGAGTTGCATGAAGACAACAAATACGTCTATATTGATGTTTCAGACACCGGCAAAGGAATTTCTATTACCGAACAAAAAGCTATCTTCAATCCCGGCTACACAAGTAAAAAAAGAGGATGGGGATTAGGACTTTCGCTAGCCAAACGAATCATAAAGGAATACCATAAAGGAAAAATTTTTGTTAAAACCTCTGCCCAAGGTAAAGGTACAACATTTCGTATCAGCTTGAAAAAATATCAGCAATATACCTAATTAGTCATTACTCTTTCAGTTGTATTAAAAATTTTGGCTCTATTCTAATATTAGATAGATGGTTATATGTAATTTAAAGTAGCCAAGGCTTGTTCTTTTGATAACTGGTTTTTCCATTTTCT
>QIKE01000082.1 GCA_003232915.1 Bacteroidota bacterium | reverse complement strand
ATTTACATGATTTTTTAATTCGATTTTAGCTCTGTTTTGAATTTTATACCCCTATTATTCAATATGTTATGAAGTCCGAAACTTTAGTTATAAAGACCTTAATCTTAAAAAAAAATTAGACGTTGTTATGTTAAAAATTACACTATTCTAAACAACTGCATACTAAATACCCAAAGGCGATAAAATGAAAGATAAATAAAAATTTCATTAATTTTCTAACAAAGTTCACCCTTCAACGTTTCAAGGTTTGCCACTGCAATCGGTTACTCCACCCAATCGGCAATAAACAGATTAATTCCGTGTTGATTACGGTTATTTCTGCTGGAAGAAAAAATCAATTTTTTACCATCATACGAAAACATTGGGAACGCATCGAAAACCGAGTCGTAAGTAATTCTTTGCAATCCCGAACCATCAAGGTTTACCATATATAAATTGAAGTCGAATCCACGTGTGCCGGCAAAATTAGAACTAAAGATAATGTGTTTGCCATCGTGTGAAAAGAAAGGTGCCCAGTTGGCTTTACCAAGATGTGTAACTTGTGTTAGTCCGCTACCGTCAACGTTACAAGTGTAAATTTCCATTTTGGTAGGCATTACAAGATGTTGTTTTAGCAAATCTTTATAAGTTTTTATTTCTTCTGGAGTTTTAGGTCGCGACGAACGAAATACCAATTTGGTACCGTCGGGAGAGAAAAACGCACCGCCGTCGTACCCTAACTGATTGGTTACCTGATGTATGTTGCTTCCGTCCATATCACACGTATAGAGTTCCAAATCGCCTGAGCGATCGGAAGTAAACACAATTTTGTCGCCCTGTGCCGAAACTGTAGCTTCGGCATCGTAGCCTGGATTTTTTATTAACGTATCTATAAGTTCGCCTTTCAAATTAGCCTCATAAATATCGAAATCTTCATAAATAGGCCAAACATATTTTCCATCGGAACGATGCTTAGGTTCTGGAGGACAAGAATCGCCACCGGCACGAGTCGAAGCATATAAAATGGTGGTGTCGCCTGGCAAAAAATAAGCACAAGTGGTACGTCCCAGTCCGTTGCTCAATAATGGGGGGATGGTGTTTTTCATATTGCCAGCGGCAAAACGAAAATAAAAAATCTGGTCGCAGTGCGATCCCCAAGCTTCGTTTTTAGCCTGAAAAACAATTTTACTGTCATCGAAACTAAAATAAGCTTCGGCATTTTCACCATCGAAAGTAAGTTGCCGGATATTGGCCAAATGTTTTTCTTGCGGATAATGTGTCGTAGTGTCCGGATTTTGTGCAATTTTCGATTGGGTGCTGTGATTAGCATTGCTACTGTTTTCGCAGGCTGTAAAACTTGCGAAAACGATAAAAGCCAAAATTATGGCTGTGGTAAATTTAAATTTCATAATTTTTTTTTAAAGGCAAAAATAATGATTATCTGATGTGCGGTGGCATAAAATTGTTACAAAAGCGAAAATAATATTTTGAGATGTTCAAAGAGAAAAAGATAAAAATCAAAAGATATATGAAACGGCATGCTAGGAGAAATACGTCGCTTGTCGTATGAAATTTGAGGAACGAAAATATTTCTCTATAGTAAGGGGCTATTTTAGCGTGGAAGCGTTGTGGAATGTACGAACATTTCGAGTTTAGGTTCAAACGCGAATGCCAAGACAGCGTGGCTATCTTGAAAATTCATAAATTTTCTCTTCGCGAATTAAATTTTAATTTCTCTTTCATTTCCAAATATTATTTCTCACGTAAATTGCAGGGGAAAAATAAACTAATTTTACTGATAATTTTATACTATGTGTTGGATTTATTTTGTCGCCGGTTTGATCATCGGGTTTGGTTTAGGGTATTTTATTGCAAACCAAAAAATTAAAGCAATAAAGTTGCGCTTTGAACACGAAAAATTACAGCTTACACACCAATATACCTTAGAAAAAACCGAAAAGGAAAAAGGACAAGGTATTCTTAATGAACGCTTACGCACTTTTGATGAAGAAAACAATAAGCTGAACAATCGGCTGCAAATAGAGACTCAAAAACGAGAATTAGCCGAAAAACAACAGGTGGCTTTGCAAAGCGATTTCAGGAATTTGCAGGAAAAACTTGAAACGCAAAAAAAGGAAGTCGAAAGTTTACAAGAAAAGTTTAAAACTGAATTTGAGAATGTAGCGAATAAGATTTTAAAACAAAATACAAAAGAATTTAACGAAAGCAGCTGCAAAAACTTGAATGATTTACTGTTGCCGTTAAAAGAGAAAATTTACAAATTTGAAAAAAAGGTAGAAGATACTTATCAAAAGGGGCTACGCGACCAAACTGATCTGAAAGTCGAGTTGAAAAAGTTGCACGACTTAAATGTTAAATTGGGCGAAGAAGCCGGTAATCTTACCCGTGCTTTGAAATCTGATACTAAAAAACAAGGAAATTGGGGCGAAGTGGTGTTGGAAAGAATACTCGAACGTTCGGGACTAATAAAAAACGAAGAATATTTTTTACAATATACCGTTAAGGACGATGACAACAAGATGTTGCGTCCCGATGTACTTATCAAGCTTCCCGAAGGCAAGCATTTGATTATTGACTCGAAAGTTTCGCTCACAGCTTACGAAATTTACGTAAACACTGCGGATGACACACTAAGAGAAAAAGCTTTGAAACAACATTTGCTTTCTATCCGTAATCATATAAAAGAGTTGAAAGATAAGAGTTATGACAATTTGAAGGGTCTAAACACGCCCGATTTTGTATTGATGTTTATGCCTATTGAGCCGGCATTTGCACTCGCAGTACAATCCGATGCCGAATTGTTTAACGATGCTTGGGAACAACGAATTGTTATTGTAAGTCCAACCACGCTTTTGGCTACCTTGCGCACTGTGGCTTCTATTTGGCAACACGAACGGCAAAATCGTAATGCCCTCGAAATTGCCAAACAAGGTGGAAAACTTTACGATAAATTCGAAGGCTTTTTAAATGATCTGGAAAAAGTGGGGATAAACCTTGATAAAGCACGGGAATCGTTCGAAGAAGCCCGAAAGAAATTGACTACAGGTCGTGGTAACCTCATCGGCCAAATAGAAAAACTAAAAGAACTTGGAGCCAAAGCCAACAAGCAAATTGACTCGAAATATCTTGAAGAATAAAATATGCAGCACAATAACGAAAAAGAACAACAGGAATTGATTTTTGGCCTTCACCCGCTCATCGAGGCTCTTCGTTCGGGCAAAGAAATCGAAAAAGTATTTATTCAAAGAGGATTAACGGGAAATACTTTTAAAGAGTTGATGCCAATGCTTAAACAGCGCAATATACCCTATCAGCTTGTCCCCAAAGAAAAACTTAATCGTATTACACGCAAAAATCATCAAGGAATTATTGCCTCGGTATCGCCGGTTAGTTTTTTCAATGTGGGTCAATTGTTGCCTACCCTGTACGAGCAAGGAAAAATACCGTTTTTGTTAGTCCTTGATAAGATTACCGATGTGCGCAATTTCGGAGCAATATTGCGTACTGCCCACAGCGCCGGTGTTGATGCTGTAGTTATTCCCGACAAAAATTCCGCACAGCTTAATTCGGGTACTGTAAAATCTTCGGCAGGAGCTATTTATAAACTTCCCATTTGCCGGACATCTAATCTTAAAGAGGCAATAGTTTACCTGAAAAACAGCGGTTTGAAAATTGTAGCCGTTACCGAAAAAGGAAGTCAAAACTATTTTGACGAAGGTTTTGCATGTCCGCTTGCCTTGATAATGGGATCAGAAGGCGAAGGCATTTCACCTGCATATTTAAAATTATCGGATATGACGGTAAAAATACCTATGCTTGGCAAAATTGCTTCTCTCAATGTGTCGGTTGCAACCGGTATTCTCCTTTACGAAGTACTCAGGCAACGATTATTTTCGGCTGGATAAGCTCTTTGACAAATTTTAGTTTTCCCGTATTATTTTTCACAAAACCGGCAACATTAGCACTATTGTTGGTGCTTCCCACATCAAGCCTTCCGTTAACGGTAAGAACAGCACTACTTCGAATGTTTAAATTATGACTCAAAACCCTACTGGCAGTTGCAATTATCGGGAATTTTCTACCACTGCGCGAAGCGGGAACGCCGAAACTGTATGCAAGACTATGCATTTTTCCGTTGTTGCAGTTCTAAGCAGTATTACAATCGGTTGAAGTAGTTCCTGTACAATTTACATCGGCTGGCAAAACATTTACACTGTAATCTTCCACACTTTACTCTTACCCGTAGTTGCTAGGAATGCCACTATAGGAGTAATAATACTCTGTGTGTAAGCGTATTCATGTTTTACTTTTATAGGCAGTACAAGATTTGGAAAGTCAAAATATTATATTGCCAACAATTTATCCTCTATTGCAAATTGAGCGAAAGTCGCAAAAAGTACACTGCCGGTCTTCAATTCGCTGTGCAAATGGCTGATTACTATTTAGTATATCCGATAATAGTATTTTCAAAACCTCTTCGAAGTTGTTGGTTATACTATTGATGTTGGTAACCTCGTCGGGTAAATGGGGTTCTTGATATCCAGCCGAAAGTTTAACCATACTGATAAGGCCCGTTTGCAACAATAGAATATCAGCATGTTTTTTATGGAACAAATAAGCATAAAACAAAACCTGAAAAGATTTAGTAAATTTTTCCGATTCAATTAGCTGTTGCCATTCTTTAATATACAGGTCTCTTTTGTCAACTTTTCCTGTTTTATAATCAATAATCCGGTACTCATTTGTGGCACTATTGTAATCAATACGGTCGAAATAGCCGTAGAGGCTTATTTTTTTTTCATTTACAAATATTTCGGTTTCAAATTTCTTTTCCAAGGCAATAATTTCACGTGGGGTTTTCCGGAGTTCATATAAGTCGTAATTCAAAAATTTACCAATATACTCTTTAGCCACATTGTAAATTAAAAGGTTTTTACCATAAGAAAAATCGGAAGTGCCATAAAATTCTAAGAAACGGTTTTTGAGTTGATTTTCGAATTTGCTTACAGTACTTTGAAGTGTTGAAATGTCGATGGGTTTTCCAATATAGCGAGAATAAATATCTTCTAAAACTCCGTGGAGAACACTTCCGAAAATGTTCGACTCAATAAATTCTTCCAATTGGTCTTCTTCTTTCAAACCTATAACATATCGAAAGTAGAATTTCAGGGGACAAATAATAAAGGTGGTGAGTGCCGAAGGTGAAAGCCCTGTTGTAATAATTTTGTTCAGGTTTTCGACGATTTCGTTGGTTTTTTCCACAACAATTTCCGAATTGTGTAAATCTTTCGAAAAGGGTGAACCCACGGTGGTCTCGGTATAACTTATCAGAGGGTTGGCACTACATAGTTCGTCGCGGATTTGTAGCAGAAACCGGCTTTTTTCACCTCCTCCCAATTCACCTGGGTAGGAATTATAGATAAATACGGCGTTTTCGGTTCTTTGTAACAATCGGAAAAAATGATAGGTATAAACGGCTGTGTTGTCCTGTGGTAATGGCAATCCGAAATTTTTACGAATATCGAACGGTATTAAAGTATCCTGAAAGTTATTGCTTGGCAAAACACCTTCGTTCATACCTAAGACAATAATATTTTTAAAGTCGAGATTACGTGTTTCGAGCATTCCCATTATTTGAATTCCACTAAGAGGTTCTCCCAGCAAACTCAAAGGAGTTGTGTTGAAAATGCGGTTGAATAGTTTTTGTAATGTTCTGTATGTGAATTGAAAATCGTATTCTTCAAGAAGGTTTTTAAGATTGTTTATTTGGGTACGAAGTAAAATTGTTTGATTTTTCCAAAGTATATTTTTATTGTCATCATGGTCGAGTTGTTGTTGCATCTTTAATAAAAAGCTACCTGCGGCAGAGGGAAAGTTTTCGGGTTTTCGGATATTCGCTGTAAGCAAACGGGGCAATTCTTCAAAAGCAGTGTCCCGGGCAATTTCTATCAGCTTGTCGTAGGAAATCAACACGCTATTGTGTTCTGTTATTTTTGTGAGAAAAGCATTCGAGCTTTCGCCATATAGATAATTAGCCAATGAACTGTTTATCAGATGTAAAAATGCCGGAATAAAAATTTTACCTGATGGATCTTCGTAGCTAAGTATGAGTAATTCAATCCAGCGACTAATAAAATTGTTATAGGGACTTTGGCTTAACGGGTAGCCGAGAGTAAGGTTGTATGACAGTTTTTCGCCGGTAGCCATATTTTTGTCGGGTAACGAACTTAATAGCGGTATCAGCAAATTTTCGTCGCCAAGGACTATGGCGGTTTCTTCGGGTTTAAAGCGGTTGTTGCCAAGCCATTCTTGCAAAAGTTGTCCTGCATATTTTGCTTGCCCTATCAATTTGGGTACACTTGCAATTTCGATATGTTTTTCTGTTGCTGTTAAATCATCGCCTACCCATAGTGGCTTTGTAATTTTCCACCTATCAAATAAATTGTTTAAAAAGTGTCCGGCTTCGTGTTGTGGCAATTTGCTATTTTGCAAATAAAAAGTGTCGCCGTCAATAATAAAATCAAGTTCAAAATGTTTTCGCAAATGTTCCGTAAACTGTAACTCGGATTTGGTGAGCGCATTAAATCCAATAAAATAATATTTTTTCCAAGAAAGCCTATCCAATATTTCCGTACTGTTTTCGGCAGCATAGCGGTAGACCATTGCTTTGTACGCACTATGGTTTTGCAAAAGTTTTTCTTTTAAATTATTATAATAGTGAATAAGTGATTGGAAAAAAAAGAGAAAGTCCCGTTGCATCGGCGTCAGCGGCGTCCCGTCAGGATTCCATTTGTCTATGGCTTTGGCTTCCGATAGATACGAAAATAGCTTTTGTGTATCAGCAAGCGTATAGTCAATTTCTTCGAAATCGTGTAATATTATTGCTGCCCAATTAAGGAAATCGTCTAATGTGCGAGCTTGTTTTCCGTTAATACGGCAATGTATTTTGTATAGTTCGAAATGAATTTTAATTGGTTCAATGACATTCAAACCCGACGCTCTGATCATCAAATCGTCGATAGTTATTATTTCGGGTAACCAATATGTGCCTGACACTTGTTGCATGAGGTATTTTTTTAGAAATATGGCTGAACGCCGGTTTGGAAATACGACGAGCGTATCAAGAGTTTTTTTCCCTGAGTTCGATAAAATGTGTTCGGCTACCTTTTCTAAGAATTTTGTGTTGCTACCCATAAACTGAATTTGTAGAAATGAAGTTTCAAAATTAGAAAATAAAATGATGAAACATCCATGATTAATTTAAAACACATAAGGGAATGATTATAAAAGCACCGAAGAAGTGTAACAATAATAGCCATGTTTAAACCTGTGGAATAATGGATTTGCCATTCCACGGGTTTAACCTGTGGAATAATGGATTTGCCATTAGAAAATGATTATTCTGAAGATAAGAAATATGCTTGTTTAACCTGTGGAATAATGGTTTTGCCATTCCACGGGTTTAACCTGTGGAATAATGGATTTGCCATTCCACGGGTTTAACCTGTGGAATAATGGATTTGCCATTCCACGGGT
>QIKE01000158.1 GCA_003232915.1 Bacteroidota bacterium | reverse complement strand
CCGGTGGAGGTTTTCAAGAGGTGATAGATGATGCCATGGCCGATACGGGTAAAATTGCCAAATTGGTTTTTTGTAGCGGTAAAATTTATTATGACTTGTTAGCTGAGAAAGAAAAACTAAATAGCGAAAATATTGCCCTTATAAGAATTGAGCAGTTGTATCCATTTCCCGAAAAACAACTATTGACGTTAACAGAAAAATACAAAAACGCAAAGACCTACATCTGGGCACAAGAAGAACCTGCCAATATGGGTGCTTGGGACTTTGTTAGAAAAATGCTAAGCACAAAGTTGAACATTAAACATATTGCACGTCCGGCCGTCCGGCCAGTGGCAGTCCTGCAACGGGTTCTTTCAAATTCCATCAAATTCGTCAGCAAAAAATTATTGATAAAGTTTTCGAAGAATGCATTTGTCCTTTTTTGAATAAAGAATGCGAGATGACCTGTATTGGCAACAAATGGAAATCGTTTGAAAAAGAATTAAAGGAATTGCATATTGATCATCTCGAAAGCACTTACCATTCTGCTTTAAAACCTTTGAAATAAACAACAACTATGATTATTGAAGTAAAAGTACCGAGTCCTGGCGAATCAATCACCGAAGTTCAATTGGCAACATGGTTAATTAAAAACGGGCAACAGGTTGAAAAAGATGAAGATATAGTTGAAATAGATTCCGACAAAGCTACCTTGAGTCTTACTGCCGAAGCTGCCGGAAAAATTGAATTGCTTACACAAGAAGGCGAAACAATAAAAGTTGGGACTGTTGTAGCTCGTATTGATACCGAAGCCAAAGGAATGGCAAAACCTTCTTTGTCCATAGTCGAAAAGCTCGAAAAATCAAATAAAACCGGAACGGGAACAACGGTGCAAATGCCAAAAGTAGCAGTAATAGCGGGCAAGGTTGAAAGCAAAAAAGACGGAGATATCAATTTAAAGGTTTCGCCGTTAGCTCGTAAACTGATGACGGAAAACAAGATTTCGGAAAACGAGTTGGTGGATTTTTTTAAATCGGTACGTATAGGACGCCGCGATGTGGAGTTTTACCTTGAAAATAAGGAGAAAATCCCGGTAAGTACACGAACGTCTTTTTCTGTTGTGTTGTGGCCGGGCGGACGCAACAGCAAGCATCAAAAAATGAGTATGCTTCGCAAAAAGCTATCCCAACGTTTAGTGTCGGTAAAAAACGAAACCGCTATGCTCACCACTTTCAACGAGGTGGATATGAGTTGGATAATGGAATTTCGCAAAGAATATAAAGATGTTTTTAAAGAACGACATGGGGTAGGTCTTGGGTTTATGTCGTTTTTTGTTAAAGCGGTTACCGAAGCAATGATCTATTTTCCGCAAGTGAATTCGCAAATCGACGGCGATGAAATTGTAACTTTTGATTATGTTGACATCAGTATTGCCGTAAGTGCGCCTAAAGGTTTGGTGGTTCCCGTTATCCGCAACGCCGAGTTGCTCGGTTTGGCAGACATCGAAAAACACATAAAGACACTCGCCGTCAAAGCGCGTGAAAACAAAATAACCCTCGAAGATATGCAAGGCGGCACTTTCACTATCACCAACGGCGGTGTGTTCGGTTCTATGCTGTCAACACCCATTATCAACCCGCCACAAAGCGCAATACTTGGTATGCACAATATTGTTGAACGCCCTGTTGCCGTTCACGGAAAAGTAGAAATTCGTCCGATAATGTATATTGCTTTGTCGTACGATCACCGTGTTATCGACGGTAGCGAGTCGGTAAGTTTTTTGGTAAAAGTAAAAGAAATGCTCGAACAACCCGAACGGATGCTCTTTGGCGGAAAATCTCCTGTAGAAAACCTTTTGGGATTGTAAATAAGTTTTGTCATTTATTTTTCGAGTACCACAAAAGCATTGGCTATTTCCTTGAGGTGCGAAATGGAAAGGTGAATGCTTTTTACCTGAAATTCAGTAAGATATTCCTTAACTTTGCCTAAAGGATGAATGGAAGGTTTCCCGAGTCCGTCGTTTAAAATTTCAATTTCATGAAAAGCCATTCCATAGCGGTACCCTGTACCGAGGGCTTTGAAAAATGCTTCTTTGGCAGCAAAACGCGCGGCGTAGCATTGAAATTTTACAGCATTACTTTTTTCGCAATATGCCATTTCTCTTTCGGTGAAAAGTCTTGTCTTTAGTGTGGGATTGTTTGTAAGATGCTTTTCCATACGTTTTACTTCGATAATGTCTGTGCCTATGCCAAATATCATTGCTGTTTCAAGGTTTGTGAACGAAAACTTTTGTGTTCTGTTTTATCCGGTTCAAATGTAGAAAATTTTGTGTGAAGTGAGTAACAAAATAATATATTGATGCTACGGATTGTTTGCTATGATGGCAGAATGGGAGAAAGGAAAGACTGAAAATGGATTGCATGTTGACGCTTGACGAATAACGATTGCTGATTTGACCTCAGAAGCTGTTGAAATTGGGTAGAAAAAGCATTTTTGTAAATCAAGCAAACCTATCTACAACCGATAAAGTGCGAAGACAAAAAAAGGATAGCTGAGATAGCATAAAAATAGCTAAGTAACGAAAAAGCTTATATGTTTGTATTTTGAAAAAGTTCGGTACATTTACCGGAAATAACCGTTAGGAACTTTAGTGGACTGAAAACGCCAATTTTTTCTTTAAGATTGTTTTGAGGACTAATCATATACTCTAATAAACTCTTAGTACTCAAGGTTTCATAAACTTTGAACATAACGTTTCCCGACTAAGCATTATAAAAATATGGATTATTTTTTTGCAGATACTCATTAATATTTTTAAGATGAGATAAAAGCAGATAAGCGCAATTAGACTAAATTTGCAAAAAATTTGGAAGTATGCTTGAACTACAAAGAATAAGAAAGCAGAAAGATACCATTATCGAAAGACTTGCCGTAAAAAATTTCGACGCTAAAAATATTGTCGAAGAAATTCTTGCACTCGACAACGAACGACGCCACCTGCAAAAACAACTCGACGATACTTTGTCGGAAACCAACGGCCTATCGAAAACGATAGGACAACTTTTTAAAGAAGGCAAACGCAACCAAGCCGGTGAGATAAAAAGCCATAGTGCCGCTTTAAAAGCCAGATCGAAAACTATGAGTTACAAATTCGATGAAATTGTAAAAAAACTTCGCAGTATACTTATCGAACTCCCCAATGTACCGCATCCCTCCGTACCCAAAGGTGTGAGTGAGGCTGATAACGAAATTATTTTTGAGGAAGGTGAGCTTCCAGCATTGCCGGACAACGCCTTGCCACACTGGGAGTTGGCTAGAAAATACCAAATCATCGACTTCGATTTAGGTAGCAAAGTTACGGGTGCCGGATTCCCGTTTTATCGGGGTAAAGGTGCGCGCTTGCAACGGGCTTTGATAAACTTTTTCCTCGACGAAGCCGTTGCTGCCGGCTACCTCGAATATCAGCCTCCCTTGCTTATCAATGCCGATTCGGGTTTTGGCACAGGACAACTTCCCGACAAAGAAGGCCAAATGTATTATGTGGGTGAAGACAAATTGTATTTGATTCCCACCGCCGAAGTGCCTATCACGAATATCTACCGTAATGTGATTTTGGGAGAAGACGATTTTCCGGTAAAAAATGTGGCTTATTCCAGCTGCTTCCGCCGCGAAGCCGGTTCTTACGGTAAAGATGTACGTGGGCTCAACCGCCTGCATCAATTCGACAAAGTAGAAATTGTACAGATTCAGCATCCCGAACACTCATATGAAACTCTTGACGAGATGAAAGATTATGTAGCGAGTTTGTTACGCAAACTCGAACTGCCATTTCGCATCCTCAGACTTTGTGGTGGCGATTTGAGTTTTACGTCAGCACTCACTTTCGACTTTGAGGTGTTTTCGGGAGCACAAAAACGCTGGCTCGAAGTGAGTTCGGTGTCCAATTTCGAAAGTTATCAGGCTAACCGTATGAAGTTGCGTTTTAAAAACAAAGCAGGCAAAACACAACCTACGCATACCCTCAACGGTAGTGCCCTCGCCCTTCCACGAATTGTGGCCGCCTTGCTCGAAAACAATCAGTGTGATAAAGGTATAAGCATTCCCCAAGCCCTTAGAATTTATACCGGTTTCGATTTAATTGCTTAATATGATGAAGCAAAAACACTTTTTTTATATAGCTACATTTTTCAAAGATACATTTTTTGTATTGATTATGAGCATGTTGTTCGTTTCGTGCGGACCAAGTAAAAAGCAAAAAGTTTATCTTTCAAAAATCGATAGTATCACAAAAAAAGTTGAAGCTACCGCGAGCTATTTTTTGCAGGCCGATACCTTTAGGTTAAAAAAACAAATGGCCAAAATCAAACAAACTATTAACCGGCTCAACAGTGTGCCGATTAAGCAAAAACTGAAAGATTCGTTGTTTTTGGCTTTGGGTCATAAATATCAAATTATTAAGCATTTTGTAAAAACCTATACTGAGCTAGATAAAGAACTGAAATATAGCGAAAAACAGCTCAGTAATTTGCATCACGACATCAAAGAAAATATCTTGAAAAACGGCAAAGACAGCATATATTTTAGTGATGAACGAAAAGCAGCCAATCATTTGCGAAGAGAAATGGCAAATTATTATCAGCAGCTAAAATCGCAAACAAGAGAATGGAAACAATTGCAAGTTTATATGGACAGTGTTTTACAACAAAAATAGAATTGATTTGTTAAAAAAAGGTTTTTATATCGTTATGTTGTTGGTGATGGCTACCATTGTAATACCGCAAACAGCCCTTGGTCAGCAATCGCAAACAATTCTGTTGCACCGGAGCATGCAAAAAAGCAATCAGGATGTTCAAAAAGAAAAACTAGCTCGTTATTATTATCTGAATCAACATTATGAGAAAGCAGCCGAACTTTTCGGCGAGTTGTACAAGAAAAGACACTCGTATTATTACTATACTTATTATTTGAACTCGCTACTTTACTTAAAAAATTACGATGAAGCACTAAAAATTATTAAAAAGCAAAGCCGAAAGTATTCTGGTAATTATCGCTATCTTATTGATAATGCTTATGTTTACGACAGGATGGGTAAAAAGAAGAAAGCCAATCGCATTATAAACAAGATCATAGCCAACTTACCCGAAAATCCTTCGTTGGTAAACCAAATTGCCAATGCCCTACAATCGAAAGGCTATGTAGCACAAGCACTTGCCGTTTACAACAAAGCTATAAATCGATCGGGCAACCACTATTCTTATGCAATCGAACGTGCAAACACTTATCGTTTGAGTGGCGACTACGGCAAGATGTTCGACGCTTGGCTTGATTATCTCAACGAAAAACCCAATGCCTTACAAATGATAAAAAACCGTATGCAAAGTGTGCTGAACTTCGATGTGGACGATAATTTACAAAATATCCTGCGCAAAAAACTGCTGCTACGCAGTCAACATAACCCCAAAAATTTTGCTTATAGCGACTTGTTATTGTGGTTTTCTATGCAGACTAAAGATTTTGAAACCGCCTACCGGCAGGCATGTGCCATCGATCGTCGTTTTGGTGGACAAGAAGACGCAGTATATAATTTGGCGAAAATTGCGTTGTCGAACAAAAATTATGTAGTTGCCGAAAAAGCTTTTGCATACCTCAAAAACAAAGGTGTCAAAAGTGCTTATTATGCAAAAAGTTACGCCGGTTGGTTTATAGCAAAAAACATTGAAATACAAAACGATACTGCTACCACCCTCGACGATTATAGAACATTGGCCGGCGAAGGTCGTAAACTGCTTGGCCGTCTGGGTACCAACAGCGCAACTTTTGAGGTGGCGATGCATTTGGCAAAAATCGAAGCTTTTTATCTCGACAAAGCTGCAGAGGCCGAAAAACTGTTGAAAGAAACTCTGAAAACGCCGGAATTGGCCGATAAAAATAAAGCCCGTGCCAAATTGTTACTTGGTGATGTTTTGTTGCTGGAAAAAAAAGTGTGGGACGCCTCGCTACTGTATTCGCAGGTGGAGATGGCGATGAAAAATGAACCTCTTGGCCACGAAGCAAAATTTAAAAATGCTATGTTGTTTTATTATGTTGGCGAATTCGATTGGGCACAAACACGATTAAGCATACTTAAGGCTGCCACTTCCAAACTTATTTCTAACGACGCCATTGAAATGTCGATGTTTATCAAAAATATTCTCGACGAAGACACTTTAGGTTTTTCGTTACGGACCTTTGGTGCCGCCGACTTGTTGCTGGCACAAAATAAACCCGATTCGGCAATGGAGCTGCTAGACAGCCTCGAAAAACATCCGGCAGGTGAGGTTACGGCACAGTTTGTTTTGTTTAAAAAAGCCGGTATCTTCAAAAGCGAAAAACGCTATGCCGAAGCCGATTCTGTGTATGGCCTCTTGGTAAAGCTATATCCAGAAAGCATAAAAGCCGATGATGCACTTTTCGATGAAGCCGAAATAAAACAAGACCATCTTAACCAAGCCGAACAAGCCAAAGCATTGTATCTTAGGTTGATGAAAGAATATCCCGAAAGTATTTTTGCCGGTGAAGCCCGCCACCGCTTCCGCACTATGAAAACCATAAAGAAAAAAAACTAATGGTACATCCAAAAAAATATCTCGGACAACATTTTTTAACCGATCATAATATTGCTACTAAAATTGCCGGCTGCCTGAGTAAAACTTATGCCCACGTATGCGAACTGGGGCCTGGTACAGGTATCCTCACGCAAGCATTGTTAAAAAACGAAAATATCCGGCAACTTTCTCTTATCGAAATCGACAGCGAATCGGTGGAATATTTGCGTTTGAATTTTCACGATTCACGTATTAATCTTTTTGAACAAGATTTTTTGAAAACCGACTTGAAAAGGCTGTTCCACCAATCTTTGGCTTTAATCGGTAATTTTCCATACAATATTTCGAGTCGGATATTTTTCCGCGTTATCGAAAATCGCGAACTTTTCGGTGAAATAGTAGGGATGATTCAAAAAGAAGTGGCTGAGCGTATTGTTGCCTCACCTGGAAACAAAACTTACGGCATACCTAGTGTTTTGCTGCAAGCGTGGTTCGACATCAGCTATTGTTTTACAGTAAACGAAACCGTATTTTTTCCGCCACCCAAAGTAAAATCTGCCGTTATCCACTTAAAACGAAATAACACAAAGCAACTTAGCTGCAATGAAAAACTTTTTATCACAGTTGTAAAAACCGCATTCAACCAAAGGCGCAAAATCCTCAGCAACGCACTCAAACCATTGTGTAACAGCCTACCCGAACACCTATTGCTACGACAACGCGCCGAACAACTGTCGGTTAACGACTTTGTGCAAATTACACAGATGGTGGAACACGAAAAATCTGCCCGATAAAAAGATGGTAGATAATATTTTGTGGCGCCGAGAGTTTACGATCGGCAAGATTATTCAAAAAACAAAAAAAATCAAGATGTTACAACCTGACTGTTCTCTTGCCTCGAATAATTTTTTGTCCCAAATCCTTTAATGTATTTGAACATTATAATTACGAGTGCAAGTCCGTAAATTATCTGCCGTATATTTACACCAATATTACCTGGCATTCCAATAAAATGTTAATGTTTGCGAAAATATGAATAAAACTACCTTTGCAATGGCAGACCCCCAAAGATTTCGCATTCCACTTATTATTACGATTGATAGTATGAAGATGGATTCGTCAACATTAAAACTTGTGGAGTCTGTGTAACTGATGTGATGAGCGTACAACGTACTGGAAATGGCGGCAAACATTGCCCTGATGAAAAACTAATAACTTTTGTCCCATAGACGCTTTTACCAGGGATCTTGGTAAAGATTTCATATTCGCTAAGTGCAATAAGTATTATTAGAATGGATTTTACTACAATGAATCCAGCAATACCAACGGTTAGCTAAGATATTTTTCTTCGATTCGTTGCTATGTTCTGATCATGTCTTCTA
>QIKE01000052.1 GCA_003232915.1 Bacteroidota bacterium | reverse complement strand
TATTTACATCGGAATATGCGGCATTTTTATCGCTTTTTATCAACATTATTTTGTTGATAACGTGTTAATTATGAAGTCCGAAACTTTAGTTATTAAGTATGGAAAAACTTTGGGCGTCCACGCCCAAAGCAGGGATATTAATAAAAAATGGTTCTACTGCGAAATTAGTGGAAAGCTATATATTTGGGCATATGTTTATAAAAGATTTTTTCAATTTAACATTGGATTTTGCTGAAGAATAGATTATAACCAACATAGAGGAAGACCATAAGAAGCTACAGGCATATATAGACTTAGAGTATAAATCGGATTATTACGAAGACCTGTGCTGAACGGCAAAGAAAATCAATGAATACAGTGAGTAAGGACATGTGCCAAGCCTACATCAACTCCGTTGAAAACAAGCTTTCCAATGCAGAAATAGTACATGATAAATACCATTTATAATGTACCTTAACAAGAGTATGGATCAGGTCAGACGACGAGAAGCAGAGGATAATGACGAATTAATAAATAGCCGATATTCCCTTCTGAAGAACGAAAAAAATATGACAGAAAAGCAAAGGCAAAAGTTCGAACTGATAAAATCTTCATACTTTTCACACAAAAAGTGCCTGAAATCAATTGATTTGGGGGCCGGCATCAACCAAGCTCCGACCTTCCCGGTTATCGGCAAAATGCTTGAAGTTGTCGATAAACTTTTTAGCAAGACTTATCGCGGCTTCGTCCCCGTCTTCAGGTTTTTCCACACCGGCATTTATTCGAGAGTGCTTTTTTATGTATTTTATACTTTCCATTAATGAATGACAAAGCTAAGTAAAAAGGAAGTGGCAATTATCACACAACCTGAACTTCCTTTTAAGTAGTCTCAGCAAGAAGTACAATCAGATACTTCATGTTCACTGGTGTATCATCATTTACATTGGGTTCAGTCGTTGTAAGTGTAAAGTACTTTTTCTACAGTTACAATCAAAACCCCTCTCGAACCGGGAAATGTTTTTTTTGTCAGCTCCGCCATGCTACCGGAAGTTTGGATTTCACCCTTTCCGGATAGTTTGCACCCTTGTCCAGATTTACCGGAAGGTCGCTGTAAGCTTTTTGAGCCCATCAGCAATTCCACCGAACTGCCTTTCCTTATATTCTCTTCTGTTTTACGGTATCCCCATGCGGGAATTCTCACTTCTTCTCCTTCGACGCCAAGCGTTCTTGCGTAGTCGCCCCATGTGCCAACGGTATGAGCTTCCTCATCACCGCTGGTGACGATGGCGATAAACTCCGTTTTGTCCAGCACTTTTTTCCATAACGCTCTTTGTTTTTCCATAGCTTACACTCCTTATTGTTGTTATTATCATATGATATTACCCAAATTTTAAACTAAAAAAATAGTTTTTTGAATTGATAGTGATTGACAGCTTTTCTTTTTTGGTACTTTTTTCTTTGTTCATAACTGCGCAACTTGTTGATATCTATTTATTGAAACTTCCCGTACTGTACTCTGATGAGACTTTTTTGTGTTGCAATAATTAAAGAAATGAGCCTATTGTACAACTCCGTTCCATCATTAGCCGGATTTAAATATACATAATCACGCTTAACTGTTTGCCAAAGTCCTTCTATAAAAATATTGTCCAGTGCTCTTTTTCTTCCATCCATTCTAATCTCTATTTCTTTATTATCAACATATTCTACCCCTAATGGACAAGCAAACCGGTTTGCCTGATTAGAGTTTATTATCTCAGGTTTACCATATCGGGTTTTTGCTTGTTGTAATACTAACAAGCTATTCCCAGCATCCAAATTAATAAAAACTTCTCATCCTTTTACAAAACAATTATAAACATCAATAATTGCTGTAAGATACATAATCCTTTTATCATAGGAATGTAAGTAATCTCAATCTCCCAAACATGATAAGGATGTGTTATTTCCAAACCACGTAGAAGATATGGACGTATATATTTTGCAAGACCCAATTTGCTTAAAATTGTGCATAGGATAAATCGCCATTATTTCCATTTTGCGCAATAAGCGCCTTACCAGTTTATGATTCACATAATACTCTTTTTACTTTAAAGAGTCTTCCATTTGCAAAACGCCAAAAGTAAGGTGTGTAAGAAAATGCTCATTCATAGTTAGCATTATGAACAAGTTCTCTTAGCTCCCACCAATTGAACGATAATAAACACTGCTACAGCTTATGCTTATAAAAGCGTACACTGCTTGCGTATGCTTTTCTCCTTGCTGTCGGTTTTCAGCCTTTTATCTTTTTCAAGCTCCGACCTTCTTGCAATTTTGTTTTTAACCAATCTTTTTCTATTTTTAGTTGACCAATCTTGGCATAAAGTTTTTCCCTTTTTTCTTATATATCCTATCGGGCGTTTTAGTCTTAAAAATCTCGGAAGACCTTGTAATAAACTCTTGCTTCCACTTTGAAATCATTGTCGGATGAACCTCAAACCGTTTCGATAATTCTTCCATTGTCTCACGTTCCTTGAGCGCTTCAATGGCCACCTTTGCTTTAAAGGCTGATGTAAATCTTCTTCTTTTTGCTTTCATTTTTCCACGATAAAATTAATACTTTTTTTAACTTAGCGCATGGTTTGGATTTTGGGGGAGTATTATACATGGTAGACAAAATAAAAAATCACATTTTAAATTTTCTTAAGAGTCTGGTAGATTATCCATTCAATTTATTTAGATTTAATTTAAATTGCAAAAAATTTGTATTTTTGCAGTGCAAAAGTAATGAATTGAGAAAATGATACAAACAAGAAAATACAGCATTGATAATGTGGACAAAGTCGCATTGCAAAAGTGGTACAGTTTAATGACGCTTGGCAGGCAGTTAGACGAAAAAGCGCCTAATTATTTAAAGCAGGCTTTAGGCTGGTCTTATCATGCGCCTTATGCCGGCCACGATGGTATTCAGTTGGCATTAGGGCAGTTTTTTGATAGGGAAAAGGACTTTCTGTTTCCATACTATCGTGATATGCTGACAGTAATTTCGGCAGGTATGACAGCGGAGGAGATTATTTTGAATGGCATATCAAAAGCCACTGATCCGAGTAGCGGAGGAAGGCATATGTCGAATCATTTTGCCAAGCCTGAGTGGCACATTCAAAACGTTTCGTCGGCTACTGGAAACCATATTTTGCATGCAGCGGGGGTGGCACGTTCCATAAAAATTTATAAAAGCGGAGGTGTGGCTATATGCTCTCAAGGTGAATCGTCGACATCTGAAGGCTATGTGTTTGAGGCTATTAATGGTGCATCGAAAGAAGGATTACCGGTTATTTTTGTTTTTCAAGATAACCAATACGGTATTTCGGTACCACAACGCGATCAGTCGGCCAACCGTAGAGCCGCCGACAATTTCAGAGGAATAAAAAACCTGAAAATTATGTTTTGTGACGGTAAAAATGTGTTTCATAGTATGGAAACAATGGACGCCGCAAAGCAATATGTTTTAAAATACAGTAGGCCCGTTATTGTTCAAGCCAACTGTGTGCGAATTCATTCGCATTCTAATTCTGACCGGCAAGAATTGTATCGTGATGAAAACGAACGACATTGTGTAAAGCTTTTAGACCCCTTGAAACGCTTTAGAATTCAACTGTTGCATTCGGGTAAATTTTCTGGTGAAGAGTTGGACAATCTTGATAAACAGGCAAAACAAATTATTTCGGTGGCACACAAAAAAGCTTTGAAAGCTCCCGATCCCGATCCTAAATCGATTTTCGATTTTGTAGTTCCCGAACCATATGTAAGTCAAAAATATCCTGAAGGAATACACGACGGTAGCAAAGGTGAAAAGAAAAAACTTATTCAGGCACTCAATGAAACTCTGAAAGCCGAATTTAGGCACAATCCCGACACTTATCTTTGGGGGCAGGATATGGCTAATAAAGAAAAAGGGGGAATATTTAATGTGTCGAAAGGAATGCAGAAAGAATTTGGTAAAATACGGGTTTTTAATGCGCCTATTGCCGAGGATTATATTGTAGGAACTTCCAATGGAATGACTCGCTTCGACGACAAAATCAGGGTGATTATAGAAGGTGCCGAGTTTGCCGATTATTTTTGGCCGGCTATGGAACAATTGGTCGACAGTTCGCACGATTATTGGCGTAGCAATGGCAAATTTGTACCCAATGTAATTATCCGGCTTGCATCGGGAGGCTATATCGGTGGCGGATTGTATCATTCGCAAAACATTGAAGGAGCGTTAACTACTTTGCCTGGTTTACGCATTGTTTATCCCGCATTTGCCGACGATGCTGCCGGTTTGCTCCGAACGGCTATCCGTTCGCGCGGATTAACACTTTTTCTGGAACCAAAGGCTATGTACAATGACCACACAAGCGAAGCCGTTGTTCCCAGCGACTTTGAAGTACCTTTTGGCAAAGCCCGAATACGTAACAAGGGAAACGATTTATCGGTAATTACTTATGGCAACACTTTGCCAATGTGTTTGAAAGTAACCGAAAATATTTTGGAAGAAACAGGAAAGAGTATTGAAGTTATTGACATCAGATCGTTGGTGCCACTTGATAAAGAAACCATCTTGATGTCGGTAAAAAAAACCGGTCGAGCTTTGATAGTTCACGAAGACAAGATTTTTTCGGGTTTTGGAGCTGAAATTGCAGCTATGATAGCCGACGAAGCATTTACTTACCTCGATGCGCCCGTTCAAAGGATAGGCTCTACCTTTACACCGGTAGGTTTCAACCCTATCCTTGAAAATGCAATTTTGCCCAATGCAGATAAAATTGATGTTGCCATTCGAAAATTACTCACGTTTTGAGGTTACTGACCCGAATGAATGAATTTTTATTCATTTTATTGTTGTAATTCGATGATTGTGTTTTATGCCGGAACGTTAGGCTGGATTGTATTCGATTTAATACATATTACCGGAAGCAAGAAAAAGCCACCGACAACAATGGCAGTTAGTGTTGGCTTTGCGGCTTGGATTGTAGTGGTAGTCTGCAACACCAAAACCCATGCGTGATTGCATTACAGACACAGTGCATAGTGTATCGTGTGTCGTGCAAACCGAAAAGAATTTTGTAGCGAAGACTGTAACGGAAAGCACCTAAGTTCGACATAATAATAAAAAATATTAACTTCGTAACATATCAATATATTATTTATACAGCAATTCTTTATCTAAGATTTTTCCCGAAAAAAAATTAATCAAAGCAAAAAAACAGCATCTTTGCGGGAAAATATATTTCGATTGTTTAATCGTATTCTTTTGTAGAAACAATGAAAAGAAAGAATAACTATCTATGTTAACATAAGTATGTTACAAACATATCTATTGTTTTTTAGCGGTTTTGTCATTTTAATTGGCGGTGCACAAAGTTTGGTCAACGGTGCATCAAGTATTGGCGAAAAATTGAATGTTTCACAAATGGTGATGGGGCTTACCGTTGTGGCTCTTGGCACTTCGCTTCCCGAACTCATTGTCAACATTTTTGCAGGAGTTCAAAACAAAACCGATTTGGCAATGGGAAATATTCTCGGTAGCAATATAACCAATACGTTGCTTGTAGTAGGTGTTACAGCTTTGGTTTATCCCATAAGTGTGGGTAAAAAATCTTTTCAAAGAGATATTCCGTACAGCTTGTTTATCTTGGTAATTTTGGCTTTGCTCGTTAACGATTCGCTGTTTGGCCGAAAAGATACTGTAAATCGTATTGATGGCATTATCTTGCTATTGCTTTTTGGTTATTTTGTTTATATCTCTTTTTTCAAATCGGAAAAAGAAAATAACGAGACGCTTTCTTCAATAAAGTCTTATTCTTATCCCGTTTCGTTTTCATTGATAATTTTCGGTGGAATAGGTTTATATTTTGGTGGTGAGTGGGTGGTTGATGGTGCTGTGAAAATAGCCGCCGACATTGGTATTAGCGAAGCAGCTATGGGAATGACGTTGGTGGCGGGAGCTACTTCTTTACCCGAGTTGGTAACCTCGGTAATTGCTGCTTCAAAAAAAAATACAAATATGGCTTTTGGTAATGCTATTGGATCGAACATACTGAATGTTACACTTGTACTTGGCGTAACATCGTTGATAAGACCCATTCCATTTGCTACATATTTTAATTTTGAACTCGTTCTGGTGTTTTTGTCGGGCGTGTTGCTGATGATTTTTATAAAAACCGGTAAGCAAAGGTTTAGCCTTAACCGGATTGAAGGCTTGCTTTTAGTATTGCTATATTTTGCATTTATTTATTTTACAACAACTCTTCAATAAACATCTTTTTGGTGATAAATATTTGGAGACGAAAACGGAGAAAATTGCTGATGCAAACTTTTGTTTTAACAGGATATCATAATAACATTTTATACATTTTTTAATCAATGATTACTAAAACAACAACTACTCTTTTGCCATTGACATTATTTTTCTTTTTGAGTTTTGGATTATTTGCCCAACAAGAAGGCTATGGTTTGATGATTAACAAAACACCCGTTCGATTAGGCTCGTTCGGAGAAATTGGGCTTGTACCAGAGCCGGTATTGAAGTCCTTGCCGTTTTTTGGCAAAGCATTGCATAAGCGGGGCGATAGAAACGAACTTCCTTTCGGACTTGGAATTTCGGGTTTTTCTTATGCTCAAGATTTCATTGCAACCTCATTAAAACTCAAATCCGTTTCGCCTATTACAGGCCAAACAATTAATGCACAGCCCGATACTATGATTCAACAGATAAGAGCCGGCGAATTGCAATTACTCTTTAAACCTAATGTTTGGCTATTACCTTTTTTAAATGTGTATGGAATTGTCGGTTTCACACGCGGAGAAGTTCATCCGAATTTAATTATTCCCCGAATGATTATTGAATTTCCGGGATTAGATCAGCCTATAATAATTGATACGACAATAGAAATTTCCGATAATGTACCTTATCAAGGCTTTGTTTATGGTGGTGGAATAAATTTGGCTTTTGGCTTTAGATGCGTTTTTGTATCCGTTGATTACCATTATACCGAAACAATCCCTTCCGATATCGACAGTAAATTTGTTAATCAATTTTTTAGTCCTAAAGTGGGGATTTTATTTTCATTATCGAAAAAAGTATCCTTTAGCCTATGGGGAGGGACAATGTATTTTACTAATAAACAAACCTTTAGCGGTAAAGTAGATGTAAACCAATTTTCAAAGACTCTTGCCCAAATTATTGGCAATGAGGCCGATTATACCGGTACTATTCATCCTGTTTCTAAGTGGAACCTTCTTGCCGGAACACAATTCGACATCAATGGCCGTCATCATATTTTTTTTGAAGGCGGCTTTGTTAATCGCATTCAGCTAACCTTTGGGTATTTATATAGGTTTTAATTTAATTGATTTTTTCTACATTTTCGATACGATAAACCGATGCCTTTTGAGTATATGCTTAGGGTTTTCTTGTAGAATCATCCACAACTATTTTTTTCATATCGATTTTCTTTTTACCAAACGTCGTAAACGCTTCAGTGGTTTCGAGTTGTTTATCAATTTTTTACAACTATTCAACTGGTTTATAATACTAAGACTCAACATGTTACTATGAAATGGATTTAATAAATATTTTATTATTTTTCATAATAAAATCTTATTTTTATTGATATTCTGTAGGTAACGTTTCATCGGAATTTAATTAAAAATTATGGCTCTATTCTAATATTAGATAGATGGTTATATGTAATTTAAAGTAGCCAAGGCTTGTTCTTTTGATAACTGGTTTTTCCATTTTCTTT
>QIKE01000046.1 GCA_003232915.1 Bacteroidota bacterium | reverse complement strand
AGGTTAAACAATTGGGATTTTGGAAATAGTTGTCTTTATTTTGATTATGTCAAAACCATTATTCCACAGGTTAAACCCGTGGAATGTCAAATCCATTATTCCACAGGTTAAACCCGTGGCTATTAATATTACGTTCCTTCGGAACTTTTTTAATCATTCCCTTGTGTGTTTTAAATTAATCATGGATGTTTCATTTATAAAAACATCAAATACAACACCGGTTGCTATTTTATTTTTTTTCAATTACTTTATTTTTCAAATTTGTTTTTATTACGAAACTAATAATACACAGTAATAACAAGTTTGCGATTGCCACCGTGCTTGCGAAATTCGCAAAGAAAAATACCTTGCCAAATGCCTATATTCAAATGGTGGTTTGTAATAGGGATAGTAATAGAGTTTCCGGTAAGAGCTGTTTTGAAATGGGCAGGCATATCATCACGTCCTTCGATAGTATGGGCATAAAAAGAGGCTTCTTCGGGGGCCAATTTATCATATAGTGTTTTCAGGTCGATGCGCACATCAGAGTCGGCATTTTCGTTGAGCATAAGAGCAGCGGAAGTATGTTTTAAAAACAGGTTTAACAATCCTGTTTCGGGAAGATTTTCCAATACATTAAGTATCAGTTGGTTGATTAAATGGAATCCTTTGGCCATAGCCGGAAGCACTAGTTCCTTTTGTTGAATCATATTTTATTTATTTATTAACAAATAAAACCCTGCATCACACAAAATGATACAGGGTATAAAATTTATCAATGAAAAACATTACTTTTTGATACCTACCATCTCTTCCATCATACTGGTAGTTATTGATTTGGGTCGTTCGAGGGGATAGCTGAGTGCACGATCCCAAACAATGTTCGATAACACGCCAAAAGCACGACCAATAGCAAAAAGTACGGTATAAAAATCGTATTGAGTAACTCCATAATGCCACTGGATAACACCGGATTGTGCATCAACATTCGGCCATGGATTTTTGGCTTTACCTTGTTCTCTTAAAATCGGAGGTACTACTTCGTAAAGCATACTCACGTATTCGAAAAGTTCGTCGTCGGCCATATGTTTCAGCGCAAATTTGCGCTGTATCATATAACGGGGGTCAGTTTTGCGTAAAACGGCATGTCCGTATCCGGGAATTACCTGACCACTGTTTAATGTCTCCCACACGAACTTTTTCATATCTTCTTTAGTGGGTTTTTTGTTACCCATTTTGGCTCTAACATCTTGAATCCACCGCAACACTTCTTGATTGGCCAATCCGTGCAAGGGGCCGGCAAGTCCGTTGATCATTCCGGAAGCTACATAATAAACATCGGAAAGTGAGCTGGCAACAAGATGTCCGGTATGTGCACTAACATTACCGCTTTCGTGGTCGGCATGGATAATAAAATACATTCTTGCCACATCATCATAAGGAACATCTTTGCCAATCATATAGGCAAAGTTAGCACCAAAGTCCAAAACGGGGTCGGGATATACGTTTTGTTTATCAAGATACAGTTTGTTGTATATATAAGCACCGACAAGCGGTAGTTTAGCCAAAAGGTTAGTTGCATCTTCATAGGTAGGATCCCAATAGTCCATTTTATTCATTCCCGCTTGGTAGTGAGTTTTGAAAAGCGATTCTCGTTCCATTGCCATTACGGCAGCCGACAAAATAGCCATAGGATGGCTGTGATTTGGAAAGGCATCAATAATATCGAAAACATAGCGAGGAAGTAAACGGCGGTTGCTAAAGTCGTAAATCACATCTGCAACTTGGCTTTCGGTTGGCACATCACCTGTGAGTAGCAGATAATAAAGTCCTTCTACATAAGGCATTTCTTTTCCTTGTGGTTTGGGAAGTTTTGCGAATACTTCGGATAAGGTATAACCGCGATAACGGATACCTTCCATTGGGTCGAGATATGAAATGTCGGTAATAAGGTTTTTAATTCCCCGCATTCCGCCGATAACTTGTTTTACGGTAACTTGATCAATAACATCGTCGCCGTGTTCTTGCAAAAGCTTGGTTACTCTCGGCCTGTGAGCTTCAATTTTTTCGTAAAGTTTTTCTTTTAATGTTGTCATGGCTGTATTATTTTTAAATTTTACAAAATACCGAATTACATTAACTTTTTATGAAGATTTTGATCTAATGCATCTAAAAATCCTTCGGTAGTAAGATAATCGTTTTTAGTCATATCTTTTCCTTTAATAAGCAAAGCAAGGTCTTTGGTCATTTGCCCAGCTTCTACGGTTTCCACACAAACTTTCTCAATGCTGTGAGCAAAGTTCATCAAGGGTTTATTGGTATCAAATTTACCACGATAATACAAAGCACGTGTCCACGCAAAAATCGAAGCAATGGGGTTGGTTGAAGTAGCTTTACCTTGTTGATATTGACGATAATGACGAGTAACGGTTCCGTGGGCAGCTTCTGCTTCAACTGTTTTTCCGTCGGGTGTCAAAAGTACCGATGTCATCAGTCCGAGAGAGCCGAAACCTTGTGCCAGAATATCTGACTGTACATCGCCATCGTAGTTTTTGGTGGCCCAAACAAAACCACCTTCTTTTTTCATTACTTGCGCCACCATATCGTCAATCAAACGATGTTCGTAATAAATCCCTTTTTCCTTGAATTTATCCTTGAATTGTTTTTCGTAAACTTCTTGAAAGATGTCTTTGAAACGCCCGTCGTATTTTTTTAAAATAGTGTTTTTGGTCGAAAGAAAAAGATTTTGTCCTTTTTCGTAAGCCATGTTAAAACACGAAAGGGCAAAGCCGTAAATTGATTCATCGGTGTTATACATTGACATTGCTATGCCATCACCTTCGAAATGAAACACTTTGTATTGTTGTGCTTCACTGCCGTCGTCAGGAGCAAATTTTATTGTGAGGGTACCTTTTCCTTTGGTAACAAAATCGGTAGCTCGATACTGATCGCCAAAAGCATGACGCCCGATGATAATGGGCTTTTTCCATCCAGGAACCAATCGCGGAACATTTCGAGCCAAAATTGGTTCGCGAAAAACAGTGCCACCTAATATGTTACGAATGGTCCCATTAGGCGATTTCCACATCTGTTTCAAACCGAATTCCTCAACTCTTGCTTCATCAGGAGTGATGGTGGCACATTTTACTCCTACATTGAATTTTTTAATGGCATTAGCGGCATCTATAGTAATCCGATCGTCGGTTTCATCCCTTTTTTGAATGCTTAAATCATAATATTTTAGATTAATATCCAAATATGGCAAGATTAATTTGTCTTTTATCATTGACCAAATAATCCTCGTCATTTCATCTCCGTCCAACTCAACAACAGGATTTACTACTTTAATTTTCTTCATTTTCTACAAATTATTTTTTTAATATATTCAATTTAAATACATATTTATTTTCGTTTGTAAAAATACAACTTCCTTATAAATAATTAGTGTTAAAATTACTGAAATTGTTAGTTTTTAAAAAATACAAATTACGCATGCGTAATTTTTTTTTGCAATTCATCGACAAATATGTTAGAAAAAATTTTAGTTCGCTTTTTATTGTTATTTACATAATAATTAGTTTCTTCTATCTCTGTATCTAACAACTAGTAAATTCGATAATTCATAAAAAAAATTCAACTAATCAGTATGTTATCAAAATGGGATGCGGATTTTCCAAAGTTTAAATCATTTAACCCAACTTGAAAATTAGAGATGGAACCTCGAAACGCCTTAAAAAAAGTTATATTTTAAATATAATTACATTTATGTTAGTCGTATCATTGCAAAAAAATATACAAAATTAGCCGAAGCCGCTACTGAATTAGAGGACAATTGCGAACATAAAATTGAAGTAACAAAGGTATCAAGAAAACAAGGAGATTTATTCTTGCACTCTGTTTTAAAAATCGGCCTCTTATTAGAAAAACAAAATCATAATATTCTGTTAATGAGTGTCTAACGATTTGTCATTTTCAAGTTGGGTTAAATAAATTACGATTGCTATTTTCTTTTCTTCTACTGATAACATTCTTTATGTTTCATAAACACAATTATATTCGTTCGAATATATTATAGTAAGACTTTCCGGTTTCAAAAAGAAAAAATCTAAAATACTAATACAAAAGCGGCGCCATCGCCTTGTTTTGAGCGAACGCTGATACTGCCTTTGTGCATTTGCATAATTTGGCGTGAAAGGCTAAGTCCGATTCCAGAGCCGGTTTTTTTGGAAGTAAAAAACGGCATAAATATTTTATCTGTAATGTCTTGACTAATGCCTTTACCATTGTCGGCTACTTCGATAATTGTGCGGTTGTTTAGGTTCACCGAAGCAGTAAGTTTGATGGTGGAATTGTCGGTTTTTTGCAAGGCATCAATGGCATTTAGCAAGAGATTGATAAGTACTTGTTCGGTGAGATCGGGATCGGCAAGGAGTTTCAGCTCGTGAGGGTAAACCATAGTGGTTAATAGTATTTGATGTTTTACCATTTTAGGAAGCATTAGTTTAGTGATTCTGCTGAATAAATCTTCAATTGAAAAATATTGGAACCGGGGTTTGGGAATACGAGTTAAGTTGCGATACAATTCTACAAAATTCAACAAACCTTTACTACGATTTTCAATGGTAACAAGGGCGTTTTTTATGTTGTCGAAATCTTCTTTTGTGTCTTCGTTTTCGAGTAATACGCGTTTTTCGTATTTATTAACAATATCTTGCACGGTAGAAGCCAAAGACGAAATGGGAGTGATCGAGTTCATAATTTCGTGAGTTAGCACTCTGATAAGTTTTTGCCACGATTCTATTTCTTTTTGTTCTAATTCGGGATGGATATTTTGTAACGAAACAAGCAAATATTTTTCTCCGTGCATTAAAAATTCGGTAGCGTGTATCGAAAGTTGTAGTAGTTCGTCTTCTACGAACAATTTGACAAGTTTTTTTTCGCCTGCTTTCATCTCAATAAGTGCAGCCGGAAGTTCTTTCGAAATATTGTTCAATTGGCTAATATTACGTAAATGTTTTATCTGTAGAAGTTTTTTTACGGCATTGTTATACACATCCACCGAGCCATCTAATTTAAAAACAATGATACCGATGCTAACGTGCTGAATTACAGTAAGAAGATAGTTGAAATGTTCTTCTTTTTCGGTTTTTGTTTTTTTAAAAGCATCAATTACTTGATTAAATTCTTTATTCAGTTCTTCAAAACTTTTGCCCAATTCGTTTCCGCTAAATGAACTGGTAAAATCGGCATGCCTAATAGATTCGAAAAATCGGGATAGTTTGCGATTGGTTTGCTCGGTATATCGAACCAACGAAACGATTTGTGCCACAAAGAGCAGCAACAACAAAACAGTGCTTATGGCATAAGCTACTTTTTGATGTAGTAAAAATATCATCAAAAAAGTAATGACAATGAGTGTAATACGCAGTACTACTTGAAAACGAAATTTTTTATAAACCATATTTTTCAATTCTTCTATATAGCGAAGCACGTGTTAATCCGAGTTCGTGTGCTGCACGGCTTATGTTTCCATCGTGCTTGTCAATTACTTTACGGATAAGAAACTTTTCAGTTTCTTCGATATTGAAGTTTGCCGGTAAGAGGTCTTCTTTATGGCTACTATCATCATCCATAAAAAAGTCTTGAGGTTCGAGTATATTACCTTCGCTAAGAATAACCGCCCTTTCTACGGCGTGTTGCAGTTCGCGGATATTGCCAGGCCAATTGTGCTTTTGAAGTCGCTTGAGTGTTCCGCCTGTTATACGTTTTTTTGGCATTTTATATTTTTTGCAATATACATCAAGATAATATTCCACTAATGGTTCAATGTCTTCGATACGTTCGCGCAAAGGAGGAATTTTTATGGAAACTGTATTGATACGATACAACAAATCTTGTCGGAACTTGTTTTCTTTCACCATTTTGTAAAGTGGCATATTGGTAGCACAAATAAGCCGTACGTCAATGGGGATTTCTTTGTTAGAGCCAAGGCGTACTACCTTGCGGCTTTGTAAGACACTCAGCAGTTTCGATTGTAGGTTAAGCGAAAGATTACCAATTTCATCAAGGAAAATAGTTCCCTTATTGGCGGCTTCGAAGCGTCCGGCACGATCTTCACGGGCATCGGTAAACGCTCCTTTTTTGTACCCGAACAATTCGCTTTCGAATAAGCTTTCGGTAATAGCTCCCAAATCTACATTAATAAATACTTTATCTTCCCTGTTCGAGTTACGATGTATTGTTCTGGCAATCACTTCTTTGCCTGTGCCATTTTCGCCAAGTATTAACACATTGGCATCGGTCTTGGCCACTTTCTCCACCATTTTCATTACTTTTTTCATAGCTTGCGATTTCCCGATAAGGTTGCTGAACACTTGATTTTGATCGGCAACAAGCAATTTATTGGCCGAACGCAAACTTTCGAGTTCGAGCTTCGATTCGCGAATTTTTAACGAAGCTTCGATAGTAGCTAATAGTTTTTGGTTGTCCCAAGGTTTTAATATAAAATTACTGGCCCCTTCTTTTATACCTTGTACTGCCAATTCGATGTCGCCGTAACCGGTGATAAAAATTACAATAGCCGCCGGATCGACTTCGAGAATTTTATTCAACCAGTAAAAACCTTCTTTACCGCTCGTGGCTTCTCGCGAAAAATTCATGTCCAACAAAATCACATCATAACTTTCGCCGTGAAGTAACCCAGGCAAGTTCTCGGGGTTTTTTTCGGTATGAATAGTTTGTAAATGTTGCCGCAAAAACATTTTTGCCGCAAGCAGAATGTCTGTGTCGTCGTCAACAATTAAAATCTTTGCTTTGGTTTTGCTCATGAATGTTGTTTTTTATGTTAAAAAGTAGTTGTTTCTTGTGTTGATGTTATCGGTTCGGCTATGCAGCTGCGGGATGTTAACTCTCCAACATTTCAATTTACTACTAAATTCTATTACTTGCATAACCTTTTATTTTATCAACTAAACCCGCATTAAGTAAAGATTTTATTATCTTCTAATCTTTGTCATTTATCTTTTTTTAATATCGAACACCTATCTTTGATTAACGATTTTTTATTTATTTATGATTTTTCCGTACAGTTTAAATACTTTTTACGAAAATTGAAATCAGTTCATTGTTTTCTTTTTTTTTGTAATTATTTTCTCCTCAGTTTTATATAATTTTCTTCGGTGAATAATTTTCAGGCAAACAAATGTTTCTCATTTTTCTTTTAAAATTACTTTCATTTTATGAATGATGTCTTGTTTTGATTCTGCACTTTATGCTTCTCCGTAATTCAATGAAACTGATGTCCCGAAACTGACCAATTGTCCCGATAAATGATTCCCTGCTTTTGAATTCGGAATTTCATTTACAATGTCAATTATCAAAACTGAAAAATCAATCAATCGTTCTTCTAAATCATATTTATTCATATTTAATCAACTTATAGATTCATTATTCGTTATCCGATATTCAATTTTTATCTGTTAATAATTTTGTAATATGCTGTTAATATGTTGTTTATGTTTTGACAAGATTTTCGGCTTTGCCATCGAAAATCACGCCAAAACGGCTCTGACATTTTTTTATTCCACAGGTTAAACCCGTGGAATAGCAAAACCATTATTCCACAGGTTAAACCCGTGGAATGGCAAAACCATTATTCCACAAGTTAAACCCGTGGCTATTAATATTACACTCCTTCGGGGCTTTGATAATCATTCCCTTGTGTGTTTAAAACCAATCATGGATGTTTCATCTGTTTATAATTTTGTATATGCTTGATATTTAACCTATTCAGGTTTTG
>QIKE01000132.1 GCA_003232915.1 Bacteroidota bacterium | reverse complement strand
CAGGGTATTGAGATAAACTACAAAAACTATGAAGTGGCGTCAATTTCATTCACGCAATTTTTTGCCGACCGGAAATATCGTCTAATAATAAGGAGAGAGATACGAGATGATCATCAGACAGATATATTTACGGGTGATGCTTACACTTAACGTTCAATACTTAACGATTGGCAAAATTCCGGAAAAGAAGTTATTGAGTTATACAACCACAGAGGAGCAAGCGAAAAGGTTTTTGCTGAGACGAATAATGACTTTGGGTGGAAACATTTGCCATTTTCGTTTCTGAATGAAAATACTGTATTTATGATTGTTATGGCCAAAAAAAAAAAATTACATTTTCATGGTTAAAAAAGTTTCGTTGATATTTGACGGCCTTACACCACGGACACGACTTAGAAGGTTTATATTCAAGTTTATAGCAGTCGCCGGAAAGTGGGTATATCAAGGCCGGCAATGGATTTTGCAATTATATACCCGACGGCATTACGAGCCGCTTATACTCTAAAAGCCTTCCAAATAATACAAAACACAGAATAGCCATGCACAATAAAAAGTCACCTTTCTTTCGTTAATTAACAGTGTTACTGGTATATAAAAATATACATCTACCGTTTCTAATACTCAAGACAGTGTTTTGTCGTAAAAGGAAATTTCGATAAACGCACAGAGTACTTTCCGCAAACCAAAAGAATGATAGAAAGTCATGTTTCGACAAAATTTTTCTGCAGTTTATTCAAAATTCAACAAAATATCATCACTATCCTCCACAAAAAAGTTTTTTCTTATTTAAGTGCGGATATGAGGTATATGAAAATCAATACATTTGCCTTAAAACTCTTCGGCATTATTTCCTGTGCGCATCATACTCTGACACAACGTAAAGATTTTTTCTGTGATTTTCTACGATGATAGAAAGTATTATGGCCGGAGAACGGTAAAACGGTTATTTTCATCAATTTTGATGATTGTCGAAGGCTTGAGAGATTTTAGCCGATTGCGGTGAAAGTCAACGGCATAATCCACACCTAATATGATTTCGTTGCTTATTTCATCATAAGTCAAAGGTGAAGGGATACCGGCAAAATTAGCCGAGGTAGAAACAATAGGCTTGGCAAATAAATTTAACATTTCCACACAAAAAGCACTACGGACAATTCTAATAGCAATACTACCGTCTTTGGCAATAACGTTTTTGGCCAGATTGCGTGCACCCGAAAAAACAATTGTCAAAGGTTCGGGAAATTGTTCAATGAGGTCGTAAGCAGTTTCCGGGATTTTTTTTACATATTCGTGAAGTTTAGCTGGCGAACCGAGTAACACAATCAAACTTTTACTTTCCACTCTTTTTTTCAACTTATAAATTTTCTGTACAGCTTTCGAGTTGGTTGCATCACAACCAATTCCCCACAATGTATCGGTGGGATAAAGAATAATTTTTCCCTTTCTTAACATTTCCACAGCCCTGTTCAGCTCTTTTTCCCTTTTCACAAACATTCTTGCAATTGTTTTTTATTGATTGAGTAAGCACAAACGAAATGATTTTCCGGACATTTATTTCGTCCGTGAAGGCCACATGGACGACACGGAAGCAATGTTTTCGTTTCTATCACAAACGAACGTTCTGAGAGTGGTCCAAAACCGAAAGCAGGAACAGTAGAACAAAAAATAGCAGCTATGGGACCGTTTACCGCCGAAGCAAGATGCATCGGTGCCGAATCGTTAGTGTAATTAATTTGCGCATCGTGCATCAATGCAGCCGACTGCAACAGTGTAAGTTTTCCGGTCAGATTAAGGTTGTTTTGGTGCTCCGATCCGTTTATGATGATGTTACACAGTTCTTTGTCCATTGATGAGCCAAGAAAATATACAATAAGTTTTTTGTCCAGTTCCCGAATAAACTCCATCCATTTTTCGACGGGAAATTGCTTGGTAAACCACAGTGAAGCCGGCGAAACGGTAATATAGGCACTGGTTTTGAACTGCGACACAAAAGCATAATCGCGCTTTGAGGGATAGAGCTTAGGGGCAAAAAAAGTATTATCGGTAAAAGATTCGATAAGTTTCAAATTGCGCCCGGTTTCGTGCAGAGTGTTTCCGCTGGCAATTTTGTGTTGAATTCGTTTGGTAAAAAACAGCGAGAAAGGGTTTTTATTGAAACCGACCCTGTGTTTGGCTCCCGAAAATGCAGTTAACAAACCTGAAGAAGCAAAACGGTGAACATCCACTACCAAATCGTATTTTTCTTTTCTGATGATTTTTAATAGTTTAAACAGGTGTGAATATTTATTCTTGCTTTTATCCCATATTAGTAGATGTCTTAGTTTGGGATGCTTGCGCAACAAATCTTCATTTCCGTTTTTAAGTAAAAAGTCGATGTGGGAATGCGGAAATTGATAATGCAATTTTTCTATCAGCGGCGTGGCTAATACCACATCACCTAACGAAGCCGTTTGTATAATAAGAATTTTATTCAATGCCCGAATTTTTTGACAAAATTAGACTGAATTCCTCTTAAAAAAACACTGGAAATGAAATTGTGAATAAAATGTGAAAAACTTCTGGAAAAATGCTTTTTGGAAATTATAAAGGGAGAGAAAAATTATTTTTTGATAAATAACTTTGATTATAGTTTATGATTTTGTTCTCATATGCTGGACCTTTCTAACTTTTGCCTGTGAAAGACACACCAACGGCTCGAACTATATAACATACTCACTGAAATTAAAACTTTAAAGATAAGAAATATTGTTAATTTTTTTACACTAATTATCAATTTAAAAACAAATTTCGCGAAAGATAGACTGACTTAATATAAGCCAGTCTATCTCTTTTTTCTCATCGTCATCAATACTATTTATTTCTTTTTTCCAGTAAAAATTTTCATTTGTGTACTATCATTCGTTTCAAACAAATAATCGAATGTTTTGGCATCCATATTAAAACTACCAAAATGTTCATCTCCGGGCTGATGTTCATTTTTCATATGTTGTTGCCAATCAGCATTCATTCCCTCCATATTACCCATCATATTTTCTGGCATATGGTGTTGGGTGGACATATTATGGCCATATTGATTGAAAAAATCCTGCCCGGTATTACAAAGCATAATAGAATCGCCGTTTTCGTACAATTCCATAACAAAGGTTGTATCGAATCCGTCATAGTCGTAGCAGTGAATTTGAACTAATGTGTCGCTAAACGCAACAACATTTGCTACACCGTCATGTTTTATTTCTCCGCTCGTAAGAGTTCCCTTATAGGTTCCTATTACTTGGGCTGCAAGATTTTTTTTCACTGTATTTTTTTTATTACAGGACGTAATAACTACCAGGCCCAAGGCAACTACTGCAACAATAAATACTCCTTTCAAATTTTTCATAATAATTTTTTTTTAGATTAATATTTAATTTGCTGTTTTTAAAAATTCCACGATTTTCTTTTGTTGTTCAGCGGTCAGGTTCGCCCTAATCCGCATATGAAGTCCAATTGTTTCCCAATCCGTATCGTTATATGCCGATGGGGAGGGTATGTTGTGACAACGAATACAATTTTCTGCCCATAGTTGTGCTCCCGATTGCTTTGATGCGGCAAGACGCTGTGCACTACAGCTACTTAAAAAGATTGCGGTGCCTGAAACTGATATTGCCAAGACAATCATTAAAATTAATTTTTTCATGTGTTTATAATTTTGTAACTAATAGATTATCTGTGTTTTGTTTTGTCACGATTTTTGTCAAAAAAACACAAAAATCTTGCCAAAACGGTTCTGTGTTTTTCTTATACCACAGGTTTAACCCGTGGAATGGCAAAGCCATTATTCCACAGGTTAAACCTGTGGCTATTATTGTTACGCTCCTTCGGAGCTTTTATAATCATTCCCTCGTGTGTTTTAAATTAATCATGGATGTTTTATCTTTTATTCTTTATTTAAGTTAATATCAGATAGATTTTTATTCATATCATTTTTTTTTACAAGCCAATAGCCCAGTGTATAAAAAACGCACGGGAAAAGGTTTGACCACTGTCTTCTCCCTCTTTTATCGTATAATGATAATTAATTTTTATGACTGAACGCCATGATAGCCAATAATTTATGCCAAAAGAAATTTCCGATTCTTTACCTTCCCAAAGAGAACCTGTTGGGTTTTGCAGTCTTGAATAACGATTGACGAATTCAACATTTTTCAAAAATGGGTTACCAGACATGGAAGGCCGGTAACTAATCTGTGCATAATAAGCGCTACTCAGGTTATTAAAGGTATAGGGTGAACTCAAAGTATCTTCGGGATTTGAATAATAAGCATTCCCCACCTTGGAATGGTTGTACTGAGCCTTGATATCAAGCACTCCACGTAAAGGAGTGATTTGCTTTACAAAAGAGAAATCGGCTGCCCACAAAAAGGCATCCACTCCATTGTATTGAGAATTTTGATCACCCACGCTTCCGGCAGAATAGGCGGATAACCCAATCTCAACGGAAGAGTTGGAAAAAGGTAGAAACCCTATTCTGCCACCAACGGCCTTACTTAAATTATTATCCTCAAAGTTTTGGAACAACAACATTCCTGCTTCGTCCGGTTCAATCACTCCGGTTTTCAACCTGGGGCCATTGGTTACATACACTGAATAATTCAGCGTGCTGGACCCAATAGGAAAAGCACCTCTTGCTTCTATCCCTATGTCGGATGAAGGTGCAATACCATCATGCCCAAAGCCAAGGGGTTTATTTGAAAACCTGTTTATCCACGATGGATGAAGTCGCTCCATAAAAGTACCAAAAGGCAATAGAAATTTCCCTGCTCTAATAGTTACATAGTCATTGACAACATACATCATATCAACGTATTCAAGACCGATATTCAGTTTGTTATTTTCCAGTTCAAATTCCAATTCAGTTTCAAAAATAAACTTGTCGGAATATTTGAATAAAAAAATAGGGGAAAAAGCGGCCCCTACAAATGTAGATTCTTTTTCTCCCCCGTTATTGAATAAGTTGAGCCCTGTATGGCCATAGCCTCTTACCATAAACTGCGTTTTACTGGGCACATAATCCTGCGCTCGTAAACCTGCCGAAAAAATAATAAATAGTAATGAAGCAAATAAATGTTTTTTCATAATTATCTTTTCATGGTTATTTCTGGAGCGTTCGGATATAAGTTACTAGTTGCCATCGTTGTTCATCAGCTAATATATCTTTGTAAGCAGCCATTGGTGATTTACCATTGGTTATTTTCCAGAAAATGGCACCGTCCGACTCATCCTGTACGGCTTTTGAGGTGAGGTTAGCTGGTTTCGGGCTCAGTCCCATACCGGCAACACCATCTCCTTTTCCAACGGTTCCATGGCAAATTGCGCATTGATTGTTAAATAGTTTTTTCCCGGCTTTTACCGCTTCGGGTTGTCCTTTCATAGGATTTGTCAGCGTGTCAGCTTCCGGCGGTGCTTTCCATATATCTTGAGCTTTTAAGCTTTCCGCTCCAATAAAGATGCTAAACGCAAAAATTACTGCCATAAGTAATTTCGGATTAACTTTAAATTTTTTCATAATACTTTTTTTTGCTTAACCTTCAACCAGCACAAATTTTCATTAGTGTTAATTTTTTCACGCAAATATGAGCTTATTCCTAAACATAACATAAATGAAAAAATAAACCGTTTAATTCGCTTGTGCCACCTTCCCCACGTGAAATTTTTTTCTATTTCAGGATGTAAGAAAGCACGACCATGAAGCGAATGACAATAAAATCTAATTTGCAGATTTATCGGTTAATAATAAATTAATACTTCACTGATTTATAGTTCCCATATAATGGGAAGATTTTAAAATCTTTTTTTCTTTCCCCGATACAAACTCTATTCATTATGCATACCATTACTATTCTCCGCCATTTTTTCCATCATTTGCTGCATCATATTGTGCATTTGCATCATTTTTGCCCGTTGTGTGCTATCTTTGGGCATCATTTGCATCATTTTTGTCTGCTGCATTTCTGTCTTTTTACCTTTCATCATCTCCTTTTCTTTAGACATATCACAGTTTTTCATCATTCTCAACATCTTGGTGTTCATTTGCATCAGTCTGGCTCGTTGGACACTGTCTTTAGGCATCATCCTAACCATCATATCATACATGTTTTCTCTCTGACTTTTGCTCATCATACCTTTTTCATTAGCCATTTCACCATTTTTCATCATCTGCATCATATGCGACATCATTTTGTGCAACTGCATCATTGTGGCCTGTTGAGTACTATCTTTCGCCATCATTTTCATATTATGCATCTTACCGTTTTCACCCATCATTCCCTTCATTTTCATAGTGCAGTTACTCTTCTTAAGGGTGGAATCAGGCTGAGTGACCGACATTTCCATTTTCAGTGAAGATTCCCCCAACATATTAGATGGGAAAATCAGAGCATTTTCGGCAATGGCCATTCCCGTAAGGGAAAAAACTAGCAGTGCCATAACTGTTAAAATTTGCTTTTTCATTTTTTTCATTTTTTTCATTTATTAATAATATATTTTGTGTTATTTACATTTACTTAACGTGAATGTACTTGGTTGTATATTGATCCACCGGTGGAATTTACATTTTTTGTCATTATCTGTATATTTTGTATATTTTACATTTACTAACCGTTATTATGCATTATTCCCTTATAATAAGGTATATTTCCGCCAGGTATATTCATTATATATTTTTTTTAAGATGAACCATTTCCATACTTTATAAATTTTTGTGATGATTTATCATTTTTCCAATAAATTACTGATTTCTCAAACGCAAAGCATTTGAAATAACCGAAACGGAACTAAAGCTCATAGCCGCTGCCGCAATGATAGGGCTCAAAAGAATTCCGAAAAAGGGATATAGCACACCGGCAGCAATAGGAACCCCAACGGAATTATAAACGAAAGCAAAAAACAGGTTTTGTTTAATGTTCCGCATCACTTTTTTACTCAGGTCGTGTGCCCTTACAATTCCATTCAAATCACCTTTTACCAGCGTAATCTCAGCACTTTGCATGGCGATGTCGGTACCGGTACCCATTGCGACACCAATATTGGCTAATGCCAGCGCCGGCGCATCGTTAATACCATCTCCGGCCATGGCAACAATATGTCCTTGATCCTGTAATTCTTTTACCTTGTTGTATTTGTCTTCCGGAAGGCAATCGGCCTGATACGCATCAATATCCATTTCGGTAGCGATAGCTTTTGCCGTAAATTCGTTGTCACCGGTAAGCATTATCACCTTAAGTCCGGCCTTGTGCAACGATTTTATGGCTGCTGCAGAGGTCTCCTTAATTTTATCGGCTACACTTACCATCCCTTCCACTTTCTTATCAATAATCAGAAACATAACTGTTTGCCCGGACTGCTGCCATTTTTTTGCCAACTCTCTTTTCTCTTTTGATAATTCAGCTTCAAAGAATTCTATGAGACGCAAATTTCCAAGTCCGATTCTTTTCCCGTTTAATTTTGCCTGAACCCCCATTCCTGTAACAGCTTCAAAATCATCCACTTCCAAAATAGGAATGTTTTTCTCACGTGTTCCTTTCACAATTGACTCGGCCACAGGATGTTCGCTGTTCTTATCAACCGAAGCCGCGAGTTGTAAAATTTCATCATCTTTTCGCTTACTGTTGAAAGAGACGTAGGATCTCAAAGCGGGCTTTCCTACGGTAAGCGTACCTGTTTTGTCCACAAGAACGGTATCTATCTTATTCATTTCTTCTATGGCTGCTGCATCTTTCACAAGCACACCCGATTGGGCTGCCCGTCCCGTACCAACCATAATAGACATTGG
>QIKE01000011.1 GCA_003232915.1 Bacteroidota bacterium | reverse complement strand
TCTTTCTCTCGGTGATGATACTGTAATTTGTTCCAATCAGCCTTTTATTCTCAATGCCGGCGGTGGATACAACTCGTACCTCTGGCAGGATGGCTCCACTGATTCTGTATATTCGGTGGATACATCGGGAATATATTGGGTAACCGTAGAAAATGAATGTGGAACAGCTTCCGATACCATTGCCGTTACATTTTCCGAAAGCTTTACTATTGACCTTGGACCAGATACCTCCTTTTGCTTCGGCAATTCTCTTCTGGTGAGTCCTGGCGGTGGGTATGCAGATTATTTGTGGCAGGATGGGAGCAAAGATACTTCCGATATTATTAGTCAAACGGGAACTTATTGGGTTCGGGTAACCGATTCAGCGGGTTGCTCAGCATCGGATACGGTAAATGTGGAAACATTTATGAGTTTCGGTTTTTCTCTCGGAAACGATACCACGATTTGCTATGGCGATTATATTTTTCTTTATGGCCCCGATGGTTATGAAGCGTATAAATGGCAAGACGGTTCCAGTTTTAATTCTTTTATTGCCGATACATCAGGTATTTATTGGCTTGAAATTAGTGATACAAACAATTGCGTCGCCAGTGATTCACTTGTACTGACTACCGATAAGGTTTCAAATAGTTTTTTGGGGTATGATACTCTGTTTTGTAAAGACTCTTCCATTATTTTACGGACTCATCCTGATTTTGACCAATACTTTTGGCAAGACGGCAGCAATGATTCCATTTTTATTGCTGTCGATACCGGAAAATATTGGGTTACCGTTTTCGATACGTTAGGATGTAGTGGGAGCGATACCGTTAATCTTAATTATTTTTCTCCGCTGACTTTGGAAATTCAATCTTCCGGCTATTTATGCGAAAATGATAGTGTAATATTGCAAGCGATTTCTAATTATAAAAATTTCTTATGGCAGGACAGTTCCCGGTTTTCCACATATATTGCAAGATATTCAGGAACCTATTGGATACGTGTAAACAACTTTTGCCAAACAAAATCAGATACGATAATAATTGATGCTTGTTCCTCGCTGTGGATTCCCAATGTTTTTACCCCTAATAACGACGATTACAACGATTACTTTTATGCTGTGGGCAAAAATATTCCCAAATTTAAAATGGAAATATTCAACCGGTGGGGGCAGGTGTTGAAGGTACTCAACAGTATTAACGAAAAGTGGGACGGTACATATCACGGACAACAAGTAGCGGAAGGTACCTATTTTTGGGTTGCCGATTTTGAACAGGTAAACAGCCAGGGTAAAATAGTACATAAATCAATGCGGGGTAGTGTAACCCTATTGAAATAATTTTCAAAATTGATGTTAAATTGTTGTTTTAAAAGAATTATTTTCTTTATTTTTATAATGTTATGTATTTAAAACGATTAGCCTTGTTTCTATCTTTAATCTTTTCAGGAAATTTGTTTTCTCAGGATATTCATTTCTCGCAGTTTTATAATGCTTTACTTATAGTTAATCCGGCTTTGACAGGTATAGGGGCTTTTCCTGTCCGCATAGGTTTGTTGTATCGAAATCAAGGAAGAAGTATCACAGTTCCCTATAAAACCTACACTGCTTTTATCGACGGACGGTTTACCCTCAAAAGGTTGAAACATACATGGTTCGGCGTGGGAGTTGCAGCATATAACGACCATGCCGGCGATGGTGTTCTAAGCAATAATATGGCTGCGTTATCTTTCTCAATTACTCGTGGTTTTAATCGTTATAATACCTTTTTGGTAAGTATGGGTTTCTCCGTTGGAGTTTTAAATAGAAGTGTTCAATTCTCCAAACTGATTTTTGATGACCAATGGAATGGAGTTATATTTGACCCTAATCTTGGTAATAATGAACCGTTTACAACGCAGTCAATATTTTCTCCCGATATTAATTTCGGAGTACTGTTTTCTTATGCTTTTAACAATGATATGAAATTGGAAATCGGTAGCGCAATTCATCACTTAAATAAACCGAGAACATCCTTTTATGATGTTGACAACCGTATCAATTGGAATATTATTGTCCACGGAAGAATGGAATTTACCGTTGATAATAAAATAACGATTGTACCTGCAATTTTTTATTCTATTCAGGCGAATACCAAAGAGTTAATTTTCGGAGGAAACGTTTTTTATGGTTCTTCAGGTTTTAAACTTATAGGTGGAATGTGGTGCCGTTGGGGAAGTGATGTTGTTCCCACCATTGGACTCAAATATCATTTATACAACTTTATGTTATCGTATGATGTTAATATTTCCGTATTGCATCAGGCTTCAAATTATATGGGTGGAATTGAGCTTTCGCTTATTAAAGTGTTCAGAAAGAGAACAAGCCGGTATCCTTGTTCCGAATTCAAATAATTACTGCTATGAAAAATCTATTTGTCAAACGTTCGGTTTTATTTATTGTAACAACGGTTTTGTTTTTTTCGACAATAACAACTATGGCTGCCGATTATTATTGGGTAGGTGGTAGTGGTTTTTGGTCGGATATAAACCACTGGGCTACATCGTCGGGCGGAAATGTTTTACATTCGCAAGTACCAACGGCTGCCGATGATGTTTATTTTGATGCAAATTCATTTTCGCAAAATGGTGATAAGGTTATCATTAATTTGAAAAATGCCGTTTGCCATGATATTGTTTGGGACAATGCCTTGCACAATCCTAAATTATCAGGGGTAGATACAACAAACTTAAGGATTTTCGGCTCGTTAAAATTTATTACGGCTATGCAGCAGGAATACGATGGACAGGTTGTTTTTGATGCTACTTCTGGACAGCACATAGTGAAAAGTGCCGGACACCCTTTTAACGGCAGTGTTGTTTTTCAGGGGATAGGTGGCGAATGGCATCTTGAAGATAATTTGGTGAGCGACTCATTAATATTATTTACACACGGTACTTTAAAAACTAAAGGAAAAAATATTAATGCCGAAATGTTTATTTCTGAATCGGGAGCAGAACGAAAACTGTTTTTGAGTAATTCTTCTATTTCGGTTAATTCTTGGATTATTGATGGTACTTCTTTGGAAATGAGAGCTATGTTAGCCGATTTTCGTATTGCCGCATTGATGTCGAATAAAAACGGAGGACCGTTATATTATCCCAATATTGCACTTACGGCAGGCGGTGCTACTGTTAGTAACGAAAATACACGAACGGTTTTTCAAGACCTTAATTTCGAGCATTCGGGAACCGTTACGGGCGATTGTAATATTCATAATGCATATTTTAACGGAGCAGGATCTATTTCGGGAAACGATTCGATAAATTATGTTTTTATAAAAGATAACGGTAATATTAGCGGAGGAAGTGTAATTGACGAGGTAGTTATTAAATCATTGGGAACGATTTCGGGTAATAATGTAATAAAAAAAATAACCTGTTTCGGAGATATCTCTTTAATAAAAATCAACAGTGTGGATACTGCGCTTTTTAACGATAATGCAAAAATAATAGGTGCAAACGATATTCATTATTTGCGGGTTACAAAAAAAACTTATATCGACAGTAGCAATACTATTTTCCGTGCCGATTTGTTTGGCGACGGCCGGTTTAAAGGTAACAACAATTTTCATTATCTGAATTTTTCTCCGGGGTTTGCTTATTCATTTGCAATAAATTCAAGACAGACCGTTTTGAATCAATGGAATTTGCCGGGCAATTGTTCGGCACCTATTAGAATAATGTCGGATACAAATGGCGTTCAGGCAATAGTTAAAGTAACAGGGAATAAGGTGGTTGGCAGCTATTTATCGTTGCGAGATATGAAAGCTGTAGGAAATACACCCTTTCATGCCGAACATTCCGTTGACCTCGGAAACAATGAAAATTGGATAATTGAAACAACTAATGGCATTGACCTATACTGGGTTAACGGTGCTGGAAATTGGAGTAACAATACTCACTGGGATACTTATTCGGGAGGACAAGGCGGTCATTGCCCACCTACCGAAATAGATAATGCAATTTTTGATGCCGCTTCTTTTAGCGCAGCAAATCAATATGTTACCATTGATGTTGAAAATGCAGTTTGTAAAGATATGGATTGGAAAAACGGTGTAAATGCTCCTGTTTTATTCGGTAGCGACACTAATAATTTGCATATCTACGGTTCACTTACAGAGGCTACGTCTATGAATTGGCTACTCGGTGGTTTTACCTATTTTGAAGCAACAGTATCAGGGCAAACTATTACCACTTCGGGACATCCGTTTGTTAACAGCATATTATTTGAGGGAAGAGGAGGAAGTTGGGATTTTAAAGATAATCTTGAAACTCAAAAACAAATTGTTTTGGAACTCGGCACTATAAACACCTTGGGGAATGAGGTGAGATGTTTAGATTTTTATTCCGGTGATACCACCACGCGTGGTCTTCATCTTAGCACGACTAGTTGGTATATGAATTCGCAAGGTAATCCTGCCTGGCAACTAAATGCAAACAACCTTACTCTTACCGCCGATTCCTCTTGGCTCATTTCAAGCGACCCGTTAAGTCATATCATAAGTTTCGGAAATAAATCGGAACAATTGGTGTATAATAATGTTACTTTTTATGGAAATGGTTCGCATTTGATAAATAATAGAGTTTATTGTTTTTACAATGTAGTTGACCATTACGGTATAACGGGTGAAATAAGCGGCAACTGTACTATTGATTCGGCTCTTTTTCATAAACAGTTAGGATTAATATTGGGTAGTTATGATACTATTAATGTTGCAATATTTGATAAACCGGACGGAGAAATCAGAGGTGGAGAAAATCAAGTTAAAAAAGCTATTTTTAAAGATGACGGTATTATAAAGGGAAATAATAAAGTTGACACAGCTCTTTTTTATCGTAACGGAAGCATTTTTGATACCAACCAAATTGATACTACAATAATTTATAACAAGGCACTAATAAAAGGAAATAATAGTATAAGAACGGCGACTTTGCTTGGCAACGGACAATTTATAGGTCAAAACTTTTTCAACGATTTAACATTCACTAAAACAAAATCGTATTATTTGGAGCATGACAATACTCAAACCGTTTACGATAATTTTAATGCCAATGGAACTTGTACAGGGCCTATTTTTATACAGTCAGATAAAAATACGCAACAAGCCATTATAAAAAAAGTAAACGGTACTATAGAAGCTAATTATTTACAATTGCGCGATATAAAAGGGAAAGGATCAGGGACACCTTTTATAGCATACAATTCTGTTGATCTTGGCGATAATATAAATTGGAAAATATACATAAGCTCGCCAAAAGAACTTTATTGGGTAAATGGCAAAGGAAACTGGAGCGATTCGTTGCACTGGGCCGGCATGTCGGGAGGTGTGGGGGGTTACTGTATTCCAACCCCTATCGACAATGTGTATTTTGATGAAAATTCGTTTCTTGATATAAATGATACCGTCAATATTGATATCGGTAACGCTACTTGCCATAATATGGACTGGACCGGTGCTAAATTTACCCCCGTTTTTTACAGCCCCGATACCAATTTTATGAGGATATACGGAGGCGTTGTGCTAAACGACAATATGAACCTCCAACTACTTTGCCCGGTAATATTCGAGTCAACACACGGCGATAATCATATTAGCTGCAAATCGGTATCGTTTATTAGTCCTGTTTATTTTCAAGGAATTGGAGGTGAGTGGTATCTTGACGATAGTTTTTTTTCAACAAGTACGCTGTTTTTCAAATACGGCACTTTATATTCTCAAAAAAACAAAATATATGTAGGTGCATTTAAAACAAATTATTCAACACCACGTACTATAAAAGTAGACTCTTCTTTAATAATATTGAGTAGCAAAGGGACAGAAGTTTGGTTTATGAACGGTTTAAATATGGAGTTTTCCGGTGTAGGTACTAACTTTGTTATGACTTCGGACAACGCCATATTTCGTACCGACAATGGAGGACATTTTCATTATCACTATGTTACAGGCTATTTTATTTCAAGAATTTACAATAAAAGTACAAATGTTTCATTTGATAAAATATATTTCGATTCTGCAGGTCAGGTTCATGGTAATTGTACCATAGATACGGTTATTTCCAATAGCGATTTGTCAATTTTTGATTCCGATAATATTAATTTTATGCAAAGTAAAGCCGGTGAGTTACTGTTACAAGGTGGAAGTCATAAGGTAAAAACAGTTCTTGCCGGTGAAACGGGTACCATTTCGGGAAACAATACAATTGATACTGTTATTATCGGCAGTAGGGGCACTTTGTCGGGTACTAACAAAATTAACAAAATCATAATTTTCGGAGGTATTGCATCAATATATGGAAATAACAACATCCATTATGCTCTGCTGAAAAACAACGGTAACATATATAATGAAAATGTTTTCGATAGCTTAAAATTTACTCCCGGCAATATTTACCAACTTCAAGAGGGTAAAACTCAAACTATTAATAAAGATTTCTTAGTTCGAGGAAACAACTGTTTCCCAATTACACTTAGGTCTCAGTACGACGGGCAACAAGCGTTTATTTATATGCCGCAGGGACGTACCGTTAGTGGCGATTTTATTGAAATAAAAGATATTAATGCTATGGGTGGAGCTACATATTATGCCGGACATTACAGTACTGATTTGGCCGACAACAGCGGTTGGATTTTTGACAATGCTCCCGGATATATTTTCGGCTTTAACAAGGATACGGTAGCTTGCTCCGGCGTCCCTATGACTATAGGAACCGATAGTTTTAATCCTGATGACAACTCAACATTCCTCTGGCAAGACGGTAGTACAAATTCCTATTTTCAACTTACCGGACAAGATACTATTTGGGTTACGGTAAATTATGCCGACAACTGTTCTTATACCGATACAATGACCATACAATATAAAAACTCGCCACAGGTTGACCTTGGTAATAACAGGACAATGTGTGAAGGCGACACCATAGGCATTCAATATCATTCAGATAGTGTTTCGTTTGTATGGAGCAATGGTTCTACCGATACGGTAACCACAGTTACTCAACAAGGGTATTATGGCATTACGGTTATTAATGCCGCAGGTTGTAAAGCTTCCGATTCTATTTATGTAAATGCAATACCTGCTCCGGAGGTCAATCTAGGACCTGATACTACCATTTATTCAAATCAAAATTATATGCTTGATGCTTACAATTCAGGAGCGAAATATTTTTGGTCAACGGGTGATACCACGCAAACTATTGTGGTAAATTCGGAAGGAAATTACTGGGTAGCTGTTTCAAAAGAGGGTTGTATCGGTTACGATACTATATCCATAAGTGTTTATCCCGATTGTATTTTGGCAGTTCCCAATGCCTTTTCACCCAACGGCGACGGCCACAACGATATTCTTTATGCAAGAGGCGAAGGTTTTACCAAAATGGAAATAATGATTTTTAATAGAATAGGAGAGATGGTCTTTGAAACAAAAGATTCAAGTATCGGTTGGAACGGCAGTTTTAAAGGAAGTCAGCAACCTGTCGATTCATATATGTATATCCTTAAAGGACTTTGCATCAGCGGTAGATCCGTATTTAAAAAAGGAAATATTACATTGTTGAGATGAGGCAGATATTCGTTGGTCGATATAAATTTTTTATACTTCATTTCCTTTATTGCTTTATCTTTACTTTTGTGCATGCTTTAGTCTATCTCAAAAACTTATGAGGAAAATGAAGGAACTGTAATATATATAAACTAACAGAATTATTAGCACACCGATAGCACCGTAAACAATGTTTTTCCTGCTAAAATTCTCAAAATATAGTTTAATCAACAATCCATCAAACAAATGGTACTACTGCTAATTTAGCACGGATTTTCACGGTTTAAAGTAACCGTATTAGCAATTCTTCATTGATTCCCCATGTTGTCGTAATTGATAGTGTCTGCCAGAAAACGCTGTAGGCAATGGTTATCAACAATATAATGTTGAAAACTTAAATGAAAAACATCACAAAAAAAGTAGTTTG
>QIKE01000088.1 GCA_003232915.1 Bacteroidota bacterium | reverse complement strand
GTTGTAGCCCGGTGCCGCAGAGGATAAATCCGTGAATTGAAGCGTGTCGCAAACTAAAATCCGATAGCTGAAATCGGCGATCGGCGGCTGGCAAACCGTAGTAATATAATCTGTTTTGGTAAGGGTATCGGAACTATTGGGTCCCGATACAATAAGGGTTACCGAATAAGTTCCCGAATTATTATATACATAAGTTGGATTTTGATCGGTAGATGTGCCGCCATCACCAAAATTCCATTGCCATGAGTTAATATTTCCTGTTGATAGATCGGTAAAAGTTACTGTTAGCGGTATTTCACCATTTGTAGTATCAGCGGTAAAATCAGCAGCTACAATATCCGAGGGGGTGTATAAATCCGACTCCCAAAGTCCGCGACCAAAGCTGGCTGCCCGCAATTTGCTGTTTAAAGGGAGTGAATCATCATAATAAATATCCAATTCGGTTATTACCACATTGGCCAAGTTATTTTTAAATGGAACCCAGTTGGCACTGCCAAGTTTTATAAAAACTCCGACATCAGTACCGGCATAGAGTTCGGTTTTTACCGTATCTTGTTTGTTTTGAACTACACACATTACCGGAATAGCAGGCAATCCTGATGATATGTTTACCCACGATGAACCTCCATTTGTAGTTTGAAATATGCCATTATCGTTGTATTCGCCCATAGAAACCCAAAGGGTATTCGGATCATCCGATTTAATGGAAATATAAGTAATATTTGATGAAGAAACGGGCAAACCGTTTGTTATATCCGACCAGTTGTTTCCTCCGTCGGAAGTTTTTTTAAGCAAATTCGTTGTAGCAGCATAAATATAATTTGAATCGGAAGGGGAAACGGCAAGTGAGCGGAGTGTATTTCCTCCCCAATTGCTAATTTGCGTCCAACTGCCTCCTTGATCAGTTGATTTCCAAACATCCTGATAGCCAACATACAATGTGTTGTGATTGTTGGGGTCGATTAAGTAAGGAGTTACCCACCACGCATTTCCCGATATTCCGGCACTTATATTCGTTGTACTTACCCAATTGTCGGTAGTTTTTCTTATTGAGCCATAATATAATTCGCCATATTGTGTAGCACTGTTGGTAAAGTCGATAGCACATTCCATACCGTCGCCACCAATTACGTCTGTCCAAGTGCCTGATGACAGTGCTTTTGTTCCGTTGTCTTGTAAACCGCAAATAACATCTGAAGCTGAAGTCTGCGCCACACCAAGACGATATATTTGACTAATAACCATTCCGTTGGTGAGATGATTCCAAGTAGCTCCCTCATCGCTTGTGCTGTATAATCCACCGTCGTTGCATTCGAAAAGTGTGGAAGTACCATTTTGGAAAGCAAGATAATGTTTATCGGCATGAACGCGTGTAGCCGCGCCTCCACACGTACTCGACCAATGGTTGACAATGCCCCAACTCAATCCGCCGTCGGTTGACTTCCATGTATTAATTCCTCCGATAAAAAGTGTATTTATATCGGTGGGATCGGCAGCAATACACAAATCGTACCAGCCCTGTCCACCGGAGCCACTTCCGTCGCATGACCAATCAAGCAGGTTTACACTGTTAAATATCAAAGAAAAAGAATCTCCCGAATCGGTTGATTTGTATACTCCCGTTAAACCACTGTTGGCAATTACAGCATATACTATTGTGGAATCGTTGAGGCTTACGGCAAGATCGGTACGTCCTCCACCGGTACCCGAAAGTACTTGATTCCAACTTACTCCGGCATCGGTACTTTTAAAAATACTTCCATTTAACGTTCCGCTGTAAAGGGTACTGCTGTTGGAAGGATTAAATTCGATATCAACAAAGTCGGTGGAAGAAAGTTTATTCCAACTACTACCTGCATCTGTGGATTTATAAAAACCATTGCTTGTAGCAGCATATAAAATATCGGAATTTACCGGATCGAGCAACAGTTTGTTAACTGTAATTTTCTGATCAGTATTAAACGTCAGTCCTGTGGTTTGCCATGACGAGCCTCCATCAATTGATTTAAGCACCCCGACACTGTTGTTGTCGTTTCCCTGTCCACCGCCTAGCGACCACATGCTACCACCGTCGCGGTCGCCTGTACCGATGTAAATAACATCGTTTTGTGTTGCTGCTCCGGCAATCACAATTACCGTACTAACTCCTAAAACTGCATTGTCATCGGTTAATGGTACCCAAGTTGTTCCGTTATCAGTGGTTTTCCACAAGCCTCCAGAGGGCGATGCTGCATAAAACGTATTGTTGTCACCCGGGCGAAAAGCAATGCTGTTCAAACGTCCCAATCCGGCATAACCTCCCGGACTTGAACTGGGACCCATGTTAGACCAACCGCCCAAACCCGAACGACTTCCCATTGTTTTTCCATAGAGCTTAACATACTCTTCATAAGCCGTTGTGGTGGGGAATTTCCCCGTAACAGGATCAACACGACTTTCCCAATACCATTCCCAACGTTTAAACTGTTTCCAGCCACCGGCCCTTACCAACTTACCCTTTTTAAGATAATATCCTTTTTTTACTTCGTATGGTGTCCAGTAGTTATTAAAGGCTTTTTGAATATCATAAAAAGTCAGCGTTTTGTTTTTTACTTTATTCTGTGCCAACAATTTTGTCCATTGTTGTGCTCTGACAGTGGTAAATCCAAAAATCAATAATCCAAAAACCATCAAATAATGTCGTGCCGACAAACGAAGACACTTAGCGCCTGATATTTTCATTATTGCTTAATTTTTTTCAATAAATTGGTGCATACAAAAAAAATAATTAGTGCGATTTAAGCCACGAAAAAAAAAACAATTCTCTTTATCAGCCAATCTTGATCTATTAAAATTTATTTTTGTATCAGTTATTAACATAATACTTATTACCGATAAAACTCATAAACTTATTTTATCAACAATATTTATAAAAATACCGGATGTATTTTTCAATGACAAAACGAAATATCAGATTATCAAACAAAAAAGTTGAAATCTCAACAATTAATACGTTGTTCGTATAATGTTTAATATAACCGTAGTGTATTTATTTTACTCATATATCTGTTTTAAACTTACTAATTATTTACCTGATTTTTTACTTATAATTTCATAAAAAGTTACTCCTTTTAAAAAAAAACATCATTTTAAAACTTAAATGCTACACCTAACCTAAACATTAATTCGCCAATATGTTGTTTTTGAAGAATTTTATTATTGTTTCTGTAATATTCAAAATTGTAAGTTGACCCTATGTAAGCAGCACTGGCTTCAAGATAAACCAACCGGTAAAGTTTTATTTGCATTCCGAATTTATAATAAAAAACAAAATTTGTTTGCTCATCTTTAGATTCAACAAACGGAATAGTTACAAACAAACCTTTAACATACACTCTCCCGGCAGGTTTATAAACCGTTTGCATACCTGCTAACATCGAAAATGTAAAAGCAAAATAATCACTGAGCGGAACCTGATAATAAATGCCCATTAGAACAGAGGTTTCATAAAAGGGCGAAACTGTTGCCGTAGCATCAATGAATGCATCTTTTGAATTGACATAAGCTTGCGCAAGTTTTTTATTGTCAACTGGGTTTATATTTAGCATTAAATTAATTCCAACACCGAAATTTGGCGTATAGAAGTAAATGCTTTGAAGCGTAACATTATAACCGGGAGTAGCAAAACTTGAAAAATTCAAATTGCTGTGATTTCCAAAACGATCGTAAGGCCACGAAAGTCCGCTCTGAATAGAAAATTGGTATTTGTCCCAAGGTTTAAACCTATAATAATAATGGTATTGAGCCATTACAGAAGAATTAAAAGTCATAATTAGTAAAAAAATACCTATACATTTAATATATTTCCGTTTTTCCATTTTAACGAGTGTTTCACCTAAACCGCAAAAAAACCAAAAGTTTCTGGCAAATATAGTACGATTTATAAAAAACTTATCTAATAAAAATTACTACCGGATCATTTGGAAACTGAAATAATTTTATAGATAGATTTTTAACAATAATAGTATCTTTTCTAATAAAACTATCCTCTCAAACAAAATAAATTTTTTTTCCGGTTCCATTTTTCTATAATTTTAGCATATTTGCAAAAATATAAAGGTATGCGGAAAGAAGAACGATTCGAGAAAATAATTAATTATTTTAAAGAATATCGTCCTTTTGCCGAAACCGAGTTGCACTATATAACTCCTTACGAATTGATGGTTGCCGTAATTTTATCGGCACAATGTACCGATAAAAGAGTGAATTTGATAACACCTGAATTTTTTGTGCAATATCCTGATGTAGAAAGACTTGCCATGGCTGAAATATTTGATATTTTCGAACTTGTGAAGTCATGTTCGTATCCCAACAACAAAGCCAAACATCTTTTGGGAATGGCCAAAATGCTGGTGAATGATTTTAATGGAACTGTTCCTTCCGATATTAACGAATTACTGAAATTACCGGGCGTTGGGCGCAAAACGGCCAACGTCATAGCATCGGTAGTATTTAACAAACCGACGATGGCCGTAGATACTCATGTTTTCAGAGTTTCGGCACGCTTAGGATTAACAACAGGTGCAAAAACACCTTTGGAAACCGAAAAACAATTGGTGAAATATATTCCCGGCGAACTTATTCCACTTGCGCATCATTGGTTTATTCTGCACGGTCGTTATATTTGTTGTGCACGCAAGCCTAAATGTGAGGGATGCGGTTTGAAAAGATGGTGTAAAGATTACCAAAAAAAAGCTACTTTTCCGCCAAAAACAAAATAGTTGTCGTTGCTACTTGTAAGAAACACAAACATTTTTAAAGGTGAATTTGTCAGTACTACAATTGTTATAGGGGTTCGGCCAACTCACACACTTGACGAATGACTTCCTGTGCTTTATCTATTTTGTCGGCATAACACACACGATAAACGGGAATAGTTGCTTTGTCGAAAGGTTTACGTGTTCGTGCTTGTTGCCACAGCTATCATCAATTATCTATCAATTTGATTGGCAAGATGATAGTCTTCTTGTGCAAGTCTTTGTTTGCCAAATGAAATGTTAGGTAAGGGATTATTTCTGTACGGAAAATACGGGTGGGCACAAGCTGACGTTTGTGCCGGTTTCGGAAGACGACGGCTTGCTATGCATATTGCAACGAGGGAACTACTTCACGGTGGGAAGGGTAGGGGGGTATGGCAGAGGTATCCTCAATATATTATCAAAGCTGAACTCAATTTTCAATTTGGAACGGAGTTTCCTGAAAAATAAATTCAGATACTTTCGGTAAGTTCCAACAGCTTATCCATATCCGAATCAAATTCTTGAGCATACTTTTGTGGAAAATCACCTCCTCTTTTTAATTTATCCGATTTTGTATCGCATAACACTTCCCATATTTTCGATTTTCGCGAATTAATAATCTGCGAAAACGTAAAGCGGTAAGGCTGCAAATTATATTTATCTTTTAAAAAACTGATGTCAGATTTTATCTTTCGAATAACAATAAGATAATGCCGGATGTTCTCGCTTTTATTGTTCATTGTAATTTCGGTTAGACTTTTTTCCTGAGAATGAATAAGTTTGTTTTCTATCTCGTCAACAAGATTTTCGATAATATATAAAGAAGAAGTAACCGAACGTTTATGATTAGCAGAAAGTGGTATTTTTTCCATCGTTTTCTTTTTTTTTAATTTTTTCAGATTCTACCGGCTTAAAGTTATTTGAGCTGTAAAACCGTTTTCAGCAAAAATACCAATGTTCTTTAATATCGCAAAGTAATTTGGTGTCATTTTAGTTTTATTTATGTTTTCAACAAACATGATAGATTACAGTATTTAAAGCGCCGGCTTATTTCATATAGTATATTTTCAATAGCCATAATTATTAATAATTTTAAAACCATCAATTTAAATTGAAAAAATATTATTTTAGTTAAGCCCGCCATATCAATCTCTTAGCCTTTTTGCCTCATTGTTGCTTGCATTTAAATTTACAAAGTAAAAACTAAAATATGTAACTTAGCCTCGAAAATAAAATACAGCTTATAAACATAAAATTTATGAAGAACAGAGTGAATATCGACTGGGGCAAGTTGCCTTTTGGCTATTTTAAAACAGATTATAACATACGCACCTATTACCGTGATGGAAAATGGGGTGAATTGGAAATAAGTTCATCGGAATACATTCCTATGCATATTGCAGCCACAGCTTTGCATTATGGTCAGGAGGCTTTCGAGGGCTTAAAAGCTTACCGAGGAAAAGACGGTAAAGTACGTTTGTTTCGTTGGCAGGAAAACGCCAAAAGGATGCACCATTCGGCTTACGGCATTATGTTAGCCGAAGTTCCCGATGAGCTTTTTTTCAAAGCTATTGAAAAGGTTGTGAGGCTCAATGCCAAATACATTCCTCCATATGGTACGGGTGCTACGCTGTACGTCAGGCCGTTGCTTGTTGGTAGTGGGCCGCAGGTGGGTGTAAAACCTGCAACCGAATATCTATTTTTGGTTTTGGTTACTCCTGTAGGACCCTATTTTAAAGAAGGTTTTAAACCTGTGGCTATCGAAGTGGTTCGTGACATGGATCGAGCCGCACCACTCGGAACCGGAAAATACAAAGTAGGTGGAAATTATGCTGCCGGTATGCGTGCCAGCGAACGTGCCCACCAAGGAGGTTTTGCTTCAGTACTTTTTCTTGATGCCCTTGAAAAAAGGTATATCGACGAAGCCGGCCCCGCTAACTTTTTCGGAATTAAAAACAATACTTATATCACTCCTCAATCCGACAGCATTTTGCCCTCTATTACCAATATGAGTCTGGAACAAATTGCAAAAGACATCGGTTTGACAGTTGAAAGAAGAAAAGTACCATTTGAAGAACTCGACAGTTTTGAAGAAGCCGGAGCCTGTGGAACAGCAGCCATTATTTCGCCTATCAAAAAAATTACTGACCATAGTACCGGAAAAACAGTGGAGTATGGTATTGAGGCCGGACCTATTTCCTCCAAATTGTATAACCATCTTCGTGGTATTCAGGAAGGTACCATAGTTGATATTCACGATTGGACCACAGTAATCGAAAGAATTTAACTTTTTTATGTATGTTCTTTAAAGATGGAAAGAAATAGTCTTTTGCTTGACGTTTACAGTATCATTAATCATTTTTCCATATCATCAATTGTTGTGAAAAACATATAAATTTTTACCATAATTGTGTAATGTGCAATACTATTTAACGCGTAATTTTGTGCAATAATTAAAAAGTATTAATAGTCATAAAAAAATTAGAGTCATGAGTTACTATTTCACAAAAATATTAAAAAAAGGGTCTTTTGAAGAGGCCATTGAACACACGAAAGAAGCCCTGAAAAAAGAAGGATTCGGCATTGTGGCCGAAATTGATTTTCAAAAAACACTAAAAGAAAAACTTGATGTTGATTTTAGAAAATACAGAGTCCTTGAAGCTTGTAATCCGCCTTATGCATTAAAATCACTTATAGCAGACGATAAAATCGGTACGATGCTACCTTGTAACTTTATTGTTCAGGAAAAGGGAGGGCAAATAGAAGTTAGTTCCATCGATCCCGTTGCGGCTATGGCCAAAGTTGATAACAAGGAGATGAAAGCCATTGCCATTGAAATCAGTGAAAAACTAAAGCGGGTGGTTGAGTCCTTGTGAATATTATTGTGTCCATCTACAAAAAGAGCTTGCTTTAGAACAGAATATTGTTTCGGAGCAGGCTTTTTCAGTAAATCATCACAATTGTTTAAAATAGGCAATGATAGTATTTTACAGGTATGATGGTTTTATTAAAAACTACAAAATATAAATAAACCTTCAATTCGCAAGTAAAATCAAAGTTACGCTATTTCAAGAATCCTTAGAGTAAAACCTTACATTTTTACTTTATTCGAAAGAGTAATCAACAAAATAAAATAAAATGAATTCAATAAATATTTAAATATTTTTTAGAACGGATTTTACTACAATGAATCCAGCAATACCAAGGGTTAGCTAAGATATTTTTCTTCGATTCGTTGCTATGTTCTGATCATGTCTTCTA
>QIKE01000043.1 GCA_003232915.1 Bacteroidota bacterium | reverse complement strand
TTTTGCCGACCGGAAATATCGTCTAATAATAATGAGAGAGAAACGGGATGATCATCAGACAGATATATTTACGGGTGATGCTTACACTTACCGTTCAATACTTACCAACGATTGGCAAAATTCCGGAAAAGAAGTTATTGAGTTATACAACCACAGAGGAGCCAGCGAAAAGGTTTTTGATGAGATGAATAATGACTTTGGTTGGAAACATTTGCCATTTTCGTTTGTGGATGAAAATACCGCATTTATGATTGTTATGGCCATGATAAGAAATTTTTACATCTTTATGGTTAAAAAAGCTTCGTTGATATTTGACGGCATTACACCACGGACGCGACTTAGAAGGTTTATATTCAGGTTTATAGCGGTTGCCGGAAAGTGGGTAGACCAAGGCCGTCAATGGATTTTGAAATCATATACTCGACGGCCTTACAAGCAGCTTACACTCTAAAAGCCTTCCAAATATTACAAAACACAGGATAGCTATGCCCAATAAAAAATCATCTTAATTTCGTTAATTAACAGTGATACAGACATATAGGAATATCCATCTACGTTTCTAATACTCAGGACAGTGTTTTTAGCAAAAGGTAATTTCGATAAATGCACAACGTACCTCCCGAAAACACTGCATTGTTATTTTCCGGTTACACCGAAAACCAAAAGAATGATAGAAAATCATATTTCGACAAGAGATTACTGCTTTTTATTAAAAATTTTGCAAAATATTACCATTATCCTCCACAAAAAAGTTTTTTCTTATTTAAGTGCGGATATGAGGTTTAAATTGTATTTTATAGAAGATCAGCAGACCCTAAGCAATATACAATGGGTGGCATATTTATTGAAGCAAAATAGCTTTATTGAAAAAAAACGATGAGTACCGAAAAAAGCAAATTTATTAGCGCCCTTTTTATACCCTTCATTTTGCTTTTGCTTATGTGGGTTGAGCGCATGGTTGAATTTGTATTCGGTATCAGGCTTATATATTTGGGTATTCATCCTTTGTACATCAATGGTTTGCCGGGCATTATTCTATCTCCTTTTATCCACGGAGGTTTCAAACATCTTGCAGCTAACTCGGTACCTTTTCTTATATTGGGGACGACATTGTTTTATTTTTATCGTGATATTTCAATAAAAGTACTAATATCCATTTGGATATTGACGGGTATTTGGGTTTGGTTCGGTGGGCGCGAAGCTTATCATATTGGTGCAAGCGGCATTATTTATGGATTGGCATCTTTTCTGTTTATCAGTGGTATTATCCGAAAAGATACACGTCTTGCGGCATTAACACTTGTTATCGCTTTTCTTTACGGTGGCCTTATTTGGGGTGCTATCCCCAATTTTTTGCCCAATAAACACATTTCGTGGGAATCTCATCTCGGTGGACTCGTCTCGGGTACCATAATGGCATTTTATTATAAAAAATCGGGTCCGCAACGAAAAAAATATTCGTGGGAACTTGAAGAAGAAGCTGAAGAAGCTGAAGACGAAAACGATTATTGGAACAAGCCTACATCCACATGGCAATTTTGCATTTATCGCGGTGCGATTGCGTTGTTTAATTGTTATTTGACAAAATCAAAATTGAAAAATCTATGATGGAGTTTATTATACATTTGTTTCTGCTATTGCCTATGGAAAAAAGGTATTTTAAAATGGCAGTAAATTAGCACAGTAGCTATTTTGTAGAAATAATTTTTTTTATAAAAGCATCTTGAATTCCTTCGCGAAAGCATCCTTTTATTTTTTTTTGAAAATGATAACATGTCATCCGCCTCACACCGATTTGCCTATTCATTTCGTATGACGATTTGTCAGGATATTTGCAGGAAAGATAAACAATTGCAAAAGCTTTTTTTAATGGAATTTTGCATCTGTGAAACAAGGTATGTGCAGTTGGCGAAATTTCCTTTTTGCACCTGGTACAACGACGCATATATGGTTTCTTTCCTTTGCAATAGTTGTTGTTGCCACAATGAGGACAAACAAACCCATTTTGCCATTTTTGTTTTGCAAGAAAACGCAAACAACTCTCTTCATCGCTAAAAATTACCGAAAAACTTTTTAAATCTTTAATATTATTGATAAAGTCTGCCATAAATTTTTTTTTGTAAAATAGGCATTATTCTTGTTTGAGTTGCAAAAGTAAAAAAAATGGGTGATGTTTAAGCGCTATATAAAATTTATTTATCTTTGTACCACTTTGTAATTGTATTATTTTTTTAACAAAAACGGAAAATGAAAAAAATTAGTGTGATTGTCTTTTTATCATTAAGTTTTTTATTCATAAGTTGTTCTAACATTAATGGGAATCAGAAAAAAAATAAGCTAAAAATTGAAAGGGGGAAAAATAAGGCTCAAAATGATAAGGCTAAGCCTGAACTTTTGACATACAATGAGTTTTTGAAAAAAGTATGGAACTTTGAAAAAAATCCACATAAATTGGTTTATGAAGGAAAAGAGCCTATTGTTATTGATTTTTATGCCGATTGGTGCGGGCCTTGCAAAAAGGTGGCTCCTATTATGGTTGAATTGGCAGAAAAGTACGAAAACAAAGTGAAATTTTATAAAATCAATGTAGATAAAGAGCGCAAATTGGCCTCGGTATTCCGTATAAGAAGTATTCCGTCGGTATTGTTTTTATCGACACATGGAAAACCTCAGATACAAGTGGGTTTGCTGCCACGCGAACAGTATATCAAAACTATCGACAAACAATTGCGTGAAAAGGAACAATCAACTGAAAAAAAATAAATATCTTTTATAAAAGATGGAATTATCATTATTATTTAATAACGCAAAATGGAACATTTAACAAAACAAACTTTTTTCGAAAAAATTTTTAATTTCGAACAAAATAAAGATTGGAAATTTGAAGGTAAACTTCCGTGTATCATTGATTTCTATGCCGATTGGTGTCAACCCTGTAAAATTGTTGCCCCCATACTTGAGGAACTTTCCATTGAGTATAACGAAAAAATCAATATCTACAAAGTGAATACCGAAGATCAGGTAGAACTTGCCGCTGCATTCGGTATCCGTAGCATTCCTTCTATCCTGTTTTGCCCTGCTGAAGGACAACCGCAAATGTCAGTCGGTGCTTTGCCGAAAGATGCTCTTATTAAGGCCATAAACGACGTATTGCTGAAAGAAAAGAAATAATTTGACGTGAAAAAAATAGGCTGCAAATTTTTATTAATTTGCAGCCTATTTTGTTTGATAGGGTCAAGGTTTAAACATTGGTAGATTAATTTCGAAATTCGTATTTTTTCGATAGGAAATTATTAATTGTAATGATAAAATATCAAATCGCTTATTTGAGATTTGGATTTTGTTTTCAGAGATTTGTTTTTTCATTGTGTATCTTGATGAAAAATTGAAAAATAGTAAACTGTGAAAAAAGCCATTGTGTTTTTTTATTTGGCTAACGATGACATTGACTGAAAAAGACATGACCATTTATTCCAAATCAACTCTATTACTTTCTACGGCATATTTGCCACCGATAGAGTATTTTGCTTTAATAGCAGCTAATAAGTTCGTTGTTGAAAAATTCGAAACCTATAGCAAACAAACTTACCGGAATAGGTGTGTTATTCTGTCAGAAAGCGGAGCACTAAACCTTTCCGTTCCGGTGAATAAGCCTAATGGAAATCATACTAAAACGGGAGATGTTTTGATTATGAATACCGGAAAATGGTATTTCCGGCACTGGCAAGCCATTTGCTCAGCCTATCGTTCTTCTCCTTTTTTTTTATATTACAGTGACGAACTTGCCCCGTTTTTTTATGGCGGTTTTACCCACTTATTCAACCTCAACTTACAGTTAATAAATAAACTATCGGAACTTTTGGAACTGCCGATTAAAATCAAGATCAGCACTTTGTATAATAAAAAACATATAGAAGGAATAATTGATCTTAGAACACGAATTTCGCCAAAATTCCACCCTGTTTTTGACAATTTTCCACCCTATACACAAGTTTTTTCCGACCGCCACCCTTTCATTGCTAATTTGAGTATTATCGATCTGTTGTTTAACCTTGGCCCCGAATCAAAACATTATATTCGTGAGATACAAAAATACGGATAGGACTGAGTAGGCTAAGGAATTTCACCCAGAGTCTCTCACCAGAACCCTACGTAACAGTCTACGGTCTCCTACAGCTCTTCTAACATAAATCAGCATAATGAGTTTATCCTGTTTTTGAGTTGGAAAAATGTAAGTTACACTAACTCAGGTCTTCAAGAAAACCTTTTTTTTTGCTAAATATCCTATGAGGTATCTTTTTTAACATAAGCAATAACTATGGTGCAATGTGCAGTGTTGGTTATCATTATCTCCAAAACTGTAGTTATATTATGGGTATTCATCACATCTATCTGATGTTTAACGCTTATGTCCGTATTGCTTATCCGCCCTTTATTGAACTATACCTCCCTATTGGGAAATAGTACAAAAGTGTAATTTTTACAAAAAATGCTTAATATTACCATTATTACTAATATTAAAGATGCAATTATAGATAAAAGTACAATTTATTCCCACGCTTGTTATTAAGCTTTTGGGATTTCAGAAATAGGGCTAAGAATTTATTCATAAAAAGCTTATCAACGACAGGTCAAAATCAGTGCATGAAAATTATTAGTGCAGGATGTCGAAGTTGGAACTTTATGACGGATATACAACGTTGTACATAAAAGTTGACGAACCGGAATAATACCAGCATTCATTGATTCAAAGGCAGTCCTTGCATACATTATGTAACAAATTTGTCTTTTGAAAAACCGGCGTTTCTTAAAAATTCTAAAAAGATAACATTTTCCGAAAATTTCATCATTTTTCAACAATTTTATTGATGTTTTAGTTTTACTTTTGCTGCACACAATCAATAGGATTTAAGTTTGTGTGGATGCTAAAATCTGCTAATTAAGGTTTATGCTTTCTTAATTATTTACATGTGCTTAATAAAACTAAAAAAATAACATGTCGGAGTTTACCAATAAACAAAAGCTGTTTAATGCAGAGTTGTTAACTTTTTGTTTACGTATTTTAAAGGGTGAAAGACCTGGGCAAGCAGTAAAAGAAAACCGGCAGTTGATCAATAACATTCGCTTCAGCGACGTCATTTGGGTTACAGATGCCTTGCAAAAGCAGGAAATAGCAATGAATGAACTAAAAGCTGGGGTCAATAAATTTTTAAATTTGTTTTACACTTCGCTAAACAATGCAAAAGTGGAACGACCTAAGGAAGACAGTTTTTTGGGATACTTAATACAAAACAACAACATTCTCGACCAAAAGTTGAAAGCCTTGCGTCCGTTGATAAAAGATTTCAACAAAAATAGCGAAAGTCCTTCTTTAAAAAACAGCCTTCACAATAGTTTTTCAGAGATCATTGGTTTTGATAGGCTGTATGTTATTAAAGAAAACGTTTTGTTTCCCGTTTTAGAAAAGGCATGGGACGATTATCGTTGTATAAAAATTATGTGGTCGTTTCACGATGATATTCGTCGTAATTTGAAAGCTATTCTTGTTGAGCTTGCAAAACATCAACCAGGCTTGAAGCGTTTCAACCGTCTTACAGGCGATATTTTTTTCAATATGTCAGCCATCCGGTTTAGAGATGAAAAAATATTATTTCCCAAAATTCTTGAGACCATCCCGTCAGAAAGTCTTGATAAGATGCTTATGGAAAGTCTTGATTTTGATTGGCCATTTATTAAACCTGAAAATGTGGCAATCAAAAAGGAACAAAACAATACAGCATCGCTACAAGAAGAAGTTGATTTACAAACAGGTTTTTTGTTTCCCGAGCAAATCCGGTTGATGATGAACCATTTGCCGGTAGATGTAACTTATGTTGACGAAAATAATAAGGTACGCTATTACTCCACCCCAAAAAAACGAATTTTCCACCGTACAAAATCTGTTATTCAACGGGATGTACGCAATTGTCATCCACAAGAAAGTGTTCACATAGTGGAAAAAATTATTGATGCTTTTCGTAAAGGGCAAAAAGACAAAGCCGAATTTTGCGTACCTGTAAAAGGCGAATATGTTTACATTTGGTATTTTGCCATACGCGACGAGGCAGGAAATTACAAAGGAGTTTTGGAAGTTTCGCAGGAAATAGGCGAAATAATAAAAATTGAAGGTGAAAAGCGATTGCTCGACTGGGAGGAAGAGTAATTTCCACACAACTATATTCAAGTATATTCAAGAAAAAAGGATGCGTTATGCGAATTATTATTAATTTAGTAAAACAGTTGTTGTTTTGGTTAATTGTATTTTCTGTTCAACGAATAATTTTTTTGTTCTATTATCTCAAACTCCTCAAAGTCGATCACATTCATATCGGAGAAGTTCTGCAAAGTTTTTATCATGCACTTAGTCTTGATATTTCAACGGCCTGCTATATTTTGGTGATACCTTTTTTTATATATTTAGTTCAACGATTTTATACTATAAAATGGCTGAATGTTTTCCACAAGATTTATACTGCCCTTGCTCTACTCCTTTATCTGATGATTTCGGCCGGAGAACTTGGCTTATATGGCGAATGGAAAACCAAACTATCGTATAAAGCGTTAGCTTATTTTCGACATCCCGATGAAGTTTTCAATTCGGCAACAACTACAGAAATCGTGCTTTTTTTTACGCTTGTTACCGGCCAATTCATATTATTTTATTTTTTGTATAAAAAATATGTTTTCAGTACGTTACCGCCACAAAAAAGGCACCAGCCTTTGCTTACTATCGGACTTAGTTTATTGACAGCATTTCTGCTGTTTTACGGTATTCGCGATGGGTTGAAGGCCATTCCCATCACTGTTAGTGAACCTTACTTTTCAAGACACAATATTTTGAATCAAACGGCAGTAAATTCGGGTTATAGTCTCGCCTTCAATATTATTGATTATCTGGAAATTGCAAAGCACAATTTTTTCAAAACTATTCCCGATGCCGAAGCTGAAAAAATTGTAAAAAGTATTCATTACACAAAAAAGGATACTACTATTAATATTTTACGCATCAAACGGCCAAATATTGTGCTTGTACTTCTAGAGAGCTTTTCGGGCGACTTAATAGAATCGTTAGGAGGCGACCCACGAATTGCACCCCGATTTCACCATTTAGAAAAAGACGGTTTGCTGTTTACTAACTTTTACGCTACAGGTAATCGCTCGCAACAGGCCATCGGAAGTTTGTATGCCGGTCTTCCGGCCTTACCTGTTACTACTTTATCCGATCATCCCGAAAAATACAAAGCATTTCCAAGTTTAATTCAAAAATTGAAAAAAGCTGGATATTACAGTAGTTTTTATTTTGCGGGACAGTTGGAATACGGAAATATAAAATCATTTCTTTCGGCTACTGGTTTCGACCGACTTGTCGAAGGCAAAGACTTCGACGCGTCGCTTCCTCGTGGTAGCCTCGGTGTTCCCGATGGCTACATGTTTCCGGTATTTTTGAAAGCTATCGGAAAAATGCCTCGTCCTTTTTTTGCTAATGCGTTTACAATTAGCTCACATTCGCCTTACGACCAACCAGGAGGCAGACCACTCACTTGGGTAAAAATTGAAAATAAGTTTGTTAACTCCGCCCATTATACCGATAAATGCCTTGGCGATTTTATCGAACAAGCTAAACAACAAACATGGTGGGATAGTACTTTGGTAATTATTTTGGCCGACCATTCGCATATGTCGTACCATAATTACCCCTTGTGGAGTTTCAAATACCACCATATACCATTATTGCTAACAGGCGGTGCATTAGACACCGCATGGCGCGGAAAACAGTATAACCGCCTCTGCTCTAACGTGGATGTTCCCGCAACGATTTTGCACCAGTTCGGTTTATCGTCCGACGATTTTTTTTGGAGCAAAAATGCTTTCAATCCATACAGCCCTCAATTTGCTTTTTTCGAATTGCATTATGGGTTTGGCTGGAAACGTACTTATGGCGAAATAGTTATGAATATTACAAATAACTATTATTATGAAAAAAATGTTCCAAAGTCGAAAAAAAATACACTTGAAAAAGAAGGCCGTGCTTATGTGCAATATCTGCTTGAAAGTTTTTTGAAGAAGTAAATCTTTAGTCTTTTGAATTGTTCGTCCAACAGATGAAACATCCATGATTGGTTTTAAACACACAAGGGAATGATTATCAAAGCCCCGTAGGGGCGTAATATTAGTAAACCCGACTTTGACTTTCAAGTCGGGGGAATGAAAAAACGAGTACCGGTTTTGGCGGGATTTTTGCCCGCAGGCAGCAAAAATCGTGACAAAACTAAAATACAGGCAAGCAGTTAATTACAAAATTATAAACAGGTGAAAAAAAAATTATGTCCTAATCGAAGAAAAAAAGGGTGTTGAAAACATAAAAAATAAACTCGGATTTCATAACTTCCCTTGATTGATTAACGTAACGATAGTTTCTATTTTATAATCTTTACCTTTGGGGTCGTAGTTCATCTTTAAATTATATCCCCATATACGAGCAAAAGTTTGATAAAAAAAGGCGGTAAAATTACCACGCAACTCTTTTACCAAATCGTAAGAGGAATTTCCCGTTTCTCGATAGATAAGTTTAATAAGTATTTTTCCTTGAGTAAATGTTAAATGTTCTAAGGGCTTACCGTATTCTGCTTTAATCTCTTTTTCGGCACGCCTCATCAACCGACGACGCTCTTTTTTATTTTTGGCTTTAGTCATCAATATATCATATTGTCTTAGCTTAATACCTGCCATTCGAGCATAAGGATATACTTTTTTAACATTACGGACCAAACGAGTAAGTCGCTTTCTTCCTTTTCTTGTTTTCGGAATTTTCAATGATAAAATCTTCACTTCCTTTAGTCGAAACAAAGGCAACGTATCGCCCGAAATAATAATGCTTATTGATTCAATCGGTTTTATCTGTTGTGCTTGAACAACAGAAACAATTAGCAAAAAAATAATGTAAATAAGCCACTTTATTTTCATTTCGGGTTATGCAAAGCAAACATTATGCCTAATTTTTGAACGTATAACCTATCATGCTTCACTTTACCGATCCAAACACCCTAATCTTTTAAACTAATATCTGCAATAAAACCTCTTTTTTTAGTTTCTTATCAAAAAATGTTATACTTGAGGCTTGCGATGTTTTGTACATTAAAAGTTTCTTAGACTAAATGTTTTATTTCAAAACAACCTTAACGAAAAATTTAACGTTTTCCGGCAAGTACTATGCGATAATTCCCCAACATTGTTACATATTCCAATCGTTTAATATTGCAATAAAAAGATTGACAACAAGGTAAGTACAAATAATCATAGAACATAAATTTTTTACCACATATGTCATTAATTTTTTGTATTACTTCGAGTTATTAAAGTTTAAGGGAATGTGCCGACTTAACAATTACATAATTATAACTTAATGTTAAATTAACATTATTCTGCGGTGGATATTATTCTTTTGTATTACTAAAATAATTAAAAGACGTTAACAAGTTGAATTTACATTAATAAAAATAACAACATTTTAAAAAAAATAAAACGACTATGACAAACAGCTTCGACACACAGGAGCTTGATAAAATAACACTGGTAACAGGCAAACTTATTAGTGCTTTGGTTGCAATAGTATTGTACATATATTCAATGAATTAAATAAATTTAAACAAATGAAAAGATGAAAAAGTTATTAATTTTTATTGCAGTGATTGTTATGATGGCTTCATGCCAAAACAACGGTTCCAAGAAAAGTGCCACAAAGAGTCAAAAAGCTAATGTCAGTCTCGCTGCTGCGGGAGCAACATTTCCTATGCCTTTTTATAAAATGGCATTTAAGAAATACTCCGAACAAACTGGTATTCCGGTATCTTACGGAGGAATAGGCTCAGGTGGCGGCATTCGTAGCCTTAAAGATAAGGTTGTTGATTTTGGTGCCAGCGATGCATTTTTGAGTAATGCTGAAATGGCCAAAATGCCTGCACCCATTGTGCATATTCCTACGTGTAGTGGCGCTGTTGTCATAGCATTTAACCTACCCGGAATAGAATCAATTAAACTTAATCCCGATATACTCACAAAGATTTTTATGGGAAAAATCACAAAATGGAATAATTCCGAGCTTCAAAAACTAAATCCGGGAATTAAATTTCCCGATCTCACAATCACTGTTGTTCATCGCTCCGACGGAAGTGGGACAACCAATATGTTCAGTGATTATATGAGCAAAATAAGTCCGGTTTGGAAAGCTCAAATTGGTAGCGGAAAATCGCTAAACTGGCCAACAGGAATGGGTGCCAAAGGGAACCCTGGTGTAGCCGGTACAGTGAGCCAAACCGTTGGAACAATAGGCTATATCGGCTCTGAATATGCCTTTGCCCAGAAAATTTCTTTTGCATTGTTACAGAACAAGTCAGGTAATTTCATCAAACCAAGTATTGCCTCTGTAAGTGCTGCCGGAAAAGGCGAAATCCCTGCCGACACACGGGTAATGATAACAAATTCTCCTGCTGCCGACGCTTATCCTATTAGTGGTTTTACATGGATAATTCTCTACAAAGACCAATTTTACAACAACCGCTCATTGACTCAGGCTCGGGCCACGTTGAAACTTTTGAATTGGATGATTGGACCTGAAGCTCAAGCTATTGCCAAAAAGGTAAATTATGCTCCTTTACCTGAAAAGGTAGTTAAAATGGCACAAAACATTTTGAAAACGGTAACTTACAAAGGAAAACCGATATTGAAATAAATACAGATGAAATTTCCATAACAAACAAGTTGTACACACAAAAGAATGATTAAAATTTAATACATTAATAATCAAACAAACGGAAAATTTTAAACATATGAATTAATGACGAGTAGATGAATAGCGAAAAGATCACAAAAAATATATTGTTTATTGCATCACTCAGCTTAATAATGCTTGCAACCGGTATGGTACTCACCCTTATTCAGGGATCCATACCGGTTTTTCAAAAGTTCGGCCTTAACTTTATTTTTTCTAATAAATGGAATCCTACGGCAGGAAGGGAGCAATATGGTGCTCTACCTTTTATTGTAGGAACGATAATCACTTCCGTCCTCGCTTTGGTTATATGTCTCCCCCTGGCACTTTCCACTTCACTGTTTCTCGGTGAATATTACAAGGGAAAGATGATTGCAAAGATCATTGGAACTCTGGTGGATCTTCTGGCCGGTATTCCATCAATTGTATATGGTTTATGGGGGTTTTACTTTTTACGACCATTGATAGTTCAACTTGGCTTTAATGCGCAGGGGTATGGAATATTCACTTCGAGTGTAATACTTGCCATAATGATTATTCCTTATGCTACCTCTATCAGCACTGAAATCATTTCGCTTGTCCCCAACGATTTAAAGGAGGCAGCTTATTCACTCGGCGCTACACGCCTTGAGGTTATCTTGAATGTAACTATTCCGATGGCTCGATCGGGAATTGTTGCAAGTTATATCCTTGCATTTGGCCGTGCACTTGGTGAAACTATGGCAGTAACAATGTTAATTGGTAATAGCAATGTTATACCAAAAGGAATATTCGACATGGGGAATACAATGGCCAGCGTCATTGCCAATCAATTTGGCGAAGCGGAAGGTTTAAAATTAAGTGCGTTGATTGCCATCGGCTTGCTATTATTTCTTATAACCGGGATCATCAACGGGTTTGGTAAGTTCATTATCAAAAAATTCGCTTAATGCTATGAATTCCATTTTAAAAATAAATGCAACGCCGATGAAGGGTAAGTTTAGAAGTGCGAAGAACCGCCTGTTTAAAGGTATGGTCATCGTCTTCTCCTTAGTTGCCATTACCCCTATTATGCTCATTGTTTTCGATCTTTTCCAAAAAGGAATTAAACAAATAAATTTCAGTTTTTTTACAAAAATTGCACCGGACACTTGGGATGCAATGACAGCGCTGAATCATGGGAAAATCATTCCAGGAGGAATACTTAATGGCATAACAGGTACATTTTTAATGGTATCGGTGGCCAGCTTAATTGCCATACCACTTGGATTATTAATCGGAATATATTTATATGAAAACGCAGAAAAACGTTATGCAGGTGTTGTCCGTGATATTTCCGATATACTACAAGGAGCCCCTTCAATAGTTTTAGGGCTTATCGCCTACTTTTGGATTGTAAAAAATATCACACACGGCTTTTCAGCTCTTGCCGGAAGTGCTTCTCTGACAATTATGATGTTGCCGCTTATAATACGTTCTACCGAAGAAACTTTAAAAATGATTCCAATATCTATCAAAGAGGCCGGACTTGCATTGGGAGTTCCTTATCATAAAATAATACTCCGTGTGCTTATACCAACAGGCTTTAGCGGACTAACGACAGGAATATTGCTGGCGCTTTCGAGAGTGCTCGGTGAAACCGCCCCTCTTATGCTGACAGCACTTGGGAATCCTTTTGTGAATTTTAATATTGATAAACCAACGAGTGCCGTACCCTTGCTGATTTGGCAGTTTTATAACGACCCAAACATGGTTAATCTGATATGGAGTTCATCTTTGTTTTTGGTGATTCTGGTTCTGACTCTTAATTTAATAGCAAAACAAATTGCAGCAAAATAAAAACAAATTAAAATGGATAAACCGATCATAGAAATAAAAAATCCTATATTAAGAATTCAAAATCTGTCTGTTTCCTATGAGAAAGATAAATACGCAATTGCGGACGTAAGCGTCGATATAAAGAAGAATTTAATTACTGCAATTATGGGACCGTCAGGCTGTGGAAAGAGTAGCTTGATAAGGGCAATGAACAGAATGCACGAACTATACCCTCAAATTGAAACCAAAGGTAAGATTTTTCTTAACGAAAAAGATATATCGAAGCTTTCAAATATTGAGTTAAGGCGAAAAATTGGAATGGTTTTTCAAAGCCCCAACCCTTTTCCGAGTATGAGTATTTACGATAATGTTATTGCAGGCTATAAGTTAAATGGTATCAGGCAAAAGAAAGCCAAACGGGATGATATAGTTGAAAAATCGCTAAAAGACGTCGCACTTTGGACTGAAGTAAAAGACGCATTATACAAAAAAGGGAATTTTTTGTCGGGAGGACAACAACAACGTCTTTGTATTGCCCGTGCACTGGCATTTCAACCCGATGTTATTCTTCTTGACGAGCCTGCTTCAGCCCTAGACCCTGTATCGACTTCAAAAATAGAAAATCTCCTTGTGAAACTAAAGAAGGAATATACCATAGTGTTGGTAACGCATAATATGGCGCAGGCCGCCCGTATCTCCGACTACTCTATGTTTATGTACCTCGGTGAACTTGTTGAATATGGTAAAACTAAAGATTTATTTACAAACCCTACCGATAAAAGAACAGAGGAATACCTTACGGGGAAGTTCGGATAATTTGTATCTTTGAAAAAAAATAGACATGAACACAACGAAAGACAAAGCGATAAAGAAAGTAATGGATGATTTTGAAAGTTTATCGAAACTCACACTGCAACAGATGGAATTACTTGCAATAATAATTGCGTCTGAACACACAAATATGTCCGCCGAAAGATTAAAACAAATTAGAAAGAATGAAACAAAAATAGATGCTTATGAAATAAAAATAAGTAATCGCATTATTAACACCATCGTCCTTTATAAACCTGTTGCTTCGGAGCTTAGAAAAATAATGGCCTCTTACCGGATGATCACCAATCTGGAACGCATTGGTGATCTGATTATGAAAGTTGTGAATGTTGTGAAAAAGTTTAAAGATCCCAACCTTCTTTTGTTGAATTCGACAGATATTAGTAAAATGCTATCCGTCAGCACCGAAATGATTTCAAAAGCAATTTTTTCATTTACAAACAATGATAAAGAAGCTGCACTTTGGACAATCCGGAGTGATAGAATCGTTGATGATTTAAACAGACAAATATTAAAAAATTCTATTGTTGCTGACAAATTCTCCGGTAAGTTACAAAAGGTAATATTAAATTTTATCGGAATCAAAAGTATAATTTCCAGTATCGAACGTATCGCCGACCATGCCGCACACATCGCGGAAGCTTCAATTTATGCTTATGAAGGAACCGACATAAGGCATCAGGGTTTACAGAAAAGTTAACGAGGTGATAACTACCCGATATCGTTTTTGCTCATCTTAGTGTGTAGCGTGGTGGCAGGAATCCCGAGCATTTCAGCAGTTTTTGTTTTGTTGTATTACGATCGTTCTCAAGCAATTTTTAAGGTGGACATTTCAACCTCAGATAAAATATCAACCCATGGTTTGTGTCCAACGAGTTGGGTAATGGGGATAGTAACGGGGTTGCAAGTCTCCTGTGGAACTTTTGTAATATCTATTTTGCCGTTTTGTGCCAGCAATACAAAACGTTCGATAATGTTTTTCAGTTTCCGGATGTTGCCGTGCCAGTTATATTTCAACAGAGAATTAAAGGCTCCAATGTCGAACTCCACTTTCCTGCCATTAGCAAAATAATTAATAAGCATTTTAATATGCCTTTTCCTTTCACGCAATGGTGGCAAATGGATAGGAAAGACCATACAGGCGAAAATAAAGGTCTGGCATGAATTTTCCTTCCCACGGCAAGTTTGCCAAGGTCGGTTTTGGTAGATGCAATGATATGGATGTTCACCGGCTCCGGCTTTGCCTCCTACCTTTTCCACCTTACGCTCTTCAATGGCCATCAACAGTTTCGCATGAAGCTCCATCGGAATATCATCATATCATCAAGATACAAGGTGCCGTGGTTGACAAGCTGGAATCTTCCTTCTATTTCTTTTTCGGCGCCGGTAAAAGCACCTTTAACATAGCCAAACTGCTCGATTTCAAAGATTTAGCGTGATAAAACCGCACAACTAACAGCAACAAAAGCCTGCCTCTTTCGTGCTGAGTTATAATGAATAACTTTGATGAGCAACTCCCTTCATGTCCCCGTTTCCACCGTAATAAGGACATTACTATCCGAGCCGGCTGCTATCCTGATTAGCTCAAATAAGTCCGCATTCACACCAGGATTGCCTACAACAGAAGAAAAAATCAAATTTTTGCTCAAATTGTTATCGCAAACGTTTATTCTCTGATCTCACTTTTTTCAGTTCACAAATCCTTCCCAGAATAGCTAACAGTTCTTCAGCCTGAAAAGGCTTTGTAAGATAATCATAAGCTCCATTTCAATGCCTTCACAGCCGTAGAAACACTTGCATAAGCTGTCTCAAAACTACAACCGTCTGTGGAGCTGCATTATTCTCTTCAATAATTCCAGCCCGTCTATGCATGGCATTTTCATATCTGTGATAACCAGTTTTAACTTACAAAAATCGTTGTAATACTTAGGAAGCACTTGAAAACTCAAAAACAATATAACCTTCATCGCTAATTCCACCAGCAATGGGTAAACGCAAAATGCGTTCATCATCTACAATAATAATCTTTAGCTCTTTCATACGTATTTGTTGTCTAAGTTGCAATGGGAAATTTAATCACTATTTGCATCCCACCTTCATTTCTGTTTTGTACAACAATATCTCCACCATGCTATTTAATAATATTATAAATTATGGATAAGCCCAAATCAGTACCTTGCCTTATTGTTTTCATAGTAAAAAACGGATGAAAAATACGACTAAGCATCGCAGGTTCGATACCAATTCCGTTGTCGCTAATTTCCAAAAATAATTCAGGCTTTTCTATCCTTATGTTAAAAACAATTCGTCCCACAATTTTAGAGTTGGAAGTCTTCCGCTCTCCGATGGCATCAATACTGTTTATTGGGGTATCCGATCATGACCCGTAGTTTTGTTAATGGATTTGATAATCAACGAAGTACAAAAATATCATATGCTTTTTAATTTTTTGATATACAGTTGTTTGCGTATTTAACGGGAGAAGATCAGATACCCTATAAACAATATTCAATATAACAAGTTCAAAGTGATTGATGCTACCTATGATTATGGGGATGTTTCTTGGAAATTCCTTAGTAACAGATATACCCGATTGTTCGAGATGGAATACCGCCTGCATAAGTGCCTCTTCAATAACCAAGTTGACATTCACTTGTGTTTTAACAAAATCATGTTTCCTGCTGAAATTTAGAGCGCCATTAACAACCTTCATCATTTTATCCATGCGCCGAATTGAGTTGGAAAGTGAATAGTTGGCATAAACGAACCGATGTATCATTAATTTCTTAAGAATTTTAACGCCTAACGTATCGTTATCCATCTGACATAAAATGCGCTGTAGATTTGCTAGGGTAGAATCGGAGGTAGATGCCGTAACAACAATGGGTGGAATTCCAAAGTATTGCAATTTTTCAACAATTCTAATGTTTTTGAGTCGCTCAGGATGAGAATATTTTAAATACTCAAATATTAAACCGTCAACCGAAGCGCCATCTACAATTTGTTTTGCAACAAGCTGAATGGAAACATCGTAGGCATGAGTAAAAACAAAATCCTAATAAAAAATATTTTTTGTATAACCAAGCGATTTTATCCTGCTAATAGCATAAAAATATCCCGTATTAAAAAGAGGGCGGTAAAAGCGAATGAGCTTCCTCTCAGATCTTCAAATTTTTTGATTCCGGAAGATTTGTAAATTATGATATATGCTTGATAACTTGCCCGCCGTAGCTGCCGCACGATTGCATCCTGTGGTTTTACTTAATAACAATAATATCATCCAATATTCCTTTTTCTTTTTGGCAATAATGAAAACTGTCAATTATTACGTCTTTGTATTCGTTTCTTGTAAATACATCAAACCACTCCACTACTGCATACTTATAAAATAAGTTCCTTCCGCATTATGAAATTTGTAAT
>QIKE01000135.1 GCA_003232915.1 Bacteroidota bacterium | reverse complement strand
CATCTTAAATTGTGTTCTTGTTGCCATTTTTAACTAATTTTGTTACTTGTTTTTTAATTAAAAGTGGTCAACGTATTTCAGGCATTGACACCAAGGTCAAGGCAGACGAAATGTTGAAACTCAGGAGTTTACTTGAGTAAATGATTGTGCTTCAACATGAATTCGACGAAGAGATTGGTGTTTTCTGGCGAGTACTACTTAGTAAATGGGATTGAGATCTATTTATAATCACTTAAAAAAGAAAAATATGTTGGGTTTACAGTCCGAAACTTAAAAACCAAAAATTGTATATTTGCAAATTCAAACAATATTGATGGTACGCACACACAACATTCACAAATCTTTCGGTACGGTAGAAGTACTCAAAGGCATTGATTTGCATATTGCAAGAGAAGAAATAGTTTCTATTGAAGGTGCATCGGGAGCGGGCAAATCTACCTTGTTACATATTATCGGTACAATTGAGAGGCTTGATAAAGGTGATGTATTTATTGACGGTGTGAAAGTATCGACGCTTAGTGGTAAAGCGTTGTCGCATTTTCGTAACAGTTCTATTGGCTTTGTTTTTCAGTTTCATCATCTTTTACCAGAGTTTACCGCGCTAGAAAATGTATGTATTCCGGCGTTTATTGCTGGCAAAACGAAACGTGAAGCTGAAAAACAGGCACTTGAGTTGCTTTTATTTATGGATTTAAACAGCAGGGTTTCGCACAAACCTTCGGAACTTTCGGGTGGCGAGCAGCAGCGAGTAGCTATAGCCCGTGCATTGATAAATCATCCAGCAGTAATTTTGGCTGACGAACCTTCGGGAAATCTCGACTCAAAAGCAGCCGATAAATTGCATCGTTTATTTTTCGACTTACGCAATACTTTCGGACAAACATTTATAATTGTTACCCACAACAAAGTACTTGCTGCAATGGCCGATCGTAGCCTTGAAATAAAAGACGGAATTATCAACACGTAAAATAAACCCCCACTTGTATCGTTTAGTTCAGAAACCGGAGCAAAAGAATGGACAGAACGTTATATACATTTTTCAAAACATTTGTTTTTATCCTGTTGATTACCGGTTGGGGATTTTTTGCAGTTCCTCCGCTTGTTGCACAACAAACAAAAACCTATCAACAAACTATAAGCCTTGGCGATAAATATCTGAAAGAAAACAAACTTCTTGAAGCAAAAGCTTATTACCAAATGGCATTGTCGATAAAAAAAGGTGATGCTTATGCCAAAGAAAAAATCGGTGAGATTGCCAAAAAATTAAAAGAAAAAATGAAATCGGAAGAAAAATATTACGATATTATCGACCGTGCCGATGATTTTTTCGAACAAAATTCCCTTGATGCTGCTTTACAACAATATCAAGAATCTTTAAAATTTATTCCGAATGATGATTATGCTTTAAAAAAGATTGCAGAGATACACAAACTGAAAACCGAACAAAAGGGAAAACAAGATAGTTATTCAAAAGCCCTTGCCGAAGGTGAAAATTTTCTTCAACAGAAAAAATATGACAAAGCTCTAGTGGCTTTTAAAACTGCACATACTGTTTTTTCCGATAAAGATTTGCCTAACCAAAAAATTAAACAAACTCAAAAATTACTGGCGAAATACCAAAACGAAAAGAAACGAGCTGATGAGGAAATTGTTTTGGCAAAACGTTATCTTTTGATAAAAAATTATGCTATGGCTCTCGAACATTACGAAAAAGCCGACTCGCTTTTACCTGACGACCCAAAGATTGCACAGGAAATCATTCAAATAAAACCAAAAGCGGGAAAACAAGCAGCATACAACAAAAAAACCCAAGAAGCCGATAACCTCTACATCGGAAAAAGTTTTGGCGCTGCCAAGCAAAAATATCTAGAAGCGGAAATATTATGGCCCGAAAATTCGTATTCCAAAGAAATGATAGAGAAAATTGACACACAACTTGCTCATCAGAAACTAAACCTCGAAGAAAATTATAAAAGTGCCCTTGTACGAGCCGACAGCCTTTTTGCCATAAAAGAATTTGATAATGCAAAGGCCGAATACAACCTTGCTCTTAGCCTGAAACCCGATGAGAAGTATCCCGAAAACAAGCTCAAAATCATAGGAAAATATTATCAAGAACAAAAACGAAAATCAGCAAAGAATTACGCATCCGAAATTACCGGTGCCGACAGTTTGTTTAATATCGGAAAATACAAAGAAGCCGCCTTGAAATACGAAAAGGCTCGCGAAGTAAAACCCGACGACGCATATATCAAAAAGCAACTTAAAGTTATCAACGCCAAATTAGAAGCCTTTGCTGCCAAAGAAAAAGTTGATTTAAAATTTTCGGTGCTTGTTGCCTATGCCGATAGCCTTTTCAACGAAGGACAATACGAATTGGCTCTTGGTAAATACAAAGAAGCACAGACCTTAAAATCCACAGCAGCGTATCCGCCGGAAAAAATCAAACAAATTGCAAACTTGCTTGCCAATGCTACTAAGCAAAAGGAACTTGAAAAAAAATATCAGAGTCAAATTATTTTGGCTACACGTTTGATACAAGACGAAAAACTTGGCGAAGCCAAAAAAGCATTTGAAAACGCCCTGACTTTTAAACCTGATGCTCAATTGCCAAATCAAAAAATTACCGAAATAGACAGTTTGCTTGCGCAAAAACAAGTACAAGAAAAAGTTGATAAAGCGTATAAACAGACAATTATGGATGGCGATTTGCTTTTGCAAAAAAAGAATTTCGAGAAAGCACTTTTTGCTTATCAAAGGGCTAATAAGTTGAAACCCGACGAGGCTTATGCGCTGAAACAGATAGCTTCGGTAAACAAAACCATCCTTAGCATAGCAAAGGTAAAAGCACAACAAAAGGCTTATGAACAAAGCATTGCAGAAGGCGACAGTCTGTTGTTGGATAAAAAATACGAACTGGCAAAAGTGGAGTACCAAAAAGCATTGAAAATAAAAATTGGAGAACACTATCCACGACAAAAAATTGCCGAAATCGACAGCACACTTACCCGGCTCGAAAAAGAAAAAGAGCAACGCTATCAACAGGCACTCACGAAAGCCGACAATTTGTATTCACAACAAAACTACAAAAAGGCACTTATCAAGTACAAAGAAGCTTCTATTATTAAACCCAACGAAGAAGCTCCTATAAAAAAAATTGAACTTTGTAACAGTTTTATTGCCAAAGAATTAGAAAAACTAAAAGTAAAATATGACCTTGCAGTTGCCGATGCCGATAAATTGTATGCCGCTAAAATTTACGACAAAGCCATAAAAAATTATCAAAAAGCTGCCACTATTTTACCCGACAAAACGTATCCTGCCGGAATGATTGCCAAAATCACCCGGTTTATTGAAAATAACGCCATCACCGACGTTATTAATTCTCCCGTTACTATTGCCGCAAGTCAAACAAAAAAGTTTGATTTCAAACCTTTACCTATCAATGTCAGAAAAAGTAATTACATTCTTGTTAAGGCACACAATACGGGCAAAGGATCTTTCAAAGTTATATTTACCTACGGCAGTGATAATGGCAAAAACGGCGGCTTTGTTATTTCGGTGCCTGACGACACTCGACAGCACGATTTTATTATCCGCGTAGGTAACCAGTACAAATGGTTTTCGGATAACAACAATTGGATAAGCATTTATCCCGAAAACGGCAACATCGAAATATCTTTGCTCCGCATATCAAGAAGTAATTAGTGCTTGCCGGGAAACGTTAATTTCTTCATTACGCTCGCTTACCGACGCTAATTACTACAATTGCTTTTTGTGAGACAACAACTGTAAACATATGATAATTAAAATATGTGTTAGCAATTCTGATAGTTTCAATATACCTGAACACATTGAATGTTGTGCTACAACTTCGCTCTACCCACTTATTCGAGGTATAAGTGGCTACGATAAGTATTTGGCAACAATTGGCATACGTCGTCCCATACCGAACGCTTTTTGTGAAATGCGTAGCATCGGTGGTGTTTGGTAACGCTTGTATTCGGTTGTATTTACTAGTTTCAATATGCGTCTTACGAGCACTTCGTCGTATTTCAGTGCAATGATTTCTTTGGGACCTTTCCTTTGCTCGATATATTCGAACAAAATTTTGTCGAGGATAGCATAATCGGGCAACGAGTCGCTGTCTTTTTGGTTAGGATGCAACTCGGCAGAAGGTGGTTTGGTGATGATATTTTCAGGAATAATTTCGTTGTGCCGGTTGATGTATTTTGCTAATTCGAAAATCTGTGTTTTATACACATCGCCCAATACCGAAAGGCCTCCGTTCATATCGCCGTATAAGGTTCCATAGCCAACTGCTGCTTCACTTTTGTTGCTGGTATTCAGAAGTATATACCCGAATTTGTTGGATAAAGCCATAAGAATAACCCCTCTGATACGGGCTTGTAAATTTTCTTCGGCAATGTTAAAACGTAAACCTTTGAAATATGGTTTCAGGCTGTAGTCGAAAGCATCATAGGCTTTTTCGATATTTATGATGTCGTAACGCATTTTAAGATTTTCGACCAACTGCAATGAATCGAAAACGGAGTGTGAGGAGGAAAACTGCGAAGGGAGCAACACATTATATACGTTTTCGTTTCCGAGCGCTTTGGCGGCAAGAACGGATGTTACCGCTGAATCAATGCCACCCGATAAGCCAAGAATAGCTTTGTTGAAATTTAGTTTTCCGAAATAATTTTTAATACCCATCACCAAAGCATCGTGTATGAGAGCTATTTCGGTAGGACGTTCCAAATGATTTTTCCGACTGACGTTGGCAATTTCTTCGAGCGTGTAAATCTGAAAATCCTCTTCGAAAAATTTCATTTCGTCAACAATTTCACCGGCTTTATTCATTACCAACGAGCCACCGTCGAAAAGCAGTTCGGTTTGCGCTCCCACGTGGTTAACAAAAAATAAAGGTAATCCATATTTTACTGCATTTTTCCGTAAAACTTCTTCCCTAATGGCAACCTGTTTATAATTGAAAGGTGATGCGGCAATATTGATGATAAAATCGGGATGTTCGGGCATCAGTTCGTCCATCGGATTGAGAATATACAAGGGGTTATCTTGTATATTCCACAAATCTTCGCAAATGGTCAAAGCAATTTTTTTCCCTTTGAATTTTATTACGGTAAAAGAAGTATTAGGTTCGAAATAACGGTATTCGTCGAAAATGTCGTAGTTGGGCAAAAGAGTTTTGTGCGTAAGCGACTGCACTTTGCCTCCCGTCAAAAAAGCGGCCGAATTGAAAAGCGGCTTTCCTTTGGCATTGTGGTTGTATGTAGGCAACCCGATAATAGCTGCCGTTTGTGTACAGGCTTTGGCAATTTCTTCAACTGCAAGATTGCACTCGTCGACAAAGTCGTTAAACTCCAGAAAATCACGCGGTGGATAACCCGAAATAGTGAGTTCCGAAAAAACCACCAAATCGACACCGTTATTTTCTCCACGTTGGATAGCATGGAGTATTTTTTTTATATTTTTTTTAAAATCACCAATATGGTAATTTAATTGTGCCAGTGCTATTTTCAATATTCCAAATTTTAAAAGATTATAGCAATATTTTATTTTATAAAGTTATTAGCAGTTTTGTTTTTAAACTTACGAATTAGTGTACCGTACGTTTTTGAATTGTCGAAAGCAATAGCATAATAAGGAAAGGAGATAGAGCTATTTAGAAAAACCATATTAAAGCCGATGTTTATAAAATTTCCGTCCATAAGAAAAATCTCGTTAATAAAGCTCCACGAAGCACCCAAATCGAAACTTTGATTTTGGTAATTTTTAGTGCCGCTTGCAAACCAGCCCATATTCGGCGCTGCACAAAATCCGAATTGAAAAGGTTTGTGTTGCGCCCAAAGATTTAAACTCATAAAAAACAAAATAAAAAGAAAAACTTTTTTCATAAAACAATATTTGCATACAAAAGTAATGTATTGATACATGCAATTGAATAAGGTGAGGTAAAATTGTAGTGCCATGTTTTATAACATCATTTAGTACACTAATTTAAATATTCGTGTTTTATTTGTCAGAGTATTAATAGTTCAAAGGAAGACCGGCATAATTTCTTTGAGTTTTAGAGCTGTAAGAAATATTTCTTTTCCAAGTTTAATTATGTAATATTTGTAAGTTTTCCCTAATTTTTTTGAAACCCAAACTTATACAATATTTTGAATAATTGTAAGACTTGCCCTGAGTTTAAATCAGGTAATAATTTCCGTCTGTGGGTCGAAATAAACATTGTAAAACGAAAAACTCGCCAGATAAAAGCTATAAACCTTTAGGGCAAAGCAAATCTATCACAACAATAGTACCCTGTCGAGCCAATGCTGCCACAGACGTACGTACTTGGCCGCAAGATTTGTATTTTATTTGCTGTACTAAAATGGTGTGGTAGAGCAAACGGAAAATGTTTTGGTAGTAAAGTAAAAAGCAAAATATGTTGATGTGATGATCAAAGGGTTAAATTAGTCTTTGCTAATACTTACGGCAAGATTTGCACAATGTTTATTTTTCAGGTTTAAGTGTAATTCAAGCATCTTGTTTGAATTTCATAAACATACCAATTCTTCTGAAATGCAATCTGAATACCGATAATAGTTTAAATAAGTTAACAAAAAATGAACACGAATTTATTTTTTATTTTCATAAAAGATAATAAAAAATTTTGTGGAAATTCGAGAAATTCGTGTTTAAGAAATACGGAGACAAATACTCTTTACGCGACAATCACTGTAAATATATGATAATCAAAAAATGGGTCAGGAGTTCTAATTTTAGGTAACGCATAAGTTGAAAAACAAATTGTTTGGCTGTCGAATTAATAAAATCAAGTATCTGCCGGGCTTTCCGTTTTATCTATTTGGTTTGCAATTTGTTATTGCTTGTTAGGAATTGTTTTTCAGCACTAATATTGCACAAATATCCGTAGGATATTTCTCTATAAAATATATATCTTGAAACTATCACAAACAACAAACCGAAAACATCTTGTTTCATTTACTTTTCCGTTTAACTTATTAGTTCGAAAAAATTCAAGATAAACTTACCCTCTTGTTTTTTTTAGATAGTAGTCTGCCTTTTTTTTGTCGTCGAGTCTTATGTAAATATTAGCAATATAACGGGCGTATTCTTTATTGGGTTTTATGAGGTAGAGTTTTTTGAAATAATAAAGAGAGTACTTAAAGTTTGCCGTAACCACATCAAATGCTTTAAGTAGTTTGGCATATTGTCTTCTTGTTTTGTGTGTTTCGTATACTTTTATTTCGGACTGATAGCTTTTTTCGGCGAGATAATAATATTTTTTCGCTTTCCATTCTAATGCCATTATATTATTTTTGTTGCGGGCAAGCAAAATCTTTGCTAACGAATCGCAAATTTTGGTGTGGTTTAGGGCTTTATTTACCTGAAAAAAACCGGTGAGTAGTTCGTTGCCGTTTGCGGATTCATTACCTAATTTTGGCCAGAAATTCAGTGCTTTATCCCAGTTTTCACTTTTTACATATGTTTCAAATAATCGTTTTTTCACTTGTGAAAGATCCTTTCCATTCGGGTATTTTTCAACATAGGTTTGTAAAGCATTAATTTCTTTCGATAGGTTATCAATTTTCCGATACAATTTTGCCAACTCGAAATAGGTATCGGCATTTTCCGAAACTGTATAGAGTGCTTTGTTGAAATAATTTAATGCTTTATCGTTTTTGTCGAGTGCAAAGGCAGCTTGTCCGGCTTTGGTGTAAACGGGACAATTTTTTACATTATTTTTATTTTCGTAAAAAGTAATAATTTTTTCATAATTGTTAAGTGCCGTCTGCATATCGCCCGAACGATAAGCCGTATCGGCATTTTTATTCAGTTGCGATAGTTTTTTTCCAGTTTCACACGAAATAAAAGCAATAATCGTTATAAGAATAAATCCCATTTTCCAAAGTTTTGGTTTTGCGTTTTTCATCAACATCAGTTTTGTTAAAAAGCGACAAAAGTAAGCAATATTGTAAATGACAAAGTTTTATCATGGTTCAATGATTTAATAACGAAAAAAATCGAAGTCATCGTGATATTCTAAAATTGCGATTTTTTTTTCGTAGCGATTAAATTTTTTTCTAAAAATCGGTTTTAAAATAATTTTTCACAACTATTCATCAGATGTATAATACTAAATATCAACTCAATACGATAAAATAGATTTAATAAATATTCAAATCTTTTTCATAATAAAATCTTATTTAACGGGTTTTACTTTACACTTTCTGTTCATAGCAAGGTCTGTGTCATTTATTTTACCAAAAAGTAGCAACGAATATAGACATTTATAA
>QIKE01000119.1 GCA_003232915.1 Bacteroidota bacterium | reverse complement strand
CTGATAATACCTTTTTTGATAAGCGTTCATTTCCCATCATATATTTGAAGGCTTTATCGTATAAAGGATTAACTATTCTCATTTCTAAGTGCTTTATGCAAAGCTACAAAAGTTTTGTATTAAAATGTAAATTCATTTGCATATATTTTTACGGTTTAACGATACGAATATAATTTACGTTTTTGCAAAATTATGAAGATAGTACAAATTGGTTCATAATAATAAATCAAGGACTGTTTTTATGTAACCGAATATGGCATTGTCGTATTTCGTAAATCCAAAATTTAGTATTAGCTTAATAACTAAAATTATTACAAATAATCCTTGTATTTAGTCTCGCAATACTTCCCGGTCAAAACTGATATAATTCTATGAAACATCCATGATTGGTTTTAAATATGCAACGGAATGATTATTTTCGCATGATACAAAATATAGCACTATGAACAAAGCTTCAACAGTTGAATATGAATAACATATAAACACATGAAAAAATAGAATCTCGAATATCGAACGTCGATTAACGCTTTAAGGAGTATTTTTGAATGTATTAATTTAAGATGTTGAACTTGAGTAAAATGACATCTTAATAAAAGAAATAGCTGAATTCAAGTTACAAAATTATAAGCTCTCGAAATATTGTATTAACACGATTGTACGTTATGGGATATTTTGCACATATATATCGGGAATAAAAGTTTGTTCCTGAATTGGTGGACGTACATAGCCCTTGCTGCGAGATAAAGGTGGTAGCAGGATGGGTTGCGGAGTAAGGTCTTCGTAAGGAATAAGACTGAGTAGATGGTGTATGGTATTAAGGCGGGCTTTCTTTTTGTCGTCGGCATCGACAACATACCAAGTGGATATTTTAGTATCGGTATATTCAAACATATCGTCTTTTGCTTTAGAATACTCCATCCATTTTTCACGTGATTTTAAATCCATTGCGCTGAGTTTCCAACGTTTTGTAGGGTCTTTTATGCGAGCTTTAAAACGTTTTTCTTGTTCTTCTTCGCTAACCGAAAACCAGTATTTAATCAAAACTATTTTCGAACGAATAAGCATATTTTCGAATTTCGGGCAAGAGCGGAGAAATTCCCAGTATTGTTCATCAGTACAAAACCCCATAACACGCTCAACACCAGCTCTATTATACCACGAGCGGTCGAATAGAACCATTTCGCCGGCAGCAGGCAAATGAGCCGCATAGCGTTGGAAATACCATTGAGTATTTTCTTTTTCGGTAGGAGTGCCCAAGGCAACAACACGTACCACACGCGGATTAAGACTTTCGGTAATTCGCTTAATAACACCTCCTTTGCCGGCAGCATCACGGCCTTCGAAAATCACAACCACTTTTTTCTCTTTTGCTTTTACCCATTCCTGAAGCTTTATCAATTCTACCTGAAGTTTTGCTAATTCCTGAAAATAAAACCGGTTATTTAGCTTACCGTGCTTTGTAAAAATATTAGTATTGTTTGTCATCAGTTTCTATTTTTGGTCAAAATTAATAATAAATTTTTATAACTTAAAAAAATATCTATTTTTGCTAATGTCTAAAGTAAGGTTACAGCACACCCAAAGGTGCACTTAATTATCTGAAAAAAAAAAAGCAATGAGTGAACAGAAGAAGTACAACATACTTATAGTGGACGATCGTTCCGAAAATTTATTAACACTTGAAGGAATTCTTGACAGTCCGGAATTAAATATCATCAAAGCTCATTCGGGCAATGAGGCGCTGGGTTTATTGCTTGAGCACAATGTGGCTTTGGTATTGATGGATGTTCAAATGCCCGGTATGGATGGTTTTGAGACTGCTCAGATAATGCGTAGCAGTGATAGAACCAAACATATACCTATCATTTTTGTTACGGCAATAAGCAAACAGCGACAGCATATTTTCAAGGGATACGAATCGGGTGCTGTTGATTATTTGTACAAGCCACTCGATCTGGAAATTTTAAAAAGTAAAATCAAGGCTTATGTAGAGTTTTTTAAACATAAAGAAGAACTCGAAAAAACCACCGAAAAGCTTCAACATACAATCGAAGAGTTGCACACTGCCAAAAAGATTGCCGAGGATGCCACGCTAGCCAAAAGTTCTTTTCTCGCTTCTATGAGTCACGAAATTCGAACTCCGCTCAACGGCATTATAGGCATGGCCGATCTCGGTTTGATGGACAACAATCTGACACCTATGCAGCGCGAACGTCTTGAGGATATTAAAAATTCGGGTTATACATTACTTGAAATCATCAATGACATTCTTGATATTTCGAAAATAGAAGCCGAAAAACTCGACCTCGAAGAGGTGGAATTCAACATCAGAGATGTTATCGAAAAAGTATTTAAAATTATTTCGGTGCATGTCCGTGAAAAAGAGCTTGAATTAATAGTGGATATGTCACCCGATATACCCGAAATAATTATTGGCGATCCCTTACGTCTGCGTCAGATTCTTACTAATTTACTAAGTAACGCTGTAAAATTTACGGATCGTGGCACAGTAAAGTTAAAAATTGAAATGAAAGACTTTGTAGAGGAACAAATCCGCCTGTATTTTGCTGTTGAAGACACGGGCATCGGCATTTCCGGAGACCGTGTAAAGTTACTTTTTGAAAAATATACACAAGCAGATTCGTCTATTGCACGCAAACGTGGCGGCACCGGACTCGGACTGAACATTTCGCAAATGCTGGTAATTTTAATGGGAGGGAAAATAGAAGTACGAAGCATATGGGGAGAAGGGAGCCAATTTTTTTTCAGTCTGAATTTGATTATCGGTGATCATCAATGCAATCCAAAAAAAATAAAACTATCAAAGCCAAACAATAAGTATAATATACTTGTTGCCGACGACCATCCCGATGCCAACAGAGTATTGGTCAGGCTACTCGAATTTTGGGATATGAAAGTCGATTCGGCAAATAATGCCACTGATGTTATAAACAAACTTAAAGACAAAGATTTCGATTTGGTATTTTTAGACTTCACTCTGGACAACCTTGATGCCGAACAAATGATAGAATCTATAAAAAAGGTTCGTAAAGAAGCGTTGCAAAAGTTGGTATTCATCACTAAGGTGAAATCAAGTGTTGCCATTGATAAAATCAGAAAACAAGAGCAATATGGGTTTATCACAAAACCGGTATTGCAAAGTAACCTGCGACACTTGTTCGAGTCCGAATCAATAATAGGATTTCACGAAGAAGGTCTTTCCGTTTTGGAGATACAGGGGAAAACAATTATGAAACGTGTTAAGAATAAATCTGTTAATCATAAAAGGATTATTCTTGTGGCCGAAGACCAGCTCATCAATCGCAAAATTGTGATGCAACTGCTACAAAAAAGAAATTTTAAAGTTGAAGCTGTGGAAAACGGTAAACAGGCATTGGAGGCGGTGAAAAAAAATCCTAATACTTATTCTATGATTTTGATGGATGTACAAATGCCCGAGATGGACGGTTTTGAAGCAACGGAAAAAATAAGAGCGTTTGAAGCCGAAAAAGAAATTCATATCCCCATTATTGCTATGACGGCCCATGCCATGAAAGGTGATAAAGAAAAATGCCTAGCAGCAGGTATGGATTACTATATTTCAAAACCGGTAATCCCCAACAACTTGTACAGAATAATAGAAGAACATATCAGCTAATTGTTAGCATTTTATTATGGAAAAAGATTATCTCGACTACAACGAAGCAACAAAATGGGAGCGTTTGAAATATTCGTTGCGTTCGTGGCGCTATATCGGCGTTGGCAAATCGTTGTTGATCTGGTTTCTATCCATATCTTTTGTGCCACTTGCAGCCATTAGTTTTATCAATTTTCTTAATGCCTATCAGGGGCTAACCATTGTTGCCGAAAAATCGTTGAATTCTTCCTCGCAACTTCGCTTGAAATACATCTATACTTTTTTTGACGAAGCCGCTGATTTTCTCGATGTAAATGCAAGTTCGCCACAAAAAACCGAACAGTTCGATCAACTAATGAAAGATGCTTCAAAGAGTGGGAAAAGTGTAAAATATTTTGTGAATAGTCCCGAATGGGATTCAGTTGCCGACAAATTGAAGTTGGAGTTTGTGCCATCAATCAAACGTCAGCGTTTTTACGATGTGCTTTTTATTGACCGGTCGGGAAATATTTTATTTAGAACAAAAAAGGATGAAGATATAGGCGAAAATATATACTCAAGTACCGAAATAAGCACTACTCAATTTGCAAAAACAGCACGACTTGTATTTGAAGAAAAAAAAATGTTGTTTTCCGATCTTGAACATTATGTTCCGAGTTATAACATTATTTCAGGATTCTTTATCAAACCCGTGATTAATAAAAAGGGTAAAATTCAGGGACTATTAGTGTTGCAACTTACAATGGATATTATCAACGAGATGATACAGCAAGAAGCCGGCTATGGCAAAACGGGTGACGCATATCTTATTGGTAGCGATCTTTATTTGCGCTCGGCAACACGCTTTGGTAATGAAGACGAAATTTTGAAAAAACAAATAATAAATAAAAAAACGTTGGAATGGCGTGATTTTTTATATCATCGAAACGATAAACTTTACCTGAAAACCAACGAGCTAAATGTCGAACGAGTTACAACTTATGATGCCACAGGAAAAGGTTATTATGTACTCGGAATCTATCGTAATCTTAACAAACTCGAAAAATTTGGTGTTCATTGGGCTTTGATTGAAGAAATTGCACACTCCGAAGCTTTTGCCTATGCCCGACGTCTTTCCGATATAGTAAAAATTTCTTTTATACTTACTATCATAATAGTGTTTTTTATTTCGATATTAGTAACACGTTGGTTTGTAAATCCTATCAAGCAATTATCATCATGGGCAAAACAAATTTCTACCGGTTATCTCGTAGTAAAAAATGTTAAAGCTCCACACAACGAAATCGGTGAAATGCGCGATACTTTTAACAACCTTGTAAATTCGCTAATACGCTATGCTGATATTGCCAAACTTGTTGCAAAAGGCGATTTTAGCGAAAAAGTTGACGAACGGAGTCAACAAGACGTCCTTGCCAAATCAATTAACCAAATGGTAGAAAGTTTTCGTTCGGTGGTATCACAAGCTAACCGCATTGCCGAAGGCGATTACAATACGATGATAAAACCACGGAGCGAAAACGATTCACTTGGGAAAGCTCTTTATAAAATGACCGGTACCTTGCAAAAAAATGCCGAAACATTCAAAAAAGAAGATTGGTTGAAAACCGGATTAAACGAGCTGGACAAGGTACTTAAAGGTAAAACCGATATTGCAGAACTTGCCGAAGGTATAATAACTTTTTTTTCAACTTATCTCAATGCTCAACTTGGTCTGCTCTATCTTTATAACGAAGAAAGTTTGAATCTCACGGCAAGCTACGCCATAAATAAAAATCATAAAAATTTATCAAAAAAAATAAAATCCGGCGTAGGAATCGTCGGTCAGGCTTTCAAAGAAAAAAAACGTATTGATATAACAAACAATTCCGATGAAGGAATGCTTATCGACCTTGGAGTTGGAAAACAAAACCCCAAAAGTATTGTGGTAATCCCTTTTTCCTACAAAGAAGAAGTAGTAGGCGTAATGGAACTCGGAAATGTGAACCGGTTTACCGAATTGCAACTTTATTTTCTTGATCTGGCGATTCAAGATATTGCGTTAGCAATCATCACTTTACAATCGCATATTAAGGTAAAACAATTGCTTGCACGTACGCAAGAGCAAGCTAAAGAACTTGAAGTGCAACAAGAAGAACTTCGTCAGGCTAACGAAGAGCTACAAGAACAAACCGAAGCTTTGCAGCAGTCGGAACGCAATTTGCAAGAACAACAGGAAGAACTAAAAGTTACAAACGAAGAACTTGAAGAACGTACGCGTGCACTTGAAATTCAACGTGATGCCATTAAACGTAAAAACAAAGAACTGGAAATTGTTAGAAAAGAAATTGAGCAAAAAGCCCGTGACCTTGAACAGGCAAGCCGCTATAAATCGGAATTCCTTGCTAATATGTCGCACGAACTACGAACGCCACTTAACAGTATTATCGTACTTTCGCAATTGCTCGACGAAAACAAAAGAAAACATCTTGACAAAAAAGAACAGGAATTTGCCAAAACTATTAACTCATCAGGACTCGACCTTCTCGACCTTATTAACGATATTCTAGACTTGTCGAAAGTGGAGTCGGGACATATCGAATTGAATACGGAAAGACTTTATCTCAACGATTTGACAGATTATGTAAAAAGCAATTTTGAAACAGTTATCAACCAAAAGGGTCTTACACTAAAGATAGAAAAAGAGGAAGGACTTCCCCAATACATCGTCAGCGACATCCAAAGAGTGCAGCAAATTATCAAAAACCTGATTTCCAATGCAATAAAGTTCACGCATAAAGGAAGCATTACATTACGTTTTCGACTACGAGAAAAAGCTGACGGGCAGAAAATGCTTGGTGTTTCGGTAAAAGATACGGGCATCGGTATTCCTACCGAAAAGCAAGATATTATTTTTGAAGCTTTTAAGCAAGCCGACGGAACAACCAGCCGACGATTTGGCGGTACCGGTCTCGGATTGAGCATCTCTAAAAACTTCGCCAAACTTTTAGGCGGTTTTATGGAGCTAAAAAGCGATGCGGAAAACGGATCGGAATTTATTCTTTACCTGCCTATGAAAATTCGACAAGAGAATGCCGAAGAACAACAAAATAAAGGAAAATTAAATGAAATTGAACATCTTCCGATTATTGACGAGGAAGCAATTTCGCATCAAACAATAAAGGAATTTTCCAAAATAGATAAAAATAAAGAGGCTAACACTCTTGAACAAAACATTGCTGATGACAAAAATAACCTGCTTGCAGATGATAAAAAGATTTTGATTATCGAAGATGACAGTAATTTTGCAGCAGTGTTGCTTGACCTCGCTCACAAACACGGTTTTAAAGGAATTGTTTCTTTAAGCGGCGAAGTGGGATTGTACCATGCCGATTATTATCAGCCCGATGCTATTATTCTTGATTTGGGACTTCCTGGCATGTCGGGTGACGAAGTCCTCGACAAACTGAAACAAAATCTCAGAACCCGTGCAATCCCAGTCCATATAATATCTGCCCGCGATTTCGATATCAATATGTTAAAACAAGGTGCTATAGGTTTCCTTAGCAAACCAGTTGATAAGCGACAACTAGATCAAACTTTTGATAAAATCCAACAACTGATAGAAAAACCTGTAAAAAAATTGCTGATAGTTGAAGATGAAGCTATTACGCGTAAAAGTATTGAAAAACTAATGAAGGACGTAACCATTGAAATAAGCTCGGTGGAAAGTGCCGAGAAGGCTGTTGAATTGCTTGTTAAGGAAACTTTCGACTGTATGATACTTGACCTCGGGCTTAAAGGAATGAGTGGTTTCGAACTTCTTGAAAAAATCAATGAAGACGCAAAGTTAAAAAAGCTACCCATAGTAATTTATACTAGTAAAGACCTAACGGTAAAAGAAAACGAAACATTGAAAAAATATGCTCAAAGTATTATTCTGAAAGGGGCTAAATCGTTTGAACGCCTGTTAGCTGAAACCACATTGTTTTTGCATCAACTTGATTCGGAATTTACCGGAGTAGGCAAAAAAATGCTCGAAAAAACACATGGGAAAGATAATATAATTGCAGGAAAAACTATTATGGTAGTCGACGACGATATGCGCAATGTGTTTGCGCTCACCAGCTTGCTCGAAGAATATGATGCTGAAGTTGTTGTGGCAAAAAACGGGCGCGAAGCTATTGGTAAACTTAAAAATATTGAAAATATCGATCTTATTCTGATGGATATTATGATGCCTGAAATGGATGGTTACGAAGCCATGGAATTGATTCGTAAAGAAAAAAAATACGAAAAACTTCCTATAATTGCACTTACCGCCAAAGCAATGAAAGAAGATCGCGAAAAATGTATTGCCGCTGGAGCCAACGAATATTTGTCGAAACCGGTGGAAAAAGAAAAGCTGATTTCGCTGTTAAGAGTGTGGCTATATAAATAACTCAACTTTCGGAGCTGGTATAACCTACTGATAGTCAATAGTATTAATTTCACTTATATTTGGTAACCAACGAGATACCAATTCCAAAAATTGATCTAAGTAGCAGTTTTTATTCGACCCTAATCAATAGAGGTGGAAAAAAAGAACGATATTTTCGATAATAAATTGGTTGTTTCGATTAGGGAAGAAATGGTTTTATCCACATCAATGGCAAGGTCTAATATGTTTACCAACATTTCTATTAATTCCATTATCAGCACAAACAATCTGTCGGTGAATATTTGCTCGGCAATAT
>QIKE01000029.1 GCA_003232915.1 Bacteroidota bacterium | reverse complement strand
AGTGGCTGAAGATCAGTACATTTTTTAGGGAAGGGGTAAATACCGATTTTCATTATTTACCCTAGTTAACCTTTTTAGACTGGACTCATTATTGTCATAGGTAAAATTAAAAAACAAATATCGAATTGAATCGAACAGAATGAATATATGGAACTATCAGGGAAATGGAATGTATTAATGTATTTATCCGTCACAGAAAATGTTTATTAAAAAAATGGAAATAATGAAATTTTTTTATCGAATTTATATAAAATTGTCCAAAATGAATAGTGTCATTCGTTTAAGATAAGAACGGAATTATTTCAGATTTTTTTTTTAATACAAAATCATCTGCAAGCATTTGTTATGATAAAAAAAATAATAAATCGCATATTATTTAATAACTCAAGTTTCGCAGTTCCAAAAGTACAATAAACAGTGGTACTCCGTAGGCAAGATTTATAGTATATTTTCTATGCTAACATCTGTAGTTACAATATCTTGTAGCAGTAATTCCAAATTCAACATTTAGGCCGCTCTACGGGGACTGTTCCCCGCTACCGCACGATTGCATCGTGTGGAAAAAAATATATTAGAGCCCCTCTACCGCAAGTTTGTAACTTGTGGTAATAACCCGCTACCGCACGATTGTATCGTATGGTTTATATATCAACAAAAGAGTAATTTTATTACTTTTGTTGTTATGAGTAGAAATTACAAATTTTATAGCCCAAAAGGAACTTATTTTATCAGTTTTGCTGTAGTTGGATGGATTGATGTATTGACTCGAAATGAATATAAGAATATATTACCTGATTGTTTACGGTATTGCCAAAAGGAAAAAGGAATGGAGATATTTGCATATAACCACACGATACAATCGTGCGGTAGCGGAATGAAGAATGAAGAATGAAGAATGAAGAATGAAGAATGAAGAATGAAGAATGAAGAATGAAGAATGAAGAATGAAGAATGAAGAATGAAAAATGAAAAATGAAGAATGAAGAATGAAAAATGAAACATCCATGATTAATTTAATACGTGAACAGGGACTAAACGATACACGTAAAAACGCATAGCCATGCGTCTTCACTACATCCACACAATCCACCCAATCAGAATTTGCATCGCAAATCAAAATCATTCATCATTCATTGCCTGATATAAATTGGCCGTAGGGATTAGAACCAATGATTTTATTGATTTACACTATTTACAATTAAAAAAATTCAATAGTAAAGACAAATTAAGACAATGAACATATAACACCAAGGTTATCCGTTGCAATAAAGAATATTGACGGATTAAAAGTTACACTAAAAATAGTTCGAAAAATAGAAAATACTACTGTTTTAATTAGTTGAGAATAAATAGTTTACATAGGATTTTATGTATTCTTCTTATCAAGGTTTAAAAAAAATTCATCAATATTTAATATATGGAAGAGGCAAATGAAAAAGTAACAGTATATTTGCAATGGATATGTATGGTCGGGAAAGTCCGGTTATTCGTGTCACAATAGGAAAATGTGCCGGCCATTGATTCGTCGACCAGTGAAGTAATGAAATTTATTATCTCAACAGTTTCTACACAGTTGAACAAAAAAGCGGAATGGACAAACGACCTCTTATATTAATCACTAACGACGACAGCATCAATGCCAAGGGTTTACGCAAGCTTATAGGACTGATGCGACCTTTCGGCGATATAGTTGTAATAGCTTCGGAACAGGTAATGTCCGGTATGAGCCACGCCGTTACTATTAAAAGCCCATTGATGCCGAGGCTGGTACATAGCGAAGCTGGATATATTGAATACGTTACAAACGGCACACCCGTTGACAATGTAAAATTAGGTAAGCATACCCTTCTTGAACGAAAGCCCGATCTGATAGTATCTGGTATCAATCATGGTTCAAATGCTGCCATCAACATTATTTATTCGGGAACTGTGGCAGCAGTACTTGAAGGAGCCATTGACGGCATTCCGGGTATTGGATTTTCCATCGACGATTATTCACACAATGCTGATTTTAATTTTGTGGATAAATTTGTTAATATTATCACAAAAAAGGTACTGGATGAAGGTTTGCCATCAGGTATTTGTTTAAATGTGAACATACCCAAAAATTCAAAAGATAAGATAAAAGGAATAAAAGTTGTCCGCCAAGCGAAAGCTCGTTGGGTAGAAGAATTTGAGAAACGCATTGATCCTTTCGGTAGAACTTATTATTGGATTGGCGGTGCTTTTGAAAATGGAGATGACCGTGCCGATACCGACGAGAAAACTTTGAAAGACAATTATGTAGCAGTTGTTCCCGTTCAAATAGACTTTACGGCACACGCATTTGTCGAAAAATTGAAATTTTAAAAACACCCGTAACAATGAATTGGAATTATATTAAAAAAAACAACTACTTTTTTGGTGCGTTGCTCGGGTTGATAGTACCACCAATTTTTTACATTATCTTGCTTTTGCTCAACACTCTTGCCCTCAAGGCCGGAATTTGGAAAGGATTTAATCCGCCCGAAAACATTTTTTTGCTAAGTGTTTCGGGTAATTTTCTTTTGTTTCGCCCATATTTTATCCGTTTTAGGGCTGACAAAACCGGTCGTGGCATTTTGTTCGTTACCATCGTTTTGATACTCAGTTTTTTTTATCTTTATTTTCGGCAAACCTAATGAAATATTACATCATAACCGGTGAAGCTTCGGGTGATATGCATGCTGCCAATCTTATGAAGGCCATAAAAAACACTGATATCAAGGCAGATTTTAGAGTTTGGGGAGGCGAAAGAATGCAAGCACAGGGAGGTTTTCTCGTGAAGCATTACCGCGACCTTGCTTTTATGGGTTTTGTGGAAGTGTTACTAAATTTGCGTACAATTATTAAAAACCTGACCTTTTGTAAAAAAGACATTCTCCGATATCAACCCGATGTCCTCATTCTCGTCGATTATCCCGGCTTTAATTTAAAAATGGCTGGTTTTGCCCGTCGCAAAGGCATTAATATAGTGTATTATATTTCGCCTCAGATATGGGCGTGGAAACGTTCGCGAATTTTTAACATTAAACGAAATGTTGATAAAATGTTGGTTATTCTTCCTTTTGAAAAAGAATTTTATGCTCGTTATCATTTTCCTGTCGAATTTGTGGGGCATCCGCTTCTTGATGCCATGGATACTGAAAAGCCTGTGAATAGAGTCGAATTTCTACAAAAAAACAAGCTTCCCGACAAACAGCTTGTAGCACTTCTTCCCGGAAGCAGGCATCAGGAAATAAAAAAAATACTGGCTGTTATGTTTAAAATGGCGCCTCTGTTTACTGATTACAGTTTTGTTATCGCCGGTGTAAAAAGCGTTAAACCTTCGGTGTATCAAAATGACATGAAAATTCCCGTTTTGTTCGGACAGATGCACGAACTATTAAAAAATTCAACGGCGGCCATAGTAACCTCTGGAACGGCAACCCTCGAAACTGCCTTACTCGGCATTCCCGAAGTGGTGTGCTACATTGCGTCCACCATTTCATACCAAATAGCTAAAAGACTTATAAGGGTGAAATACATTTCACTCGTAAACCTTGTTATGGACAAGCCTGTTGTAAAAGAACTAATACAGCATAACTTAAACGAAGAAACATTGAAAACAGAATTGCACAAACTACTTTTCGATAAAAAAACACAAAACAGACTGAAAGAAGAGTATCGCTTGCTTCGAAAAAAACTGGGCGATAAGGGAGCGTCGCAGCGTGCTGCCTACAAAATAGCAATATTGTTAAAGCAAAAAATGAGATAATTTTTTTATTTATACTGAAAAATCATCACTGGAGAAAACAATTATTTGAAGTAAAAAACGTTTTTTGCCCGTTGCACATATCCAAAGACGATTAACGAAATGCATAGCCCTGCTAAAATAATTTTGTTTACTATGAAACATTTATTGTCAATAATTTTCGTCGTATTGTTCGTTGCCGCACAGAGTCAAAATGTAACGATAAAAGGCTATGCTAATGCGGCACCTGACAAATTGGTGCGCCTTATTGTGTATGCCGATCAGTTTTCACATCTCGAAAAAACCATTGCCACAGAGCGAACTTCACCGAAGGGCAATTTTTTTATGACAGCACCAATACATGCAACCGATTATGCTTTTTTTGCACTTGATCTGAAAAAAAGCGAAATCTATCTTGTCCCCGGGAAAACCTATACTTTGAAAATAGCACACGACACTGCAGCCGAAAAAGGCTCTATTTTCGATCAGGCCGAACGTCCGCTACCTATGGAAATTACGCATACCGACGGCAGGCTTAACAATGCTATTGGCAAATTTAACACTATGTACAATACTTTTGTATATCAACATTTTAATCAAATTTACCAAGAAAGAAGTCAAAAGATCATACGAAACTTTGAGCAAGCTGTAAAAGATACTTTTCCTGACATTACTTCCGAATATTTCAAAAACTATATTCGTTACACTCTTGCCTCTCTTCAATGGCTTTCGCATCGGAAAAGCGACAATAGAATTGCATCAGAGTATTTTGTAAATCAAACTGTTCTTTATCAAAACATTGCATATACCGATTTTTTTCATGAGTTTTTTAAAGGTTATTTTCAATCGCAAATCAACACACCCGTGAGTTATTCTACGCTTTTGGATTTAATCGCCTTCAGACCTGAATTTAGTACACTTGACAAACTTTTTAAAAAAGACAGCCTCTTGGCAAAAGATTCCCGTTTGCGGGAACTTGTGGAAATGAAAATAATGTCGCAATATTATTACGATTCGGAATTCAGCAAATCCAATATCGAACATATTTTAAAAGAAATAAAAATGCATAGCAACTATCCGAAAATCAAATATATTGCAGCAAATTATCTGAAAAAATTAAAAAAGTTGGGTTATGGTACTGTGGCACCCACCTTTAATTTGCCTGATATGTTAGGAAACGAACGTAGTTTGGCTTATTATAAAGGAAAATTTGTGTTACTGAATTTTATAAAAACGGGATGCAACATTTGTAATAAACAATTGGAATCCTTAGCAAAAATAAAACGACAATTTGGCAATCGCTTTGTAATAGTGAGTCTGCTAACCGGAAAAAATCCAGGTAAAACCGTTGCTTATTTTGCTGATAATGGTTACGATTGGCCGCTTTTGCTTCTTGGCAAAAAAATAACATTGCTCGAAAAGTACAATGTCAAAGCCTTTCCCGCGTACATTCTCGTCTATCCGAATGGTAGCATTGCACTGGCACCGGCTCCAGGACCCGACGAAAATCTCGAAATGCTCATCCGGCACTTAATTAATAGATTTGAGAGCAAACATTGATATTTAGTAGCAACTTTTTGTACCTTTGTCCGTTTTCTCTTTTCAAGAGAAACCCTTAGGTATAATAATTGATAATACTATCGAATAATTTTTGACTATGAAAGGTATAATAACAAAAATATTTGGGGATAAATCGTCGCGTGACCTGAAAGAAGTAAACCCTTATTTGAAAAAAACAAAGGAAGCTTACGAGCACATTAAAACACTAAGCAACGATGAGTTAAGAGCCAAGACTAATGAGTTTAAAAAATATATTGCCGATTATGTAAGAGAAGAAGAAGAGGAAATAAGCCGCCTCGAACAGCAAGTGAACAACGATATTGATATGGATATTAACGAGAAAGAACAACTTTATGTGCATATCGACAAACTAAAGAAACAAAGCTACGAAAAAACGCATGACGTGCTCAACGAAATTTTACCAGAGGCTTTTTCCGTAATGAAAGAAACAGCGCTACGGTTTAAAGAAAATGCGGAATTAGTAGTTACCGCCAATGATTTCGACCGCGATTTGGCCTCGCGACTTGAAAATGTGAACATTGTGAACAACAAAGCCCATTATAAAAATCAATGGATGGCAGGCGGTAACCTTATTACCTGGGATATGGTACCTTACGATGTTCAGCTTATTGGCGGCATCGTTTTACATCAGGGAAAAATTGCCGAAATGGCTACCGGTGAAGGGAAAACCCTTGTGGCTACTTTACCGCTTTATCTGAATGCTCTTCCCGGAAAAAGTGCCCACTTGGTAACCGTTAACGATTATCTCGCCAAACGCGACTCGGAATGGATGGGTATGCTGTTTATGTTTCACGGCCTCAAAATTGATTGTATAGACAACCATCAGCCCAACTCTTACGAAAGACGACAAGCTTATCTTGCCGATATTACTTATGGAACAAACAACGAATTCGGGTTCGACTACCTGCGCGATAATATGGCCGGCAATCACGAAGAACTTGTACAACGTGAACACTACTATAGTATTGTGGATGAAGTCGACTCGGTTTTGATTGACGATGCCCGTACCCCTTTGATTATATCGGGACCTACACCAAAAGGCGAACATCACGAATTTGACGCATTAAAAGGAGATGTGGAAAAATTGTTCGGCCAGCAAAAAGTTCTAGTTTCCAAACTCATTGCTGAAGCTCGTAAACTTTTGAACGATAGTGATAATTCGGAAAGTCGTAAAAAAGCCGGTGAATTAATTTTCAGGGCATATCGAGGTTTGCCTAAAAATAAAGCACTGATAAAACTGCTTAGCGAAGAAGGAGTGAAAGCCCTGATGCACAAAACAGAAAGTTTTTATCTACAGGAACAGGCAAAAAATATGCATGTTATTGACGACGAACTATTTTTTGTTATTGATGAAAAAAATAATTCGGTTGACCTCTCAGAAAAAGGTATCGACCTGCTTACTACTTCTTACGACGATGCCGAATTTTTTATCCTCCCCAACATTGGCGAGAGAATTGCTGAACTTGAACATTCAAACCTCGAAGAAAGAGAACGTCTCGAAGAAAAAGAAAATCTCATAAAAGACTTTTCCGTTAAGTCGGAAAGAGTACATACGGTTCATCAGCTATTAAAGGCTTATACGCTGTTTGAAAAAGATATAGAATATGTTATTATTGACAACAAAATAAAAATTGTTGATGAGCAAACAGGCCGTATTATGGAAGGCCGCCGTTATTCCGACGGCTTACATCAGGCTATCGAAGCCAAAGAAAACGTAAAAATTGAGGCTGCTACACAAACCTATGCAGCCATTACATTACAAAATTACTTTAGAATGTATAAAAAGCTGGCCGGAATGACAGGTACGGCTGAAACAGAAGCAGGAGAGTTTTGGAATATTTATAAACTTGATGTGGTTGTAATTCCAACCAACAAGCCGATCATTCGTAGCGACCACGAAGACTTGATTTATCGTACGGTAAGAGAAAAATATAATTCGGTAATTGATGAAATTGATAATTTGGTGAACAACGGAAGGCCGGTGTTAGTAGGTACTACTTCGGTGGAAACTTCAGAATTACTCAGCCGTATGCTCACTCGAAAACATATTGAACATAACATACTAAATGCTAAACTACACTTTAAGGAAGCACAGATTATAAAGGACGCTGGACAATCGGGGACAGTTACCATTGCTACTAACATGGCTGGTCGTGGTACCGACATTAAACTGGGTAAGGGTGTGAAAGAAGCCGGCGGTTTGGCTATCGTCGGTACCGAAAGACACGAGTCTCGACGTATCGACCGTCAGTTACGCGGACGTGCCGGTCGACAAGGTGATCCCGGAAGCTCACAATTTTTTGTGTCGCTCGAAGATAGTTTAATGCGTATGTTCGGTTCGGGGCGTATAGCCGGCATAATGGACAAACTTGGCTTGAAAGAAGGTGAGGTGATTCAGCATTCTATGATTACCAAATCAATAGAAAGAGCACAACGAAAAGTAGAAGAAAACAACTTCGGCATACGTAAGCATTTGCTTGAGTACGACGATATTATGAATTCGCAACGTGAAGTAATTTACAAACGTCGCCGCCACGCCCTTTTCGGCGAACGTCTTGCTCTTGATATTTCAAATATGATGTACGATTTGTGCGAACAAATTGTTGTTGAATACCAAGATAATGCCAATTTCGAAGGCTTCAAGATGTCCCTGTTCCGTACACTTTCTACCGAGTCGCCCGTTGATGATAAGGAATTTCTTATGATGAAAACTGAAGAAATTACCGAAAAACTTTTTAATAAAGTTTACAACTCTTATCTTGTTAAGCGCGATCGACTTATCCAACAAACTTTTCCGGTAGTAAAAGATGTTTACGAAAATCAAAAACGATACGAAAATATCGCCATACCCTTTTCCGATGGTAACAAAGAGGTGCAAATTATAGCAAACCTGAAAAAATCTGTTGATAGTATGGGAAAAGAAGTGGCACTATCCTTTGAAAAAGGAATCGTACTCTCTTCCATCGACGAAGGTTGGAAAGAGCAGCTGAGGGAGTTAGACGATCTGAAACAATCAGTTCAAAATGCTTCTTACGAACAAAAAGACCCTTTACTGATTTATAAATTTGAAGCCTTCAATTTATTTAAAACAATGATGCAACAAATCAACAAAGATGTTGTGTCTTACCTCATAAGAGGTGATATTTACAATCCGAATCAGGCTGTCTTCCATGAAGCAAAGATTAATCGTGGTTTAGACCGTTCGAAAATGAAAGAGCAAAGGGGCGATTTGCTTTCGCAAGCCCACAGCGACACGCAAGACAAAGGGAAACCTCAACCGGTTAAAGTAGAGAAAAAAATAGGACGAAACGACCCCTGTCCCTGTGGTAGTGGAAAAAAATACAAAAATTGTCACGGTAGAAATTAATATTGCTATGAAAATCTTCTTAAAAACACTTCTTGCAGTTGTCGTTCTTATCCTTATTCTCAGTGCGTCACAATGCAACAATAAAAGTCCCTCGCCAGAAGAAATAAAAATATACAGCTATACGGATTCTATTATCAACCCACCCGATTCGTTTCAAATAGTGTTTAATATCAGTGTTGTCGGCGACAAATATGCGCATGTTACGTTCAAAGACAGTACGGTTTGGCTTATCGAAAAACTTGGCGACAGCAGAATAACTTTTTTTATTGAAAACAATAAGGATACCAAAATAATTCTGAGCAAAGACACGCTAGCTTTAAAAGGCGGATTTCATTATACTTTTGTTGCCAACAACAACTACTACTCTGAATTCACCACTTTTTATACACAACTCACCAAACTTAATTTAGATTACAAAACTTTTAAACATAAGTTTTAAACTATTCCAAAACTTAGAACGGGTTTTACTTTACACTTTCTGTTCATAGCAAGGTCTGTGTCATTTATTTTACCAAAAAGTAGCAACGAATATAGATATTTATAAAAT
>QIKE01000056.1 GCA_003232915.1 Bacteroidota bacterium | reverse complement strand
TCCTGTCCGAACTCTTCGAGGCACGAATTAATGAAGTTGGCTCCCATCGAATCGGCAGTGTCAAAACGAACCCTGATTTGAAAATAATCGACCAACTGATTGCGTAAGTCGAGTAGCTCAAAATCAAGAATGCCACCACCGCGTTTTTCCATATTGACAGTAATATGTTTGGTGGCTTTACGAAACCGGTTTATTAACATCGGAAAAATCGATCGAAGTTTGTCAACATCACCACGCCATAAAAAATGAATCTGGCCGATTTTCAGGACATCAATAACTTTTGAACGAAAACCACCGTGTTCCGACCAAAAGCGGGCGCTTGAAGAAGCTGCCGCCACCACCGAACTTTCTTCTATAACCATTGGAACAAGGTACGACCGACCGTTGATTACCACATTGGGAGTTACACCGTAAGGAATGTAAAAGTTGGAGATAGTGTTTTCGCTAAATTCGTCGAAAATTTTTTGCTTTGTATCGTCGGAATGCCAAAAGCTTTTCAATAACTCTATTGTTTCCAGCTGATTATCCATCAGCTCGGCAACAATCTTGAGCTTATCTTCTTTCAAAAGCTTCGAAAAGCCCTTAATAATTAAATCTCGTTTTCTCCGTCGTGCCATTTCGCTTGTCTATCAGTGGCGTCAAAAATAGTCATTCGACACTATTTTTTTAATAAAAAAATGAGATCGGAAAACTGACAATAAACAAAAAAAAATGTTCCCATATTGCAGTAATAGAAGGTTTTACCAATTATCGTTCGGTTTTTTTACAGGTTCTGGCCGCATATGTTCTTTTAGATTTTCTTCCCAACTTTTTACAAAATCGGCAATTTGATTCAAGTACGATTCCCAGCGTGGGTCGTAATTGGGCGATTTTTTGTCGAGCCAACGTTCAATGGGAAACTTCGAGGCTGTTTTGAGCAAAAGTTTGTTTACAATATAACGGTATCTATCTTTTTTAAATTCTATAGTAAATGTGTAGTCTATGGTTCCGCCAATGCGTCTGATACTGTCTTTATCGTAATAATAAACTCTGAAACGGTGTTGACCCACAATTTTTCCTGTGTTGGGGTCGCGCACCGAGGTAATCCTGTCGGCATCTTTGTAATATTTGTATAGCCAGTAAACACAACGGTTGAAAAGTTCCTGCTTGCTTCCTTTTTCGTTGACTACTTCCTGAAATTTAATTTGATGCGTTTCGGGGTCGATCGGAAGTACCGGCTTTTGTTCCTGTGCGAGCAGCGAAATGGCCGAAGTCATCAGGAAAAAGATTATAAATTTTTTCATACAGCTTATTTTTTGGTTTAATAATGTTGTATCACAGCAGGATGAATTACTTTCCTAATTTAATATCAATTATTTTATCTGTTGATGCAAAGGCAAAGGTAATGCAAAAAATAGTTTTATCTTTCATTAAGCAAAATAATTACCAAATATTTTACCGGATAAAATTTAACTTTGCAACGTCTGTTTTTGAAAAAAACAAAATGACCAAAATGCTTTCCATAGAAAATTTTTTAACGCTTGTTGACGAGTTGCCGGTTGTTGATGTGCGTTCGCCGGCCGAATATTTTCAAGGGCATATTCCAAACGCCGTAAATATTGCTTTGTTCGGCAATGAAGAGCGTAAACAGGTGGGAATACGGTATAAACTCGGAGGAAAAGAAAATGCCGTACAACTCGGACTCGAAATTGTTGGCTCTAAGCTATGCGATTTTGTGAAACAAGCAAAAAAACTTGCCCCCAAAAAGAAAATTTTGCTTCACTGTTGGCGTGGTGGCATGCGATCTAACAGCATGGCTTGGCTTTTTGAAACAGCAGGAATGCAAACCTCCGCACTCGAAGGTGGTTATAAAGCTTATCGCAAATTTATCAGAAAAAACTTTTCGCATGACGTAAAACTAATTGTCCTCGGTGGCTATACCGGTAGCGGGAAAACAGATATTTTAAAAGAATTGCAAAATATGGGAGAACAGGTTCTTGATATTGAAGCTATTGCCCATCACAAAGGCTCGGTATTCGGACCCTTAGGACAAGAAAAACAACCTACCAACGAGCAATTCGAAAACAATTTGGCTGACATATGGCAACAGTTTAATTTCGATAAAAACGTTTTTGTTGAAGACGAAAGCAGGCAAATTGGCAAATGTGGAATCCCCGATACCTTGTTCGAGCAAATGCGGTGCTCGCCTTTGGTGAAAATAATTGTACCCAAAAGCGAAAGAATAAAACGTTTGGTAAAAGAATATGGTCAATTCGACAAAACTCTTCTATCAGAACAATTAATAAAAATAAAAGAACGGCTCGGTGGCTTGCAAACCAAAGAAGCCTTACAGGCACTCGACACCGGCGATGTGGCCAAAGTAGCTGATATTTGCTTGCAGTATTATGATAAAGCCTATCAACGTAGCTCGTTGTCACACAATACAGAAAAAGTTTTTCGGATAGAAATGCCCGATGACAATCCTCAACAAGCGGCCCATGCAATTTTAAAATTGATTGACAAGCTGAAACAGTGATGGTATCGTAATTTTCTTGTTTTTAAAACACTGAAAAAAATAATTTGTTATGAAGAAAAATTTGAATGATCATCTTTTGTCAGTAGTCTTAATATTTTTAATTGTTGTTGTATTTGCTTTTAGTTTGCAAAGTTATTTGTTGAATGCGAAAACTTTCGACTCGTCGAAAATCGAATACACTCATTATAATAATTACATCATTTTTAAGCAGTCATTTCATCATCTTATACACCGGCAAGATCTGTATAAATTGTATCCCAACGAATATTGGGACTATTTTAAATACAGTCCCGCTTTTGCATTGCTGATGGCTCCTCTATCTGTCTTACCCGATTTCGCAGGTTTGTTTCTTTGGAACTTGTTCAATGCTTTGTTGTTGACTATTGCTTTGTGGAAACTACCTTTTAAAACCAATCGAATAAAATTGTTTGTAATGGGTTTTGTAATTGTGGAACTCATTACTGCGCTTCAAAACGTCCAAAGTAATGCATTGATGGCCGGCTTTATCGTGTTTTCTTTTTTGTTTATGGAAAAAAATAAGCCGGCTTTAGCAACTTTGTTTATTGTTTTATCTGTTTTTGTAAAAATATTCGGTGTGGTTGCAGTTTTGCTATTGGTTTTTTATCCTGACAAAATAAAATCGGCACTTTATACTCTTGGCTGGACGGTTCTTTTTCTTCTTTTTCCTTTGGTGGTTATTTCGCCTTCGCATTTATTGTTTTTATACCAAAGTTGGGCACATCTTATCCTGAATGATGTAAATGCTTCTCTTGGTTTGTCGGTAATGGGTTGGATTGACAGTTGGCTAAATATCGAAATAGCAAAAAATGCAATTCTCACTATCGGGACCGTTCTGCTTGTCTTACCGTTGTTGAAATTTTCATTTTATTCCAAACTGGAATTTCGATTGCTTTTTCTTTCTTCTCTTTTAATATGGGTTGTTATTTTTAATCCGAAAGCTGAGTCGCCGACTTTTGTAATTGCAATTACGGGAGTTGCAATTTGGTTTTTTCCGCAAAAGTTAACTATAGAAAATCTTTTTTTGCTTGTGCTTACTTTTGTTTTTACCGAATTATCACCAACCGATATTTTTCCGAAAGTCATTCGAACCAACTATTTTATTCCTTATGTAGTAAAAGCAGTTCCCTGTATATTGGTTTGGTTTAAAGTGATTTACGATATAATATTTTTTAAACCCGAAGGTTTGCATCAGTTAAAGTTAAAAACAATGAAGACTTAAAAAAATTTTGAAATTTACAATTTTGTTTACGGATTGTCTTCTATAATTTGTTGAAAAGAAAAAATAAGAAATATGGAACCTATCTATCTTGATTATAATGCCACCACGCCCATTGCCAAAGAGGTGTCGGAAGCGATGCTACCTTATTTGGAACATTATTTTGGTAACCCTTCGAGCATTCATGTTTTTGGGGTAAAAGCCAAAATAGCGGTGGAAAAAGCACGTCGACAGGTAGCCGAATTAATCTGTTGCGAAGCTTCCGAAGTGATTTTTAGCAGCGGAGGTACCGAGTCGAACAATTATGCCATCAAAGGAATTGCTTTTGCCAACCGGCGGCATGGAAACCACATTATCACCTCTGCAGTAGAACATCCCGCCGTTTTTGAAGTATGTCGTTATCTCGAAAAAAACGGTTTTGAAATATCCATCATACCGGTTGACGAACAGGGAATTATCCGGCTCAATGAGTTGGAAGCAGCTATCCGTAGCAACACCGTCCTTATTACCGTAATGCATGCCAACAACGAGGTAGGGAGTATACAACCTATCGAAGAAATTTCCCGAATTGCTAAAGCACACCATGTTTTTTTCCATTCTGATGCGGCACAGTCGTTAGGGAAAATTCCTGTGGACGTTAGAACTTTGGGTGTCGATTTGTTGAGTATTGCCGGCCACAAACTTTATGCTCCCAAAGGGATAGGTGCATTATATATCCGCAATGGTGTACAACTTGAAAAGCTTATTCATGGCGCCGGCCACGAACAAAACTTACGCGCCGGAACCGAAAATGTACTCGAAATCGTTGGTCTCGGCAAAGCTTGTGAAATGGCTCGTGAACATTTGCCACAAAACATCGAACAGTACAAAAAAACGAGAGATTATCTGCAAAAACTACTTACGGAGGCTTTGCCCGATTCAAAAATCAATGGCCATCGTGAAAAACGGCTACCGAACACTTTGAGTATTTCGTTTCCACATATCGAAGCCATTACGCTTATTGCTCGTCTTGAGGGTGTTGCTGCCTCGGCTGGCGCCGCTTGCCATTCCGAAAGCATCAACGGTTCGGCAGTGCTCAAAGCCATGCTTGTGCCTATTGATTATGCTATGGGAACCATCAGGTTTTCTACAGGCCATGCTAATACGATGACCGATATAAAAATAGCTGCTGATGAAATTATCAATACCGTTAGAACATTGATGCCAAAAGAAGAAAAAATTGAAAAACATGCTGTTGCTGATAATAAAATTAAACTTACACGGTATACTCACGGGCTTGGTTGTGCTTGTAAAATTCAACCGAAACATCTCGAAAAAATATTGCAAACCTTGCAGCCTGTTTTCGATAAAAACGTCCTCGTAGGCACCGAAACCTGCGACGATGCTACAGTGTATCGTTTAAGTGATGACATAGCCATAGTGCAAACCCTTGATTTTTTTACACCCGTTGTTGACGATGCTTACGATTTTGGTGCTATTGCCGCTGCCAATGCTTTGAGCGATATTTATGCTATGGGTGCCAAGCCATTGTTTGCATTAAATATTGTGGGTTTTCCCGAAAATATACTCCCATTGGAAGTGCTAGAACAAATTTTGAAAGGAGCACAAAACAAAGCAGCCGAAGCAGGCATTGCCATTCTTGGCGGCCACACTATCGAAGATACCGAACCGAAATTCGGTATGGTTGTTACAGGAAGCATCTGTGCCGACAAAATTGTTAAAAATTGTACTGCACAACCGGGCGATTTGTTGGTATTGACCAAACCGCTTGGCACAGGTATTTTGGCAACAGCCCTAAAACGTGGAATGCTTGATGATGCTTTGCGCAAAGAGCTAAGTGAGTTGATGGCTACTTTAAACAAAATTCCAGCAGAAACAATGCTTAACTTTCAGGTTAGTGCCTGTACCGACATTACCGGTTTCGGATTGCTAGGCCATTTGAAAGAGATGTGTACAGCCTCACAGTGCAATGTACGTATTGATTTTGATGAAGTTCCGTTTTTGCGCGAAGTAAAAAACTTTGCCACAGCCGGAGTTGTTCCCGGCGGAACATATCACAACCTCGATTATGTTGCTGATTATGTTGATTTTGGCACGCTTAACCGAACCGATCGCCTATTGCTGTGTGATGCTCAAACTTCAGGCGGCTTGCTCGTGGCTTTAAAATCTGTAGATGCTCGAAAATATCTCGAAGCACTCCGGCAAAAGAGTTGGAAATCGGCAGTAATTATTGGAGAGTTTTTTGAAAAAGACGTGGAAAGCACAATAATGATTGACGTGAGAAAAGTAGAGCATAGCAGTAAGTGAGTAACTAAACTTTTGGGTTTCGTAAACATCTGACAATCAATAAAAAAAATTCAGAAAAACCTAAAAAATGTTGTATAATTCGGAGTAAATATTTAATCTTGTGGTTGTTATTAACAAAATTGTGCAACACGATAAAAATACAAAAAAGTCGGAACAAATCGAAAATTTTTCGCAAAACAACCATCCCGCTATAATTGAAGCATAACCGAAAAAATGGTTTGTACTTTCTATTTTAACAGGAGGATATTTAAGTTATCCCGAAAGTAAGTTTGTCTTTGATATAAAAAACGAATACCTGTGATTTTGTGGATTTTTTACCCGAAATCAAAAGGGTAGAGTTGTCAGATGCATTCGGGCCGGCAGACCTTGTGCAAAGTTTAAATACTTCCGTTGCAAGTAGTCGGGTTTTTAACGTATTTCTTCCAGCCCGGTGCTTACCTGACGATAAAGGATTTGTATCAAAAGCAATTACCGTTGACAACTTTATAGAACAACGGGGAGATGCCCATCATATTTTTCCACGTGATTGTTTAGAAGTCGAATGATTACAAAGAGGACAGTATAATCAAGTGACAAAATATTTCTACACTCAAAGCAAGATTAATATTAAGATTGGAAAAAAGAAACCGGCTGAATAATTTGCTGGAATTAAAGAGCATTGTAATGGTGGAGAACTAAAATATAGTGGGATAACAGAAATGGATGAATTACTATAGAATATGAAATAAAACTGTTCTCGAATCAACATTTTTGATATGGACATTGTAAGTTACAATGACTTTATTTTAAAGCGAAGGGAATTAATTGTAAAAAAAGATAAGAAGCTATTACTAAACAATAAAAGAAAAACTTGCTGTAAAAAGCTAACAAGAAGGCTGTTACCGGCGGGAAAACGGAAGGATAGTTTTGGTTTGTGCCGTTTACCGCCCGATACGAAATAAAACATTCAAAGAAAACAGACTGTTATTATCTCCTTATTTTAGAATAAATTGTACATTTGAGGTAATGTTTTCAAGTTAGCAAACGTTTAATGAAAATACTTCTAAAAATATTAAAGTACATTCTATACCTTCTTCTAATTCCGATAAGCTATGTTATTATTTCTTTAATTTTCTCATATATCAGTGTAAATAACACAGTATTAAACACTAAAGATAACAAAGAAATATATTTAAATAATAATGGAGTTCATCTTGCTATAATAATTCAAATTAACAACATTAGCAATGGGCTTTTAAAAGACTTGAAATATACGCAAGACGAAAAATATTTTTCTTTTGGGTGGGGAGATGAAAACTTTTATTTGAATACACCTACATGGAATGATTTAACTTTTGGCAATGCTTTCAAGGCTTTGTTCTTAAAAGGTTCAACTTTAATTCATTTGACAAGATATAAACACAAAAGAAAATTATGGCTTAAGATAAATATTTCTGATATAGAACTTAGTAAAATGAATCAATTCATATCAGTATCTTTTAAAAAAGGTACGGACGGCAGAAAGATAATGATTAAAAATAGAGGTTATTCAACAAATGATGACTTCTACAAAGCCGTTGGCCGATACTCTCTTTTCAACACTTGTAATTCATGGGTTAACAGAGCTTTTAAGGAAAGTGGATTGAAATCTTGTTATTGGACTCCTTTTGCTTTTGGACTGATGGATAAATATAAAAAATAAAAACTCTTGATTACAATGACCCATACATATTTTACCCAATTTTACCGTTTATTTAAGGTGTATGTTTTTCAGGTATTATCCACAGTGGTTTGATAGCTAACATTAGTTTGCGATAGCATATAGATATTGCTAAAATTCTATTATTTAAATCCCTCCGTTTATCGTTATAAAAAAAAATATTTGCTTTTAGGATATTAAATTTCGGGTAGAAAGTCCTACGATTTTATGCTTAGGGTAAATCCGATTTGGAAGGTTTTTAAAGGATGGTGAGAAAATGGTTTCGTCTTTTCCATTATTCGACATATTTTTCTGCTTTAGGTTTATATCCGTTAATTCCATAAAATGCAATGTATAAATAAATCATGGATGTTTCCTTTTTCATTCTTCATTTTTCCCCGCTACCGCACGATTGCATCGTGTGTTTATTTATACATCATACGGGATAAATCAGGACATTTTTATTTTAAAAAAATTGGGACTTCAGTGTCAGTAAATTCTTTAAATCTGCCTTTTGTTTTTGATTGACTGATTAGAAAAATCCGGTTACAGCCTCATAAAATTTGTCAGGGATTTCATAATATTTTGCATAGCATATTTTCTTCTCTGAAAATGTATAAATTTTTCCCGTTTTAAGTATAAACATTTTCAGTCCAAAACAACTATAGTTCAAGTCCTACGTCTGATACCAAACCTGCTCATCTGATCAACATAACAGTGCCTTCCACAACCTTGCTTTCTGTTGGCTGTTGTCCGGATTCTTCATAAACAA
>QIKE01000123.1 GCA_003232915.1 Bacteroidota bacterium | reverse complement strand
GAGCCAAAGACTTCTTTTTGGAAGCACTGGAAAGAAAACCGTAATGCCGGATACGTGTAAAGCCCGGTGGAAGGATATGCTGAGTGAAAAGACCAAGGAAATCTTTACTTTTAAGCGTAATTGTTTTACGCGTATAGTTATCACTTTCACCAATTTCTAAATCAAGTGGCAACCGCTCATAATGCAACGCCGGTTTTGCGATTTGGCGAACATAATTCTTATGGGTGGATTTTGATTTGCCGTTAATGACCATATTGTAAATAAATTCTTCGCTCATTTGCTGAAATCCCAATACTTTGTAACAAGACAGGGAATAATTCGTAGCTTTGCTCATATCTATTTAATTTGTAAAATGAGCTTATACGTAAATTCTATGAGCTGGTTAGGGTACACCCCGCTTTGGGGAGGTTTAGTTCAACAATATATATACAAAATAGGGGAAATAGTAGTAAATTCAGGGTTGTAGTCCGCTCCAACTTTCTTGTAATTTGAAAGGAATGAAGCCCGCAATCGGCTACAATTTTCATATTAACCGTTTTGTATAAGTCCGGTCTAAAAAGGATACAAAATGATTTTCAACAACTTTTATCCCGAATTACCTTTTTTGACCAGACTCAAGTATAAAAGCAAAAAGCCCTGTCTTTCGGTAGGGCTTTTTGAATGGACAATTACAGCTTATCTCTTTACAAGAAAAAGATTTTGACACTCTCACTTATACAGAGATTTTTACCCCGCTTTTACACGAAATAAGTCTTTATCAAAGAACGAAATATCTTTTACATTTTACTAAAACAAATATCGTGAGAAATAGTATAAAATATTCGATAACTCAATTTATTTTAAGTATAATCAACACTTTAGCAATAATGTCTGAAGCAATAATCATATTTAAAACGATTGCAGAAATTATAATGGAAACAAATAAAGCGGGGAACATCAGCTCGTACCGCGTGAAATAAGCTGTGTTTTTAGTACAATATGCTCGGGTATGTAATTGATAGTATCATTTTTTATACGTTTTAGCAATAATTTGGCAGCTTGTTTACCAAGATCGAAACCAAACTGATCAACGGTAGTGAGTTCGGGATTACAGATGTAAGAACTAAGACTATTTTCGAAACCAACAATTTTAAATTCGTCGGGAATAGCAATATTCAACTGCTTGGCAATTTTCATAGCTCCAAGTGCACTAATATCGTTAACGGCAAAAATGGCGTCGGGACGATCTTTTTTTCGTAAAACACTTCTCGAAATTTTAATGGAATCGTCGTAAGTATCGCACGAATAAACCAAATCTTTTGAAAATATCAAGCCATTATTTTCGAGGGCATCTTTATAGCCTCGCAAACGATTTTGTCCGATAATCAAATGCTGCGGTGCCGAGTAGATGGCAATACGTCGACATCCTTTCCGTATTAGATGGTTTACCGCCTGATAAGCACCATGATAATCATCAACCGAAACCGTGTCGGCATGAAAATCGTTGATAATACGATCGAAAAATACCAATGGGATTTCGTTTTCAACTACTTGTTTAAAATGCGAAAAGTCATGAGTGTTTTTCGAAAATGAAGCTAATATTCCATCTACACGATTCGATATAAGCGCTTGTATATTAAGCATTTCACGCATATACGATTCGTTCGACTGAAAAACCATCACATTGAAGTTGTTTTCGTATGTTACCTCTTCGATGCCATTAATGATCGTTGAAAAAAAATAATGCTGCGTTTCTGGTATCAGCAAACCAATAGTGTTGGTTTTGCTATTTTTCAAATTCAGTGCAATACGATTAGGCTTATATCTCAAAAGTTTGGCCAATTCTTTTACCGCTTCCCTCGTTTTCAGACTAATATCGGGATGATCTTTCAACGCCCGCGAAACCGTAGAAACCGAAATATTCAGTTTTTCAGCTATGTCTTTTATTGTGATTTGCTTTTTCATAATCCTTCGAGGGCTAAAATACAACATTTTTTCATTCTAAAAAAAATCTCTTTTTGCAATCGTTTGCAAAAATAAAGTTCCGAAAAAATTACAGATTGTTGTGCTTAACAACAAAGCCGCCGTTGCGAAAATGCAGCGACAGCTTTAAAAAAACAATGAGTTTAAACCGTTACCAAATCAGGCTTGCACTTCTTTTGAAAATGCAATAATTTCGTTAGCCACCACTTCGGTTATGTAGTGCTTTTTCCCGTCTTGATCTTCCCACGAACGGTTGATAAGTTTTCCGTGAATAGCCACTTCTTTCCCTTTACTAAGAATTTTCTCAGCAAGTTTTGCTGTATTACCCCAAGCTACAACATTGTGCCATTGGGTCTCTTTTACTGTTTCACCATTTTTATCTTTGTAATACTCGTTGGTGGCTACAGAAAAACGAGTCATGCTACGGTCGTTTCCTAAGTCTTTCATTTCAGGCTCGGTGCCCATGCGTCCGATGAGACTTACCGAATTTCTTAAAGTTGTCATAATACTAAAATTTTAAGTTGATAAATTAAGTTGATAAAATTGTTTCAGTTTGTTGAAGAACGAATGACAGGGCAAATGTATGGCCACCTCGAAAGATTATTCGGTTAATAAGCACTTACTTCCGTTTAACATTCGTTTAAAAACGACTAAAAATGATTAAGTGGCTTATATGTTGATAGATATGGTTGACAAAATATAAGAAAATTGTATTTATTTTTCTCTGGTAAACATCTGTGAATGCACAAATTAATAAATCTATTTGGCAATAAGAAACTGCATTTTATCATTGCCGGACATAAAAATATCAGTATATCTTTTCGTTGTGCTTAATATGAGAGAAAAAGTCTCACAATTTTACGTCGTGTAAGGGGAGACATTCAAGCACGGTTCCCTGCCTGACCGGACGGGCAGGTGTGAGAGGCTTAGGGTGAAACTCCCTTTGCCTACTCAATTACTAACCGTTAGTTAATAATTTGTCAATTTCGCGTTGCAAGTAAATTTTTCCAAGCCAAGAATCGAAACCGGCTAAGAGATAATTTGAATTGTCAATAAAATACGGGAAAGGGTTCTTATGTTTTATAAAAAAATCCGGTAAAGTTTTCCATTATCATCTCTATTACTAAAGTTTGAGAATTGTTATTAGAGTAATGAGAATTAAAGCAATTGTTTTTAATAATTCCTACTGCTACTATTGAACTAGCAAATTGCATCCTCTTACCTCACTATTGTCGAAACGGCCAAGAATTTCAAAAAAGCCCAAGGAATTGGTTTTACCGAGGTCTTGCGTTGCAATAAACGAGCACGAATGAATGTTTGCAAAATCAATGACATTAATACCGCCGTTATGGTTTTGGGGCAAAAGTGTTAACGGATCGTTTACGTCTCGTATCAAAATTTTCATCCACGGTGGAGTTGCAAACAAACCATTACTTTTTGAATAGGCTTGCGATAGCAACTCCGTCATTCCGTATTCGGAACATACGCTTGTAATGCCAAAAGATTTTTGCAACCTCCAGTGCAGTTCTTCACGTACCATTTCTTTGCGTCGGCCTTTCATACCGCCGGTTTCCATCAAAATAAGTTGCGGAAAATCAATGGGAAATTGTTCGGCAAAGTCGAGTAGCGCATAGGTAACTCCCAAAAGCAGTACTTTTTTTGTGTCGTGTTTTAATTGCTGAAGCTTACTTTCAAGTTTTTGATAATCGTGCAAATAAAACCCGCTCCGTTTGTCGTTACTTAGCCGTATAAGTTTTTGGACCATATAGACCAGTGACGAACCTTTGCGCTCAAGGTAGGAGGGCAGCAATGCCAAAACAACATACTCTTGCGGTTTTCCAAAAAAATAACGAAAACTGCGAAGGAGGCTTTTCTGATAAATAATCAGGTCTTTTACATAATGGCGGCTTGTATTTTTACCGCCGGTTCCGCTACTACGAAAAATCGCTTCGGGTGTAAAGTAGCCGCAGGCAATCCGTTGTGTTTTAAACAATTTGATAGGTAAAAAAGGGATATCGTCAATGTTTTTTACTTTGGAAGCATCGGTAAGCTGATGGACAAAACTTCGATAAACTACGTTGTTGTTGTACTGATAATGAAATATTTCTAGTGCCGTTTCGTTAAAATTACAGGAATTGTCAGTGTCGAAAATATGGTTTTCTATTTGTAATAAATTTGGCATACTTATGGTTTGAAAAATTTGATAATTTTAGTCTCTCGTTTACTAATTTATTTTTATGAAAACAACGACAAAAATACTTTTTATTCTGTTAGCAATTTGGGCAACATCGTGCAAGAAACCCGAATCTTATCCTATTGTACCATCCATTGAGTTTAGTAAATTTTTAGTTGAATCGGATACGGTTACCGGCATAGCCCAAAGGGGCATTCTCGAAATCAGCTTCAAAGATGGCGATGGCGATATAGGCCTTGACCCGTCGGATACTCTCCCGCCATTCAATTTAGGCAGTGTGTATTACTACAATATGATTATCAAATACTACGAGCAGCAGCACGGTAGCTTTGTGGAAGTTCCGCTACTTTCGTGGAATTCTGATTCATTGCATTACGATACGTTAACTTTCAATGCTCGTATTCCGAACCTTACACCTAAATACGGAAATAAAAGCATCAAAGGCATTATTCAAGATACAATGTTTATTTACAATCCGTTATCGCATTTCGACACCATTAGGTTTTCGGTTTTTATTTACGATCGTGCCTTACACAAGAGCAATGTGGTGTTCACTCCACCAATTCTCAGAAAATTTTAAGGGTTGTGTAATGGTTTTGGAAATAATAATTTTTCATTTTCTACTCTCCTAATAAAGTATAAAACTCCCATTATTTAATTTTACAACCGGATTGTTTGCATTAGCACAAAAAAATTACAAACTGGGAAGACACAAAACACATCTGAAAAGATGCTGTTAGTAGTTATAGAATATTTTTTAAGATAATAAAATTGAATAACAGCACCTTAATCAAATACAACCATATATTAAACAATTCAACAAATTAATCAACTCAACCTCCTAAAAGTTTTTTTATTTCGTTAAGTTTCATAAGTGCTTCCACAGGTGTAAGAGTATCAATGTTAGTATTCAGAATATCGTCTTTTATTTCGTGAAGCAAAGGATCGTCCAATTGGATAAAACTCAGTTGATAATTTTCGGTCGAAGAATCATTTTCAATTGCTTTGTTCAATTCGCCGTGCGAGTGGCTTTGCTCTAATTTTTTAAGTAGCTCTTTGGATCTTTTTAGCACTTTCTGCGGCATACCTGCCATTTCGGCAACATGAATACCAAAACTGTGCTCACTGCCTCCTTTTTTCAGCTTTCGCAAAAAGATAATCCGTTTTCCTGACTCTCTAATGGCAATATGGTAATTTTGAATACGTTTCATGGTTGCAGCCATTTCGTTTAGCTCGTGATAATGGGTGGCAAACAGCACCTTGGCACGATAAGCCGGATGATTATGCAAAAATTCCACTATTGACCATGCAATGGAAATGCCATCGTAAGTACTTGTTCCTCTGCCTATTTCATCTAAAAGAATAAGACTCCGGTTGGAGATGTTATTTAAAATACTGGCCGTTTCGTTCATCTCTACCATAAAGGTCGATTCGCCGGAAGAAATATTATCCGAGGCACCAACACGTGTAAATATTTTGTCAACCAAACCAATTTCAGCCGAATCGGCAGGAACAAAACTACCCATTTGCGCCATTAATATTATCAGTGCCGTTTGCCGGAGAAAAGCCGACTTCCCCGACATATTAGGCCCTGTTAGAATGATGATTTGCTGTTTTTTGTTGTCAAGATAGATATCGTTGGGAACATATTGTTCGTCGGCGGGAAGATTTTGTTCAATAACCGGATGACGTCCGGCTTTGATTTCGATGAAATAATCGTTGCAAAGAACAGGCCGGTGGTATTCCTTTTCGCGCGAAACGGAAGCGAAAGAGACAAGACAGTCGATACTGGCAAGCAATGTGGCATTAAGCTGTACCGGACGAACAAAAGTAGCCGCATGATACACCAATTCTTCATAAAGTTTTTGCTCAAGACCAAGTATTTTTTCTTCGGCACCGAGAATTTTCTGTTCATATTCTTTCAGTTCTTCCGTGATATACCTTTCAGAACCCGTAAGTGTTTGTTTACGATGCCATTCGGGTGGTACTTTGTCTTTGTGGGTATTTGTTACTTCAAGATAATAGCCGAAAACATTGTTATATCCTATTTTTAAAGAAGATATTCTTGTCAGATTTATTTCGCGTTGAAGTATTTGTGTAAGAAAATCTTTGCCCGAGTATGCCACCTGTCTAAGGTCGTCAAGTTCCTGCGAAACGCCATCGGCTATCACTTGACCTTTATTAATTGATACGGATGGTTCTTCTTTTAGTTCGTTTTGTAGTTTGTTAATCAGGCTCGTACAAGGGTTAAGTTGTTCCGAAAACTTTTGAAGAGATGGATTATCGGTTTGAGAAAAATGTTCTTTTAATATTTTCACCGATGTTAAAGCTCTAGCCAATTGAACCATTTCGCGAGGATTTACACGGTAAGTAGCCACTTTTGAAATAAGTCGCTCCAAATCACCGATTTTTTTTATTTCCTCGTGCAAAAGTGTTTCAGTTTCCGTATTCGCCAAAAAATATTCAACCACGTTAAGGCGTTCTTCAATTTCTGCTTTTTCTTTTAGCGGCAACGTTATCCAGCGTCGCAACAAACGTGCCCCCATTGGCGAGTCGGTTTTGTCGAGAACTTCAAGCAACGATTTTCCACCGCTAAACAGCGGATGAATCAATTCAAGATTTCTTACGGTAAATTTGTCGAGCCAAACATATTTTCCCTCGTCGATACGACTGATTTTCGAGATATGGTCAAGCTTTTCGTGATGGGTTTCGTGCAGATAGTGAATAGCTGCTCCAGCAGCAATAATTCCCATAGTAAGTTCTTCTACACCAAAGCCTTTTAGCGAAGTAGTATGAAATTGTTTTAAAAGTACTTCACGGGCGAAATCTTCCGAAAAAACCCAATCGTCGAAAAATGTCAGATAAAATTTATCACCGAATTCCTCAGTAAATCGTATGCGATGTTGTCGCTGCACAATCACCTCGCTCGGAGCAAAACCCTGAAGCATTTTGTCGACATAATCGTGGTTGCCTTGAGCAATATAAAATTCACCAGTTGAAATATCAAGAAATGAAATTCCCAAAATTCCCGAACTAAGATGTACGGCGGTGAGAAAATTATTTTCCGACTGCTCCAGCACATTTTCATTGAGAGATACACCAGGTGTTACAAGCTCGGTTACTCCCCGCTTTACGATTTTTTTTGCCAATTTGGGATCTTCCAACTGATCGCAGATTGCCACCCTGTGGCCGGCACGTACAAGTTTGGGCAAATAGTTATCAAGCGCATGATATGGAAAACCTGCAAGCTCCACAAAAGAAGCGGCACCATTTCTCCTTTTGGTCAGCACTATACCCAAAACACCGGCAGTAGTAATGGCATCCGAACTAAAAGTTTCGTAGAAATCGCCCACTCTAAACAATAATAATGCATCCGGATATTTTGCTTTAATGTTGTTGTATTGCTTCATTAATGGTGTCTCAACATAATTGACCGCTTTTCCCATATACAATATTTTTTTACAAAAGTAATAATTCGGAACAATATTTTTTGATTTTACTTTTGCTAATTGTTACTGAGACCTTTATTTTTGCAATTATGAAAAAAATAACAAACGAAGAACTGAACAGGTTGAATATCGAACAGTTTAAAAAAGCCAAAAAATTTCCTTTGATAATTGTTTTAGATAATATCAGAAGCCTCAACAATATTGGCTCGGTCTTTCGTACTGCCGACGGTTTCAGAATAGAAGCGGTATATTTGTGTGGCATAAGTGCCTGCCCGCCCCATCGCGATATTCGTAAAACGGCTTTGGGAGCTACCGAATCGGTAAACTGGAAATATTTCAGTTCGACAATGGATGCTGTTGAAATATTGAAAACGGACGCTTACACAATTATTTCTATCGAACAAGTGGAAAATGCAATAATGTTAAATGATTTTCAACCGGAAAAAAATAAAAAATACGCATTGGTTTTTGGTAACGAGGTAAAAGGTGTAGAAGAAGTAACGGTCAATCATTCCCATCTGTGTATCGAAATCCCTCAATACGGAACAAAACACTCTTTTAACGTTAGCGTTGGTGTAGGAATTGTTTTGTGGCACTTTTTTGTGAAATGTGAAAATCCTCTTATTTAGTGAATTGGAAACATTTTTCGTTTGAGGACGTAAAAACGCTAAATATTTGTTTGCTAATTAATAATGTTTTCTATTTTTGCATTAAATTTAATATTTTTTATTAAAATAAAATTTAGTAATAGTATAGTTTTTACTTATATTTGCAGTTAAATTGTTTACATAAAAACCTTAGTAACAATGAAGAAAGTTTATTCATTTCTGACAAAAGCCTTGGCACTTAGTGTTATAATGGCTTTACCGCTTACTTTCTATGCTCAGAATAAAGGAGCTAATGAAAGCAAAACGGAACAAAAATCTATTTCAAGTTTCTCTCCATTCTGGTTTATTCAGGGAGAAATTGGTGCCAACTGGTCGCATTCCGATCTCGCAAAGTATGGATTTGCTCCTGATTTTAATCATACAAAACTTGATGGTGCTTTGGGCGGCGGATATCAATTTAGTCCGCTTTTTAAAGCTTATTTCAATCTTACACGTGGGTTTTACGGGGGTGAAAAACTAAATGTGAAAACAACGAGTATCGCTGGTGCCAAATATGGTCGCGATATGTATTTCGATAACGATTACTTCGGGGGAGACTTTGACTTAGGGTTAAACCTATCGAATTTGTTTGCCGGATATAAAGATCGTTTGGTTAGTTTTGGTATTCATGCGGGGATTGGCCAAGCTCAATGGAGGTCTAAAACCTATGACGTGAATACAAACCAACTACTGGCAAAGCATGGCGAAAGTGGAAATACCGACAACCATAACGGCGGTATCAGCAATCGCAAAGTGGCTATGACCGTACCTGCAGGATTTAATGTTGATTTTAACATTAATGACAAATGGGATATCTATAGCGATTACACATATACGTGGATGGATAGCGACCTTGCCGACGGAGTTGTTCGTGGTGCTATGGCTATAAAAAATGATGTATATTCTCATTTTAACGTTGGTGCACGCTACAAATTCGGCAGTAACAATGTTAAATCAATGAGCAAAAACTTTGAAAAAGTTGAAATTAAGGCCACTCCTGATCCTGTTGAAGAACAAGGCGATTCGGTTCAAATTACCGTTAAAGGCACCTTTCCCCCAAAATATTTCAACAAAAAAGCAGTAATGTACTTCCAACCCATAATGAAATACGAAGGTGGCGAAACTGCTTTTGCGCTCAAGAAATTTAAAGGAGAAAGTGTTCCCGGTAGCGGCGAACTAATAAGCTACAAAAACGGTGGATCTTATTCTTATACCTCCAAAGTTCCTTATAAAAAGGAAATGGAAGTATCGAATATTGTTGTCGCTCCTGTTATGTTTGCCGATAACGGCAATAGTTACAAAAGTAGTAAAGCTGCCCTTGCAGGCGAAAAGAAAGCTCTTGTAGCACCCGAAAGAAAACTTGCCGACGGTGTTATACATACTTCTAAATACTTAAAAGATTCGGAAATATTTGTTTATGCTCCCGACGGTTATGAAAAGGTTACCATTTCAACACAGAAATCAAACCTTTATTTTAAGGTTAATCTTGCACGCTTAAATTGGCATCTGCCTTTGAATAAAAATAAAGACAACCGCGACGCTCTAAAAAGTAATACTTCCGACCTTGCCAAAGGTTGGGCACCTAAAAATATTACTATCAACGGTTGGGCTTCTCCCGAAGGAGAAGAAACTTTTAACGAAGGCCTTTCTCAACACCGAGCCGAAACAGCCGAGAAGTATATGAAAAATAAAATTAAAAAAGCACTTAAGAAAAAAGATAACAAAATGGGTATTGCAAGTGTTGATGATGTTAAATTTTCTCTTAATGCTAACGGCCCCGACTGGAACGGTTTTATGAAAGCCGTTGAAAAATCAGATATTAAAGATAAAAATGCTATCCTTAATGTTGTTAATTCGGCAAATGCTAATAAAAAAGAAGAAGAAATTAGAAATATGATTCTTATTTATCCCGAAATCGAAAGAGATATTCTTCCTCCCTTGCGTCGAGCTTTCATCAATGTAAATGCTTTTGAACCAAAACGTACCGACCAAGAAATTGCACAACTTTCGACAAGCAACAATTTTGCAGAGCTTAGTGTTCCCGAATTGCTTTATGCCGCTACTCTTACCAACGACCTGAATACAAAACATCAGATTTATAATAATACTTTGGCTAAAGAACCGAAATGTTGGAAAGCCGCTGTAAATGGCGCTGCCGTTGACCTTGAACTCGGCAAACTCGACGAAGCCAAAACCTTGCTTGATAAAGCTATGGTGATGAACAAAAATTCTGTAGAAGCTCGCAATCAAACGGGTATTTATTATGCTTATAGCAGGAACTTTAAGAAAGCCGAACATTATTTTATAAAAGCTCAGGAACTCGGTGCCGACGAAAATTACAACCTTGGTATCGTAAATATCTACAAAGGTAATTATAGTAAAGCCGTTAGCTTGCTTAGCAAAACAACTTGCAACTACAACTTTGGTTTGGCTCAATTACTTAATGGAAATAATGCCGGCGCAATCAAAACATTGAAATGCGCTCCCGAAGATGCACAAACCGATTATCTGATTGCCATTGCCAATGCCCGTCAGAATAACAGATCGGCAGTTTTGAAGTATATTGGTAAAACCGTTAAAGCTGATGCTGCATATGCAAAAATGGCTGCTAAAGACCGTGAATTCCTGAAATTTGCAGGTGATGCTGATTTTCAGGCTTTGGTCAATATGAAATAAACAACCTTCATTGATTCAAAAAAGGGGACTAATTAGTCCCCTTTTTTTTTATCGTAAAAAACTGATTGAAAAGCTGCATCCGTTTGAAAAATTTTTGTTGATGTATTTTTTAAACATAGATTTTTATATATTTAAAAGTTCCCCTAATACTCTAGAGGTAGAAGAAGGGAAAAAAGTAGCCGATAGATTATTGAGCCGACGATGTTGAAATCCGTTATATTGTTTCATCAATTGAAGTAACGGTTAATGTTTTTTCTCCGGAAAATAAGACGAAACAATGACCTTTTCAATATCATATTTTTTGATAACGGACAAAAAAACAAAACACAGATAATCAATAATTTACAAAATTATAAACATATGAAACATTCATGTCGGCAAACTGACACACCCTGTACGTTGCACTACAGGGCAGACAGGAGAATGATTATTCAAGCCCCAGCGGGGCGTAATATTTTTAACCCCGACTTTCAAG
>QIKE01000058.1 GCA_003232915.1 Bacteroidota bacterium | reverse complement strand
ACCATCGGTTTTGGCGGGATTTTTGCTCTTTTTGCAAAAATCATGACAAAACCTGAATAGGTTAAATATCAAGCATATACAAAATTATAAAAACATGAAAATCTGTGGTTAAGCGTCAAAACGAAAAACGATGTATTCCGATAGGATATTTTTCTTTCATTACTGCAAGAATTTTTTGGTAATCTTCGGGTTGGTTCACAAAATCTATTTTGTTTGTGTCTAATATCAAAATTCGTAAACTGTGTTGTTGTCTGATAAACTCGAAATAGCCTTCCTGAATTTTTTCGAGATATTCATCTTTTATTTGCTGTTCGTATGGACGGCCTCGTCTTTTGATGTTGTGCTGCAGCTTGTCGGTTCGTAGGTATAAATAAATTAGCAAATCGGGTTTGGGAAGTTGCTGGTAAATAATATTGAAAAAACTGGTATAAAGTTTAAACTCGTCTTCGTGAAGATTTTTTTTGGCAAAAATAAGCGACTTAATAATAAAATAATCGCTGATAATAAAGCTTTTAAATAAATCAAGTGTACCTAATTGCTTTTTCAGCTGGCCATAACGTGATGCAAGAAACGACATTTCGAGAGGGAAAGCATACTTTTCAGGTTCTTTATAAAATTTTGGTAAAAAAGAATTTTCTTCAAATTGTTCGAGTATAAGCCGTGCATTGAACTCGTCGGCAATCATTTTCGACAATGAGGTTTTGCCAGCACCGATATTTCCTTCTATGGCTATAAAATTATATCGCATCTTTGTTTGCCTTACTACATAACACTACAGTGGATTTGTCGCCACATTCGTTTAACAAAACTATGTTAGATTTTCCGAATATGGGATGCATAAAATCGGGAGCAATTTCACAGAGAGGTACCAATACGAATCTTCGTTGGTGCATAAGCCGGTGTGGAACAGTTAATTCGTCGCTATGGATTTGTTTACTACCAAAATATAATATGTCGATATCAATTTTCCGTGCAGAATAAGGTTTGCCTTTTTGCACACGTCCTAGCGATTTTTCAATATTTTGAATCTTTTTCAGTATTTCAAAAACAGATAATTCGGTTTCTATTTCAATAACGCTGTTCAAAAATGGTAAGGCAACCACGCCCCATGCTTCGGTTTCATAAACATTTGATGTTTTTATAATATAACCTATTTTGTCGTTCAAAATATCAGTGGCTGTTTCAAGAAAAAATTTCCGTGGTGCAATATTGCTACCAAGCGAAAAATATACCGTTGTAAATGTTGACATAGGTTGCAAATTTAAAAAAAACAACCTTATCCTCTCCGAGTAAAAATATGATTTTTCTAACAAAATATTAATGTTTGACAAATATTTAGTGTCAACAAAATGGCGTTACAAAGAAGTTGGCGTTTTGGGTCAGGTACTAATTATTATTATTAATTTTGCAGAATGATTTACATTACACGTCGCGAACGTTTTAATGCTGCACACCGTTTATTTATACCGGAATTTTCGGATGAAAAAAATCTGCAAATATTCGGAAAGTGTTCAAACCCTAATTGGCACGGGCACAACTACGAGCTATTTGTTATGGTAAAAGGCGAAGTGGATAAAAAAACCGGCTTTCTCGTCAATCTGAAAGCTTTAAGCAAAATCATTAAACACGAAATTATTGATAAAACAGATCATAAAAACATCAATATCGAAGTAGATTTTATGAAAGGGATTATGGCCTCTACCGAAAATTTGGCCATTGGTATTTGGCATCAGCTAGAAAAACCAATTCGTGAACTTGGAGTCGAATTGTATGGCATTAAGGTCTATGAATCTGAAAATAATTTTGTCGAATATTTCGGAACCGGCAGATAACCAGATTAATAAAATCCCATTAATTATCTTTAACATGCCTGTAGTTTTATAAATCGTTAACGGAAAGCAATGCATTTTTGGCACTTTTTTTGACAAACAAAATTCATAATTATATAGAATGGAAAAACAATCGAAAAAACCGTTGAATTACGAGCGAATAGATACTTTCGCTCCGGAAAAATTAGTTGAATTAGAAAAACATTATCGCCAAATATTACAACTTATAGGCGAAGACCCCTATCGTGAGGGACTAAAAGACACTCCGTTACGGGTATCCAAATCCATTCAGTTTTTAACACAAGGTTATGATCACGATCCCAAAGAGATATTACTCTCGGCCAAATTTAAGGAAGATTATCGTCAGATGGTTATCGTTAAAGACATTGATTTGTTTTCGATGTGCGAACACCATATGATACCTTTTATCGGGAAAGCTCACGTGGCTTATATTCCCAACGGTTATATCACAGGCCTAAGTAAAATTGCCCGTGTTGTCGAAGCGTATGCTCGACGCTTGCAAGTTCAAGAACGCTTGACAAGTCAAATTAAAAATGCTATTCAGGAAACCCTCTGTCCTTTGGGTGTTGCTGTAGTTATCGAAGCGCGACATTTGTGTATGGCGATGAGGGGTGTGCAAAAACAAAATTCGGTAACCACCACTTCCGATTTTACGGGAGCTTTTGAGCGTGCTCAAACAAGAGCTGAGTTTATCAGTTTGATTTCTTCAAGTCTTTCATAAAATATTAAACATGCGTAATCGTTTTAAAAAAAATAGCAGCAATGAGATTTAACAATCAATTCGAAATTTCAAAAAATAGGATATCAACTTTTCCGGTAGCCCGTACTTTTTTGTCAGGTGTATTTGGGTGGATGTTTCTTGCACTGTCAATAACAGCAGCCACATCGTGGCTTTTTGCCTCAAGCCCCGCCTTTATTGGATCAATGTATAATGCAACGGGCGGGATGACGCTTTTAGGATGGATTATCATGCTGGCGCCTCTCGGTTTCGTTATTTGGATGTCTATAGGATATTACAAATATTCCGCGTCTACATTAGCTCTCTTATTTATTATTTATTCTATTTTGATGGGAATGAGCCTGAGTTTCATTTTTTTGGCGTACACCGGAGCGTCAATTGCAAAAACATTTTTGATAACTGCCGGAATGTTTGGGACCATGGCCGTTGTTGGTTATACAACCAAAACCGACTTGACCAAATTTGGTAGTATCTTGTTTATGGGACTTATCGGTATTATCATTGCCAGCGTGGTGAATATGTTTATGCGTAGTGGAACCTTAGACTATATCATTAGTTTTCTCGGCGTGTTGATATTCACAGGACTTACGGCTTGGGATGTTCAAAAGCTGAAACGAATCGGTTCGGGAGCTGTTGAAGGTGCCGAAAATACACGTAAAATGACTATTATGGGAGCATTGACATTATATCTCGACTTTATCAATTTATTTTTATTTTTGCTACGATTTTTCGGTAACCGCCGCTAATTTTAATCTATCAATAATAAATATTTATGACAGCATATATTTTTCCCGGACAGGGAGCACAATTTGTGGGAATGGGAAAAGATTTATTTGATAAGTCTTCCAAAGCAAGAGATTTGTTTCATAAAGCTAACAACATCCTGAAATTTAAAATTACGGAAATGATGTTCGATGGCGTGGAAGACGATTTAAAACAAACCAATATAACACAGCCCGCTATTTTTTTACATTCGGTTATTTTAGCAAAAATTATGGGCGCAGAATTTTGTCCCGATATGGTAGCCGGACATAGTCTCGGTGAGTTTTCGGCGCTTGTGGCTAACAATACGCTGTCGTTTGACGACGGCTTGAAGCTCGTTGCCAAACGTGCACACGCAATGCAAAAAGCTTGCGAATCGGAATCTTCAACTATGGCCGCCATTATTGGTCTTGATGAAGAAATTGTTGAAAATGTTTGTAAAACTGTTAACGAAGTGGTTGTTCCTGCCAATTATAATAGCCCTGGTCAACTTGTTATTTCGGGAAGCATAAAAGGTGTTGAATTGGCAATAGAAAAACTAAACGAAGCCGGCGCCAAACGTGCTATCTTGCTTAAGGTAGGTGGCGCTTTTCACTCGCCATTGATGGAACCTGCCCGCGTTGAACTCGCCGCAGCTATTAACAAAACCAAATTTAATACAGGAAGCTGTCCTATTTATCAAAACGTTACGGGACAATCTGTTACCGATATCGAAATTATTAAAAAAAATCTTATAGCTCAACTGACTTCACCCGTCCACTGGACACAAATTATGCAAAACATGCTGGCTAACGGTGTGGATAAAGTTGTGGAAGTTGGCCCAGGAAAAGTGTTGCAAAGTTTGTTTAAAAAAATAGATAGGAAATTGCTAACCGAAAGTGCAACAATTTAATAACTATTGCACATCAGATAGAATACGTTGAATCTTTTAGAGATTTCTTTTTTTAAAAATTAAATATATGTCGTATGGAGCTATTGTCGTTCAATATATTTAGCAGATTACTTTTCCGCTCGTCAATGTAATTCCCGTTAAACGACTTAGAATTCTAAAACCTCTAATTCTTGTTCTTCAACCGGAAATAGGCCTAAATCCTAACGTCCTATTTCATATAGCATATACATGCTCCCTCGCCCCTTTGTTATGCCATGCATCAAAATATTATTTAGCAATTCATTTTTTAATTTTACTATTTTTGCCGGTATGGAAAAAAAAGATATTGTTTTAAGTGGAATACGTCCTACGGGTAATTTGCATCTTGGAAACTATTTCGGTGCGATTACCAATTTTGTAAAAATGCAGGAAACCAACGAGTGTTATTTTTTTATTGCCGATTATCATTCGCTAACCACGCATCCTCATCCCGATAATTTGCAAGGCAACGTAAGGCAAGTGTTGGTCGAATATCTTGCCGCCGGGCTTGATCCCGAAAAAGCCACTTTGTATTTGCAAAGTGACATTCCAGAAACGGCTGAACTTTATTTGTTATTAAATATGAACGCTTATCTTGGTGAGTTGGAACGCGTTACTACCTTTAAAGAAAAAGCCCGTAAACAACCTAACAACATAAATGCCGGCTTACTTACTTATCCTACTCTTATGGCTGCCGACATTATTATCCACAAAGCCAACAAAGTTCCGGTAGGAAAAGATCAGGAACAAAACCTCGAAATGACACGTACTTTTGCACGTCGTTTCAATAGGCTGTATGGCATCGACTTTTTTCCAATCCCAACAGCTTACAATTTCGAACAACAATTGGTAAAAATTCCCGGTCTTGACGGTTCGGGGAAAATGGGTAAATCGCTAGGTAAAGGTAATGCGGTTTTTTTAAATGACGAACCAAAAATTATTCGTAAAAAAGTAATGCATGCGGTTACCGATGACGGACCTATTGAAAAAAACCAAAATAAATCCGAACCCATAGAAAATCTTTTCTCCTTGATGAAAGTGTTGTCAAAACCCGATGTGGTTGAATATTTCGATGATCAATATAACAATTGCACAATCCGTTACGGCGATATGAAAAAACAACTTGCCGAGGATATCATAGCTTTTACAACGCCTTTTCGCCAACGAATTGCTGAAATATCGGCCGGTGAAAAATTCATAGAAAGAGTAATTGACAGAGGTGCCGAAAAAGCTCGCTGTAATGCACGAAAAACGATGAGCGAAGTGCGAAACATTATCGGATTTCGAAATATTTATTAGTGCTAGTTTGTAAACTGTATAATACTGTTTATAAAGATATTGCAATACGAATACAACAATTTTCTCGATGGTCATATTGCCACTAAAAAGCCTAAAATTCTATACACAAAAACATCGAACAATTTCGTTAACGAAGCGATGCCAGATGGGTAGATAATAAAGTTTTGTTTTTATTGGTTAGCTTTTGCTAAACTCTATCTAATACTTTTCTTCTTTAGAAAGCAGGCTTTGTTGATTTGAATTACAAACTCAATTCAATAATGGTGTCAAGGAAATACTAAATTGTTAATTTAAAATTCCAATTTGTCTATTTGAAAATTAAAAACCCAACAGTTGATTTTTATTTTGATTTTGTTTTTTTTGGTTTATTCGATTCCGGTTTTGAGACATATGTAACATCTTTTATGAATTTTCCATTTTCATCCCAAAATTTCCATATTCCCGATTTGATGCCGTCTGTAAAATCTCCCTTGTAATATTTTTTACCGTTGGGATGGTAAGTAATGGTAATGCCCTGACGGACACCTTTTTCAAAATCGCCTTCACTCCATAATATTCCGTTACGATAGTACGATTTCCAATGACCGTCGCGTTTGCCATTTTGAATAGCGCCTTCTTTAATCAGGTTACCATCTTTGTAATAAATTTTTTCGTAAACGGCTTGCAATTTTCCGTCAACTTTTTTAAAAGTTCTAACAGTTCGTGCTTGGCCATTGGCGTACTTTTCCATTGTAACATCACCTTCTTTTATGATGATTTGTTCTTGTTTTACCGGCTTTTTATAACCGATTTTCTTTTTGTCCGATTGTTGGTTGCTATTACAAGCTGATAGAATGCTGATAAGAGCAAAAACCATTAGAAATTTTTTCATTTTTTTATTTTTATCTGTCAAACAATAATCTTTCACCTTTGTATTCTTCGTTGAACAAACCCTTATCGAAAACAAGATTTCCGTTGACAAAGGTACGCACAACTTTCGAATGGAAAACAATTCCTTCCATTGGCGACCATCCGCATTTATACAAAATATTTTCTTTTTTCACCATTTGCTTGGTATTCAAATCAAGCAAAACAAGGTCGGCGAAATAGCCTCTGCGGATATAACCCCGTTTGTTTACATTAAAGACAATGGCAGGGTTATGACACATCTTTTCGACTATTTGTTCCAATTTTATTTTTCCGAGGTGATAAAATTCGAGCATGCTCAATAGTGAATGTTGCACCATTGGCCCTCCAGCAGGAGCTTTGAAATAAGGTTGTTGCTTTTCTTTTAATGTGTGGGGGGCGTGGTCGGTAGCAACAACATCAAGTTTGCCGGTTAACAAAGCCACAAATAATGCTTTATTATCCCGTTTTGTTTTTATGGCTGGATTCCATTTTATAAGATTGCCTTTTTGAGGATAATCTTCATCCGAAAACCACAGATGATGGATGCAAACTTCACCGGTAATTCTTTTCTTTTCGAGAGCTATGTTGTTGTTGAGCAAACTCATTTCACGGGCTGTTGACAGATGTAATAGATGCAAACGTGTTCCATGTTTTTTCGCCAAAGCTACGGCTTTCGAGGAGGACAAAAAACAGGCTTCTGCCGAGCGAATCAACGGATGAATTTCGGTGGTGGCAGACAGACCGAATTTTTTGTAGAAAATGGCATTGTTGTGTTGTATTGTTTCTTCATCCTCGCAATGAACGGCTACCGGCATTGTGGCGTGGGCAAAAATATCATTAAGGGCGTTTTCGTCGTCCACCAGCAGATTGCCTGTCGAAGATCCCATAAATACCTTAATACCACATACTTTTTTTGGGTCGACTTTCATTACTTCTTCGATGTTATTGTTTGAAGTACCCATATAAAAGGAGTAATTGGCAAATGACTTTTGTGTTGCCATCTCGTATTTTTCTTCCAAAGCATTGAGGCTAAGTACAGGTGGATTAGTGTTAGGCATTTCCATAAAAGAAGTAATTCCTCCTGCAACGGCAGCTCTACTTTCGGAATAAATGTCACCTTTATATTCTAATCCAGGTTCACGAAAATGCACCTGATCGTCAATAACACCTGGAAAAAGATATTTTCCCGTTGCATCTACAACCTTATAGTCTCCGGTAGCACGCAACGTTTCCGCTGATTTTTCCACTTTTTCTATAATCCGGCCGTTTATCCATACATTTCCTTTATATTTTTTCCCCTCGTTTACCACAAAAGCATTGTGAATGATGTATTTACCAGGTAACATTAGCGATTTGTTTTTTTTGGTTTTATCTTTCCAAAAATTCCTCTTTTCCGCAAATCAATAACACCGAAAACAGCTTCACGAAAGATACTTTTGTTCATTTTCGATTCGCCTAACGTACGGTCGGTAAAAATAATAGGGACTTCTTTTACTTTAAATCCAAGTTTTACGGCGGTATATTTCATTTCTATTTGAAAAGCATAGCCGACAAAACGAATTTTATCAAGGTCGATGGTTTCAAGAACACGACGTGTCCAACAAACAAAACCGGCAGTAGTATCTTTGATGTTGAGGCCGGTAATCAATCGTACATACGACGATGCATAATACGACATTAATACTCGTCCCATCGGCCAGTTTACCACATTAACGCCGGTAATATAACGCGAACCAATTGCTACATCAGCACCTTCTTTTGCTGTTGCTTGATAAAGCCGAACCAAGTCTTTAGGATTGTGAGAAAAATCGGCATCCATTTCGCTAATATAATCATACCCTTTTGCTATTGCCCATTTAAAACCGGCAATGTAAGCCGTGCCAAGTCCGTTTTTCTGTTTTCTTTCGTAGATGAAAAGCCGGTTGCGAAATTCGTTTATTAATCGTTTGACAATTGTGCCGGTTCCGTCGGGACTGTTATCCTCAACCACCAATACATCAAAGTTTTTTTCAAGACTGAAGACTGACCTGATGATGTTTTCGATGTTTTCTTTTTCGTTGTACGTTGGTATGATAACCAATGCATCGTTCATATAAAAAAATTTTTGCGAAAATAAGCCAAAGATTCCATAATTTAACGTCAGGCAAACGAAAAAATTGCAGTAAGCGAAATTATCCAAAAAAGTATCAATTGCCGGTAGATAAGTGTCATTGATAGTTGTTTATAGTTTGTTTTATGTGTTGTGATGCAAAAGCTATTTCATTGTTATAATTATACCGCTTGCCGGAAAACGATAGTTTCTTCATTACGTTCGTTTTGAAGACTAATTATTTACTCTAATTCTACTTTGGTAAATTAACTATTTTTGTAATACCTCATAATATCTTTTTCTCGTTGCTGATGACGTTTGACCGTTTGCTCTATTTCGGCTTCTATGTTCAGGCCATCGTTTACCAATTGTTTAACAAGCAGTTCTCGGACATCATTGTACGAAAGTAGTGGAGTAATTCTTAACGCGTGGTCTGGATTTTGGGGGAGTATTATATTGGCCGGTTTTTGACTCAAAAGTACGCATCATCGCAATGAATAAAAAACTTAAGTTCCAAAATCAACTATTCTTTTTTGTTAAAAACAAATGCCTCTTTCAAATTCGGAATAGATTTTCAATTATCAAAAAGCAAGGTGGATGTTCAGAACACCCACCTTTTAAATTATCATTTATCAAGAAGATGCCCTTTTTTAGTATCTGTAATGGTCGGGTTTATATGGACCCCCAACTTTTATGCCGATATATTCGGCCTGCTCGGGAGTAAGTTCGGTTAGTTTGATACCCAATTGAGCGAGGTGCAAACGAGCTACTTCTTCATCGAGGTATTTAGGTAAGCGATAAACGCCGATTTCAAAGTTATCTTTATTTTTCCACAAATCAAGTTGAGCAAGGGTTTGGTTGGTAAACGAATTGCTCATCACAAATGAAGGATGCCCGGTGGCACAGCCAAGGTTTACCAAACGGCCTTCGGCGAGCAAATAAATAGAATGTCCATCAGGAAAAGTATATTTGTCAACCTGCGGTTTGATGTTGGTTTTAACTATTCTGGGATAGTTTTCGAGTTGGGCAACTTGTATTTCGTTATCGAAATGGCCTATATTACAAACGATAGCTTCGTCTTTCATACAGGCCATATATTCGGCAGTGATAATGTCTTTGTTTCCGGTAGTAGTAACAAAGATGTTTCCTTCGGCAAGGGCATCTTCCATAGTGGTTACCTCAAAACCTTCCATTGCAGCCTGTAAAGCGCAGATGGGGTCGATTTCGGTAATGATAACACGGGCACCATATGAGCGCATCGACTTAGCCGAACCTTTGCCCACGTCGCCATATCCGGCAACTACAACAACTTTTCCGGCAATCATTACATCGGTAGCACGTTTGATGCCATCGGCCAGCGACTCGCGACAGCCGTAAAGATTGTCAAATTTCGATTTAGTAACCGAGTCGTTAACATTAATGGCAGGTATTAGCAGAGTGCCGGCTTCTTTCATTTGATACAAACGGTGAACACCGGTAGTAGTTTCTTCCGAAACACCTTTCCATTCTGCCACTGTGCGATGCCATTTGGTAGGATCTTCGATAAGTGTTTGTTTCAACAGCTTCAGTATCTCTTGTTCTTCTTCGCTATTGGCTTTCACATTAAGAATCGACGGGTTGTTTTCAGCAGCGTATCCTTTGTGAATCAGCAATGTGGCATCACCACCGTCGTCAACAATCAGGTTCGGACTTTTACCGCCCGAAAATGTTAGCGCTTGTTTAGTACACCACCAGTATTCTTTTAACGTTTCACCTTTCCATGCAAAAACAGGGATGCCTTTCGAGGCAATGTAAGCTGCGGCGTGATTTTGTGTTGAGAAAATATTACAACTAGCCCAACGTACGTTGGCGCCTAGTTCGACAAGGGTTTCTATCAGAACGGCTGTTTGTACCGTCATATGTAAAGAACCGGTTATACGAGCACCTTTTAATGGCTTTTCTATCGCATATTTCTTACGGAGAGCCATCAAACCCGGCATCTCTTTTTCCGCAATCTCAATTTCTTTCCGACCCCAATCGGCAAGTTTGATGTCTGCAACTTTGTATTGCAATTGTTTCTCTTCTGCTATTTCTGACATATTGTTCTTTGTGTGTTAATTGACTTTAAAATAAGTAGGCAAAAATAAATAAAAAATCCGTATGCTTAAAAAGATTAACATTTTCGTAATGCTACCGCAGCACGAGATTATTATTGTTGAATCCATCACGGGTATATGGGATGATTTGTATGCATTGGAAATGTACTTGACAAAAGTATTGAAATTAGCTAACCAATTAGGTTATTTTAGTTTTAACTCCATCTATTTTCATTTGGAATTAACGATTTATCTTTGAAAGAAGTTTTCGAGTTTTTCTTTTTTTGATTTTCTTCTTAAGTTGAATACTTCTCCTACAAATCTGTTGTGTTATTGAAAAATAATGATGTGATAAATTGATTCATCATGGAATTCAATATTTTTTTAAGACTAAAAGGATAATATTCATTCCCAGAAAATAAATCTCTATTTTTCGCCAAAGGCTGATATTACAAAGGTAAACAATATAATGAGCTTCAAAAATTAATATTTAGCCAAGAAATTCTTGCCAAAGTACTTACCGTTTCAAATGAATTTTGAACTTTCATCGCCATAAATATTAAGCTCATCACTAAAACAAGTAAAAATATTTACTTGTCAACTGCGATTTAAAAAACTTTTGCGCAGCAGTTTGACCTTTTTTGTTAATAAATTTGTGCGGATTTAAGGAACTACCGGAATAAAATTTCTACATTAGATTTATTTTGTGTATTTTTGCCAAAGCAAAAGTGATGAAAGATTTTTAATACGTTGAAAATAATTTGCACGAAGCCACAAAGCAAAACACCCATGAAAAACAAAATTATTCGTTTGATTTTGACTCTCGTAGTAGCGATATTTTTGTTGTCGTCGTGTTACGATGAAAAAAGCAAGAATTTCACAGTAGCATTTTATAATGTGGAAAATCTTTTCGATACCATTGATAATCCGCTTACGCGCGATAACGATTATTTACCAAGCAGCAGAATTCCTTGGAATACAAAACGATACTATCATAAGCTCGACAATCTTTCGAAGGTAATGTCAACTATTGTTCCCAATGGTTTTCCGGCGGTATTCGGTTTGTGCGAAGTAGAAAACCGTCAGGTTATCGAAGACTTGATCAACCGTGGCAAGCTTAAAAACGCTCATTACAAAATCATTCACAAAGACAGCCCTGACGAACGGGGTATCGACGCAGCATTATTGTATCAGCCTGACACATTTCTTCCGTTAGTTACTCGTTTTATCCACTTGACTTTTCCTTCCAATCCCAACTACGGCACAAGAGACATTCTTTATACCAAAGGATTGGCTTATGGTGTAGATACCATCCATATATTTATAAACCACTGGGTATCGCGTTATGGCGGAAGGAAAAAAACCGAACAGTTCAGACGTTATACCGGACGTTTGCTTCGCCTTATTACCGATTCTATTTTCAATGTACAACCCAATGCCAATATTTTAATAGCCGGCGACCTCAACGACAACCCTACCGACTCAAGTATTTTGGTTGCTCTAGGCGCAAATAAGGAAGTTATTGCCCCTTTTGCTGAAAAACAGCTTTATGATTTAGGTTTAACCGAATACAAAAACGGTGTTGGTTCGTTGTATTACCATGGTTGGGATTTGTTCGACCAAATTATTGTGTCAACAGCTTTGATTGCTGGATACAATGGTATGAAAACAGTTACCGACCATGAAATAATTGTAAAAAAAAACTGGATGTTGTACCATCCTAAAAAAGGACCCGCCCGTCCTAACCGTACATCGGCAGGTAGATATTATGGAGGATATAGCGACCACTTACCTGTATTTATTACTATTAAAGTAAATACGGCTGGCGAAATTTTTACGATTATTTAAACCATTCATTCGCTTTAGTATCCATATAATTTGCGTTAGCATAATAAATTGTGTTTGTTAAATAAACACCAAATTTTTTACTATTTTTCTCCGTAATATACATTATATCGAATCATTGTAGTTTTATTTGCTTTACTGACAACATATTACACCTATAGCACTCAACATCTTTTTGTAAATTAGACCCTATGTTTGTAATTTGAAAATGTTCGGAACATTTACCGAAAAAAAATGTTCCAAACCCTATCACTTTAAATCGGATTTTACTACAATGAATCCGGCAATAGCAACGGTTAGCTAAGATATTTTTCTTCGATTCGTTGCTATGTTCTGATCATGTCTT
>QIKE01000031.1 GCA_003232915.1 Bacteroidota bacterium | reverse complement strand
TCTGTTTCTCAGAAAAATGAATATCAGAGGGTAAATGATAATTAGTTGTAAAACTATTTCTAAAAGTGTCTTATTCATATTGCCTATAACTACTGACTAATATCATGCCCCGTTGCATATAGAAGGATTATATCCGAAGTCATCCAGTCCTGTATTTAACAGCAAATAAAGACTTAAAGCTTTTATATTCAGTGAATTCATGACTTCATGTTTTAATAATTTCCAAATATAATAAAATTAATTGGGTTTTTCCTTTGTTACGGTGACTAAATATTTATGAAATCTCCGGGACTTTTTATATTCGTTAAATTGCTGGTGCTTACATGTGTGTATATTTCAGTAGTCTTACTACTATTATGCCCGAGTAAGACCTGAATATAACGCACATCGACCCCCTGTTCCAAAAGATGGGTGGCAAAACTGTGCTTTATACCTATATAATTTGCACCCTTTAAATCAATTGGTAAAAGCGTAATAGTGGTTAGGTTTTTGCGTTGTTGCAGTTTGTTTGGCACAAATCCCGTCCCTATTGTTTGCTCCTTTACAGAAAAGTCTTTCCCTGTCCTTATATTCCAAATAGAGTATGACACTGGCAATATCCTCAAACAATTCTGTAATTATTCCTAATGTTTTTGAATCTTCAAATGCATAATAAACACCTGATTCGGCATCAAACTTTATCCAGTCATTATGCTTTATCGGTCATATTATTAACTCATTCACTTTATTATAATGAAATAACCTGATGCAGCTTTTACCCTCTTTTTCTATCCTGTACAGATAGATACTTTGTTTAATAGGTATTCCTGAAAAGGGGATGATGATAGCTTCATTTTACGGATTGTCCTTTATTAATCATTTTGATTGGAAAAATCGTCCAATTTTTTATCTACACTATAAGCAATGTTTTGTCTTTATTTTCCTCGTTTGCAATGCATCCAAACTCTACAATCGGCTTGAAGTCTTATAGTAATTCAAGCATTTCGTTTGAATAACTGTTACCCCATTGTGAAATAATCCCTAATCGTAGAGCAATATTTTCGTGCTACAAATTTCATTGGGTAAGAATAGCATTTCACATGGCAAACCCTTGAACCTCTACCAGTGATGGACATTGCGGCTTTTGTGTAGAAATAATTTTAAATGTGATATTCTTTCCTTGTTTTTTCCCAGAACTATCAATAGAGACTTACAAATAGATAACAGACTGAATATCAAATATAGTTTTAGTGCTTTGCAATGGTGTGCTAAAGTACGGCACAATTAAAAAGAATCGCCACTTTTTTAATTGCAAGTGCTTAAAGCGGTGGTGTAATTCATGCAAGATACATGAATTACACTAAGGGACAGGAATTGGAGTAGCCAGTTTACCCGCACTAAAAAAACAAATAAAATAGGCTATCGTTATTATTTAAGAACAAAATGTGAAGTTAAAATGGTTTGTATTCCAAATTCTTTGTATTTTTGGGCACAAAGGCTAAACTTTATGTTTGAAATCTCAAAAAAATTTTTCGTTTTCTTAATAGCTTTACTAATGATTAGTGTTTCGTGCCGCAAAAAGTTCGAGAAAATTTCCACAGCCTACTGGCAGCCAAAAATTGCTTTGCCGTTTATTCAAACCACCATTACACTACAAGATATTATGCCGGCCGATTCGAACTTAGCCATACACTCCGACAGCACCTTATACTATGCTTTCCATCAAGATTCGATATTTGGATTTATAGCTGACAGCTTACTTCATATCAGCGATACGATAAACAAAAGTTTTCGTTTTTCGCTCGGAGAAATTACTGTTGACACTTTCGGCATATCAGCAGCATATAGCATTAACGAGGCACTCCCTTACATTAACCAAGAAGCACGAGACAGCCTGTTGGCACACAACGAATCTGAAAATATTTTCCCGCCATTCAACTATTCAACACCATATAGTTTGGTGTTCGACCCCATTGATGTTTATCGCAGCCTAACATTTTCGGAAGGCTATCTCGAAATAAAAACACAAAACCAACTTCCTGTAACGATCGTTAACATTTCCTTCGATATTATTGATATTGAAAACAATACGATACTGAAAAGCATACAAATTCCACAATTACAATCCGGCGAAACATTTTCCGACACTCTTGAACTAAGGGGTAAAACTCTTAGTAACAGATTTTCGTTTTTGATAAAAAACTTTAGCAGTAGTGGCAGTTACCCCGACAGTGTTTTCATCAATTTGAATAAGGGTTTGTCGTTTGCTTATATGTCGCACAAAGTAAAAGTTGTGGGCGGCGAAACCAAAATACCTCAACAATTGATGTATTCGGGTATAAAAACAATTGACTTAAATACTGAAAACGGGGAAAAACTACGACAAATTATTTTTAAACAAGGGCATTTTCGTTTCGAAATACAATCGGAACTAAATATGGATGTTTACATTGGCTTGAGTTTTCCTACGGGACTTTTAAACGGGCAAGTTCCGTCGCTTGATACCATATTGCCTGCCAACAATTTTTTACAATCTACATGGGATGTGAGTGGTATGCAGTTAAATTTGAATAGCGATATTCAGCAAGATTACAATCGTTTTCCAATACAGGTTTCCATCAACATTTTTCCGACCGATCAAATAATCAGTTTCGATTCGTCGAATCAAATAAAGGCCAAACTGGATGTTAGCGAACTCTCACCGTCATTTGTTAAAGGTTTTCTTGGCAAGCAAACACTAAATTTCGATAGTGATACTATCAATATGGATTTCGATTTCTTTAATAATTTTCAAGGAGAAATAATCCTCAGCGATCCGGTAATGACGATTACATATACAAATAGTTTCGGCCTTCCGGTAAAGATGCTTGCTTCATTTCGCGGTATCAATACTAGTTCGGGAGCGAATACTTCTCTTGGTCTTGATTCTATTCCGCTTGATTATCCGAAAACACCTGGACAATATTCGCACGGACTAATTCGTATAGACAAAAATAATTCGAATATTGTGAATTTTATGGCCGTTCGTCCCGACAAAATTGTATATAAAGGAGGAATATTAACCAATTGGAATAAAGATAGTTTAAACTTTATATACGACACTTCCCATTTTGTTGCCAATGTTGACCTGATAGTTCCGCTAACACTTAGCATTAATAAACTAATATTTTTTGATACGGCAAAAATTGTATTGTCGAATCAAAAAGAATTTCCGCTTCAAAGCGGAATTTTAAAAGCAAAAGTCGCCAATGGTTTTCCTCTAAATATGAAATTGCAACTTATACTTTTTGATTCTGTAAGTGGGCAGCAACTTGATAGCATAAGCTTTGGTGAAATAACGGCTGCACCGACAAACGAAAATGGTAGAGTAACCCAACTTGCCAACGACAGTTTGTTTGTAAATTTTGACAAGACTTTTATTGAAAATTTTAAAAATGCTAACAAAGCTATTTTCAAAGTGGAAACTTCTGGTGGCAATCACGGCTCAACACCGGTAACCCTTTACTCCTACTATACTTTTAAGTTAGCTATTGGTTTTGTAGCGAAAATAAAACCGTAAATTTATTATGAAAACAAACTGACGGTTTTTTAAGATAATGAAGGATTTTAAACTTATACGTAAGCTGACAGTACTTTTGCTAATTTCGATGTTCACCATTAACCTTGCCGGACAAAACGAGATGAGTCTTTACGGTTTGCGGCTTGTACCCCAAAGTTCGTATTCAAATCCTGCTTTTTCACCCAACGCTAATTTTGTTATAGGCATTCCGATGCTTTCGGGTATTTCGGGCGGTATTTATAATACTGCTTTTTCGTTTGATGAACTTTTCAAGAAAAAAATTAATAGCGATTCATTATTCTTAAATTTTGCCCCCGTTATCAACAAAAACGCCGGTATGAATTTTGCCACAGGATATGCTGAAAACGATGTGTTATTTATGGGATTTAAAACGGGGAAAACTTTTATCTCTTTTGGAATAAAACAACTTTTGCTTACAAGATTATCCTATTCCGACGATTTTATTCGACTTTTGTGGGAAGGCAACACTGACGAAGCAAACCGTACTCTTGATTTAAGTAATTCTAATTTCGACGAACTGCATTTGATGGCTTATCACTTAGGAATAGCTTTTCCGGCTGGTCAGAAGATAAATATCGGTTTTAGATTGAATTTATTACAAGGGCTTTCCAATATTCAGTTCGAAAAAGACGCCCTACAATTCAGCACTTTTAACGACAATGATAAGGTATATCGCCTATTGGCAAAATCGGATATTTTAGTCAACACCTCACAACTTGCTCCTCTTGGCATATCCGACAGCACACAAGCATATAGCTTCTCCAATTATTTCCTTGATTTTCATAACCTTGGCTTTTCGTTAGATGCCGGAATCGACATACAATTGTCGGAACGTGTGAAAATGAATGCTTCCATACTTGACCTTGGTTCGATAAATTGGAATTATGGTACAAAAAGTTATTCACTTACCGACGATTCGATAGTTTTCACCGGATTGGCGATTGACGTAATTAATGACAAAAACTTCTTAAACACTTATATCGACAGCCTGAAAAACCTTGTGAACTTTAAAAGGTTTTCGAAAAATTATTCCACTTCGTTTCCCGCACGAATGATGTTGGGATTAGAATATTATAGCCTTGATAAAACAAACAGGCTTTCGTTTTTATATTCGGGACGCTTTTTGAAAAACAATTTTCAATGGGCACTTACTTTTGCTTATGATAAAAAACTATCAAAACATGTAACTTACAAATTAAGTTATACTTACTTAAAATATGCTCCCTTGAATTTTGGTGCGGGTATAGTTTTCGATTTCAAACCGTTTCAGTTTTATGTGCTTACCGACAATGTTTTCGATGCCGTTTTTCCTGCCAAACAACGTTATTTTCAACTTAGTTTTGGTATCAATATTATAATTCCAACGAATGAATGGTATCCTTCCGAAACGCTTGCTCCTCCACCCAAAGCACGTATACCATTAAAAAAGCCGGAAATAATAGATTTCTAGCTCTCGCCGTCGCAAAGTTGCAGTTGTATAAAACAAATATTGGAATTAAGTAAACAATGTATGAATATCTTTAGTAGTAAGTTTTTTCAGCAGACCTTCGTCGGTAGTGATGATGTCTTGGGCAATTTGTTTTTTTTTGGCTTGCAAATCAAGGATTTTTTCTTCGACGGTATTTTTGCAAATCATACGGTAAGCAAATACTTTTTTGCCTTGCCCGATGCGATGTGTACGGTCTATGGCTTGATTTTCGACGGCCGGATTCCACCATGGGTCAACAATATACACATAATCGGCAGCCGTAAGGTTAAGTCCTGTACCTCCAGCTTTTATACTGATGAGAAACACCCTGCACTTTGAATTTTCCTGGAAGTTGTTAACACTGTTTTCGCGTTTTTTTTTAGAACTTTTTCCATCAAGATATTCGTATTCGATGCCGTCGGTTTGCAATTCGGTGCGAATAAGGTGCAGCATTTTTACAAATTGTGAAAATACCAAGATTTTATGGTTGGCGGTTTTTTCGTTGACGTGGCGTAACAGTTCTTCAATTTTCACCGAAATATTTTCGTAAGTTTCGTTTTCATTGAGTAAAGCGGGCGAATCGCAAATTTGCCTCAATTTCATCAAACCTTCGAGAATATAAATTTTAGATTTTGTAATTCCCTCTGATTCAATACGTTTTAGAATAGCATGGCGGTATTTGTTGCGAAAAGCGTCGTAAATTTTTCGTTGTTCAACGGACATTTCACAAAAAATAATGTTTTCGGTTTTTTCGGGAAGATCGGCAGCAACTTGTTCTTTGGTACGACGCAACACAAAAGGCTTGATAATTTTATTCAGTTCCAGTGCGATTTCAGAATTTCCTTCTTTGTCGATGGCATTCGAATAGTATTCTTTAAAAGAAGAAAGCGATCCGAGAAAGCCAGGATTAACGAAATTCATTTGTGCGTATAAATCGAAAGTGCTGTTTTCGATAGGAGTTCCGGTAAGTGCCAAACGATTTTTTGCTTTGAGCAACGAGACAGCTTTATAACGCAACGAACCAGGATTTTTGATGGCTTGCGACTCGTCGAGGATAACGTAATTGAAATTAAATTTGTTTAAAAACTCTATGTCTCGCATTACTAAACCGTAAGTGGTAAAAATAAGATGATATTCTTTGAAATAATTGATTTCTTTGTTACGGTTGATACCGTAATAAATGTGGTAATTTAGTTTGGGGGCAAACTTTTTCAGTTCTATTTCCCAGTTGAACAGCAGTGTAGTTGGCACGATTACGAGATTAGGTTTTTTGCTTGTTTTTACTGTTTTCTGCAAAAAGGCAAGTATCTGAAGAGTTTTGCCCAAACCCATGTCGTCGGCCAAAATACCGCCCCAACCCATTCCGTGTAAAAAATGCAGCCAGTTAAGCCCTTCTTTTTGGTAATTTCGTAAAGTAGCGGTTATTTCACGCGGCTTACGAACATTTTTGATATTTTCTATTGCTCGAAATTTTCTTTTCTTTTCGGCGAGTTCTTTTTTTATTTGAAAATCGTCGATTTTATCAAAAAGTTCACCAATAATTGCAAACCTAAGTTTAGAGACTTTAATTTTTTCGTTTTCTATTTCTCCGGCACGGAAATATTTTTCGAGTTTTCCCAACCATTTTTCCGGAAGTATCCCTACAGTTCCATCGTTTAGTTTGATAAATTTATTGTTGTTGATAACAGCTTTGCGCAAGTTTTTCAAATCTACAATATTATTGCCGAAAGCTACCTGCAAATCCACCTCAAACCAATCTTGCCCCGAATTGATACCCGTAGTAACTTTTGCCCGATACGGTGAGTATGAAAACGATTTGAGGTTTTTTACCCCGAAGATCTCCACCCCCCTTTTTTCGAGAGTTTCGTAAGCATCGAAAAACCAAAAATCGTTGAGAATAAAATCGGCTTCCAAGTAAAGCAGTCCGTCGTGTTTTTGATTTTCAAAACGGGGATGAAGACCGGTAAGTAATTCCGTATATTCCTGTTCGTAATCTGTATCCCTAACATATTCAACAAGTTGTGTTCCCTCGTCGAGTTCAATTTCGCCACCTGCAATCAACGGGTTAAACTGTTGTTTATTATCGTATTTTACAAAGGGTTTGAAAACAACATACCGTTCGTATTCCGAAAGATATATTTGTTTTTTCAAAGGTTTCAAGGCCACTTTGCGAAAAGAAAACCGTTTAGCTTTAAAGTGTATTTTAAAATATTTTGAAAGCGGAATAATAATGCTTTTGAGGAATGCCTCGGCCCCAGAAAACATAACTTTTTTGGGCCAAAGCAATACGTTTCTAAAAAATATCGAATCGTTAAACGAAGCGTGCAGATAAAGCGTGTTGTGAAAACAACTGAAAAACAAATGTGAGTTTTTTTCGTCTTTTTTTTCAGGAGAAAAATAGCGGTCGCCTAAACGATAAATAGGTTTTAAATATAAAAACTCGTCATTTTCTAACAACTCAAATTCAAAAGTCATTGCTTCTTTTGAAACAACAACAGGTATAATATTTTTATTAATATTGATTAAAAAATCCTTTTCTTTAACAATAAACACAAATTTTTCGTCGGATAAATGCGGAAAAATCTCGGTTAGCAGTTCGTAGGTCTTAATTTGATTCTCTTCAAACTTGTCCCTTTCTTCCTTACTATACGATGCATTACTAACTTGAAAAAAATTTAGTTTTTCAAGAAATTGCTTTTGCTTATCATCTAAAATAACCTCTTTTTCAATTTGCGTTATATCGGTAATTTTGATACCAGAACTTTTCATTTTATTTCCCGATTTGATAAGGTTACCGGTAATAGTTTGTATATCTACACGATCGTTAACGTACTTATCGAAAACTTTTAAAGTATTGATAATATATCCGGGAACTCGTTTTTCGGTATCGGATTTATAATACTGCGATTTGGCAATTCGTGATTGCTCCGAATTGTAAAACGATAGATTATCTTTAATGATGTAAACAGTGTCGAGTTGTTTTTCGCCCGAAACAGGTAATAAATCTTTATACTCTGGCAACAACTCCCATCCGGGTGTAAAACCATTGACGGTAATTTTGGCAACATCATCAAATTTTTTATTCATGAGACCGTAGTCGCTAAGTATTTCCTTTTTTAAAGCTTTGAGACAAGGAGGAGAAAAGAAATCGAAAATATTTTCATTACTAAAAAAAAATTCTTCAAGTAAAAAGGCCTGATGAGGACATAGTTTTTCAACGCTTTTGCTACAACCACATGTTGAATAGAGTTTTTTTCTTTTAAACCAAAATTTTATAATGTATTCTCTTGCAATATGATTATGCTCGGCAACAATAAAACTTAAAATTCCATTTTCAAATTTTGATTGATCCTGAATACTTAAGTAACGACGACTTTTCCCTGATAAATCGTCATAAAAATGCTCTTCGGTAATAGTTTTAAATTCTTTAATTTCTATGGGCTGTGATGAAATGTGCAATGGTTGTTTTGCTATTTTCTTTGATTTTGCTGTAAGTATTTCTTTCTCATCTTGGTCTACTATGCCACCGAGTTCCTCAATCAGACTCAAAAAACAAGCTACCTGATGTTTGCATACCGGCCCCCAATTATAGGGACAAGAACACTCGGATCGAATAGAACTATTTAGACCATTGATAGTTACCTCGTATATTTGAGTGCCTTGAACAGTAAAAGTTGCTGAATCTTGTTTATTTTCAATATTGTACGATTGTATTGCTCCTTGCCGAAACAATTTTTCACCTCTTTTAGCAACATCGTATGGTACTTTAATATCAATATAAGATTTTATCCTGTTGATGATGGATGTTGATATAGCCATTCTATGTAATTAGAAAAAAATGACAAAGTTAATAATTTGGAAAAAAGGATAAAGTAATTTTCGACTAAATAATAATTTAAGGTGTAGGAAAAGCAAAATATGATAAAAAGTAAGGCGATAGTGTGGCTTTTCGTTGTGGAATATGTTTGCTGTAGGTTTGTACGCTTGACACATAACTGGCATCTGATGATTTTAAAACGTTGACTCTTGAAGCAGAGAGGGTTGATTATTTGAAAAATTCATTTGAAAAATTCATATCAATATTTTGTAAAAAAAGATATTGTGTTCGCTGTTTGTCAAATTAAAATAATAAATGAGTCCAGTCTAAAAAGGTAAAAAAGCGTAAATATTTAAAATCAAAGTTTATCTCGTCTCTACAATATTCGCCAATATTCGCTTATTTTCAACAACTTCCCTTTAGGGTAATTAGGGGGTAAAATTATTTAAAATCATTATAGAACCTTTTTAGACCGGACTCCTAAATCATATTGTAAAGTCAAAATTTTCTGTTTTTAATCTGTGATAAATATCCTTACTGAACATAAATAACTTTGCCGGTCGATGTGAAACTCCGGCTTCTTTTTCATTCAAGGCTACAATATAATTTAGATTAGAAATTTTTTTTCGAAAATTTCGTTTGTCAAGAGAAACTTCAAATATAACTTCATAAATCTTTTGTAATTGACTAAGTGGGAACTTTGATGGCAACAACTCAAAAGCAAGAGGTTTTGTTCGCAACTCATTGCGAAGAGTTTCCAAAGCAAATACTAAAATTTCCTGATGATCAAATGCTAATGGTAAATGAGAAACATCATCAACATGAACCCAATGTGCATTTGTTGTAAGGTCTAAATTTATTTGACCGTTCTTCGATAAATTAATAAGTGAATAATAGGGAATAGTGATGACTCGTCTTTCGGGATGATCAATTGAAATAAGCCACGACATATCTTGTGGGCGTCTGATTAAACGATCAAGCGATCCGAAAGCTTTTAATTGATTCATATAAATATTTTGAAGGCCCGTAAGTTCTTTTAAGATACGCTTTGAGGCCGTATCAAGGTCTTCATCCCAACGAATAAGATCTCCCGGAAGTTTCCAGTCGCGCTGCACAGTTTTTTTATAAAGGATATTTCGTCCAATTAATAATACGTTCAAATGAACCGAATCAAAACCAAAAACCACAGAATCTACCGACACATTCGGAATAAGTTGTTTATCCATGAACTAAATTTTTACATATTGAATTAATAGCAAAACATTTTTGACTTTAACTTTTCAAACCACTAATTATTATATTCTTCTTAAATAAAAAACCAAAGGTATTAATCTGCAAAGATAGAAAAAAACAATAAGTGTATAAAAAACGATATGTAGTACCTTTTCAACATTAATCGACGGATTTTTTTTAATACAAAAGACCTTTTTTATCCTTTTCTAACTTTTTAAGATAAATTTTGGCTTATTTTATACTAATTATACCTACGATTTGTATTAGATAAACTTGATTGTGGATTCACGTTTATTGCCATTAATTCAACACAATAACATCAAATAAGTTGAATATTCTTGTATGAATTTAAAATAAATTCAAAATATTTTAATGAATATTT
>QIKE01000154.1 GCA_003232915.1 Bacteroidota bacterium | reverse complement strand
ATTGGCAGTTGAGATAATTAAAAAGTTTACAAGTTGGGATGTTGAATATGATTTTATAGGATAAAGTTCTCATTATCAAATATTATGATAGGAGAACAAATCGCCGGAGAGTTTGTATTTATGCAGGCACAACGATTTTGGATAGAAAGAACTTTTATGGACAATAGTTACAAGATAGGCATGTCGAACTATCAGGTTAGAACTTACAAAAGATGGTACAACCATATGGCACATAGCTCATTAGCAATGTTGTTTGTTATAGAGCAACGAATTAACAACAAAGAATATGCTCTACTATTTTCGCACAATGATGTCAGAGAAAAGCTTGTTGAACAATTGGCAAACGATGTAGCCGGTACATAGAAGTCAAAATAGAGCAAACTAAATACAAACTGCAAGTAGTTAGCATTGCCACCAATGATAACGCCAATGTACAAGAATGCGTTAGTTGATTCGGGTGGATACATTGAGTTAGGCTGAGAATTGCGGCAGGGATGGAAGCGGTAGGCTCACGGCTTGTATTGCCGATGTGGAGCAAGCCGCAAAGAGCGACCGGAGGAAGCTACTTTGCGACTTTTGCGACACACGGCAAAACAAGCTGCGACTACAAGCGGACAGCCCGATAGCGTGTGGGTAGGGTGGGGTTGGTTTGTGGGTTGGTTTGGGTTGGGAAAACGCTAGCCGTCCAAAAGAATAAAATACGGATTTACTGATTTATAACTCATTAAAGGCAATAAAATTCAATTCAAAAAAATATTTTCACAGTAATTGCAAATTCTACAATAATAGGAATATTACGCCACTGTAAAATAGATAATAATTGCAAGTTTTATCTTTTGCTCAAATATCGTTTAGCTTTATTAAAGTTACAGATTTTAGCCGCAATGAAAATATCTATTTACCAGTTCCATTACTTTTTCATTATCGTTTTCAATTTGTTTGTATAGTTTAGTGTCGTCGAATAATTTTAAAGAATGGGCAAGATAGTTAAGCAGGTTTTCGGGGAAGACATTGTATCGGGTATAAACATCCTTTTGTTTTAACAAATAGCCTGCCGATTCGACACAAGAAGTTGGCAGGTGCAAAAGTTGTTTTTGTTTTTCTTTATTTTCATCATCAAAAACATTGACATCGACATAAGTTTTTTCAGCAATTTCGAGAGCATTGTCTAATTCAAAACCATGACGTGCGGCAACCGTTAATCCGGCAAGAAGCAAATACACATCGGCAGAACCGTCGGCATTACGGATTTCGATAGTTTGTTTATTTGAGAAATTGATAGCATCGCCGTTTTCTTGAGAATTAACATTATGAATCATATTTGTGGGAGTAGTCCAACCCAAAGGGACACGCACCAAGACTGAGCGGTTTCGGTCGCCCCAACAGATGGTTGTAGGAGCTTCCTGATGGGGCACCAATCTGAAATAAGAAGTAGGGTTTTGATTGCCGAAAGCTGTTAAAGAGGTGGCCATTTCCATATATCCGGCAATCATTGTTTTAGCTATTTTGCTAAGTTTACCGTCTTCAATCAACATATTTTGGTTTCCACTCATAATACGGCTATGAATATGCAGGCCGTTTCCGGCTTTTCCGACAGTAATTTTTGGCGAGAAAGTTACCGTAACTCCGTAGCGTGCAGCCAAAGTGCGAATTATCCATTTTGCTTTGGTAAGTTGATCGGCAGCATCTTCGACATTTGTCGGTAGAAATTCTATTTCATTTTGTTCGTAAACGTACTCGTTTTTGGTAAAATTTCCTACTTCGGAATGCCCGTATTTTATGGTTCCTCCAGTTTCGGCAATAAGTTTCATAGCTTCGGTACGAAATTCGCCCCATTTTGCAAAAGGTGACGACTCGTGATAGGCTTTCTGATCTTCGGCTTTAAACAAACCGTCGTCTTTACTAATGATATAATATTCCAGTTCGCCCATAGCTTCAAAACCATATCCGGTAATGTTTTTAAAAGATTGATGTGCTTTTTTTAGAATATATTCGGGAGCACTTTCAAAAGGTTTACCTTTACGATCGTAAAAAGCACACAAAATATCTAGCGTTGGAATTTTGGAAAACGGATTTAAAAACGCTGTTTTATAACGTGGTATCACATACAAATCGCTAGAGCCTGTTTTTATAAACGGAAACAAACTTGAACCGTCAACACGCTCGCCGGCTGTAAGTATATTGCAGAGATGTTCACGACTGCCTATGATAAAATTCAGCGTTTTCAACCTACCGTCCCAAGCGGCATATCTGAAATTAATCATTTGAATATCATAATCTTCAATAAAGCGGATTAAATCTTCTTTTGAAAGCTGTTCGGCTGGTTTGTTCAAATATTGAACCACCGGGTTCGGATTCATCGAAATATTACTGTTCATATTATTTTCAAAATTTGACAGCAAACTTATGAAAATTTCTTTCTTACCTTTGCAGCGGATATTATTTCTGTAAATAAGCACACTTAATTTTTGTTAATTATGAATGAATATATAAACCTTTCTATTGTTACCGTTATCACTTTTTTCGTCAACATACCGTTTGGCTACTGGCGTGGTTCGGTAAAAAAGTTTTCGTTAAAATGGTTTTTAGCAGTACATCTACCTATCCCGTTAATTATTTTTATGCGTTACCATTTCGAATTAGGATTCCAGCTTTATACTTATCCTTTTTTAGTAGGAGCCTTCTTTTTCGGGCAGTTTTTAGGGGCAAAATATTTTCTGAAAAGAGAAAAACAAAAAGTTTTAAAATAGTTTAATCTATAAGTGTGAAAAATTTATAAATAGAAAAAGGCAAGTCCTACAGACTTTGTTTTCAAAATTAATATTGCCAACAGAGAAATCCTGCGAGTATTCTTAATTTATAAAAAATCGTTTTAAACAATTGCAATACAACACTGCTAAAGAGTGCACTGTTTAAAATAAATGTTACTTTACAACCGTAAAACCACACTATAAGTTTCCTATTAAAGACAAATAATGAAACATCCATGATTAATTTAAAACACACAAGGGAATGACTATAAAAGCTCCGAAGTAGCGTAACAATAATAGCCACGGGTTTAACCTGTGGAATAAGAAAAACACAGAACCGTTTTGGCGGGATTTTTGTTTTTTTTGACAAAAATCGTGACAAAACAAAACGCAGATAATCTATTAGTTACAAAATTATAAACATATGAAAATGTACAAATTTATTCTGTGTGAAGTATATATTACTGTTTTTCAACCATATAAATTTCTTCAATTAAGTGGGAATACTTTTTAAGGATAACACGTCTTTTTATTTTTTGTGTAGGTGAAAGTTCTCCTGTATTCGCCGTCCAAGGTTCGCAAACAATTCGGAAAATCTTTATTTGAGAAATATGTCCAAACTCTTTGTTATATTTATCCACTTCTTGTTGATAGCGGGCTATAACTTTATGATTTCGCATCAGATCTTTATTATCTTGATAATGTACGTCATGTAAATAACACCAGTTGTGTAAGAAAGTAAAATCGGGTACTAACAACGCAGCTGTAAACCGTTTATTTTCGCCGATAACCATAATTTGATCAATAAACATCGACTCTTTGAAAACATTTTCGACAGGTTGCGGAGCCACATATTTTCCACTTGAGAGTTTAAATATTTCTTTTTTCCTGTCGGTGATGCGCAACATATTGTCTTTATCTAGCTCTCCTATATCACCGGTGTGCAACCAGCCTTCGCTGTCGATGGTTTGGCCGGTAAGTTGGTGGTCTTTGTAATAGCCTTTCATAACATTGTCGCCTTGCACAAGTACTTCGCCATCCTTGGCAATTTTCACTTTTATTTCATCGGGAACAACACCCACCCAGCCGAAGCGTACGCCTGGAAATTTGTAATCGTTGGCAGCCACTAAAGGTGAAGTTTCTGTAAGGCCATAGCCTTCTTGTACAATAATATTTGCAGCCCTGAAAATTCTTGACAATCGTGGTTGGAGTGCAGCACCACCGGCAATAACTCCTTTGAGTTTACCACCAAGGGCTTCACGCCATTTGCTAAATACCAGCTTGTTGGCAATACTAAGTTTAAAATTATACAACATACTACGTTTTTTAGGATTGGGATCAAACTTATCGCCAACTTTTATTGCCCAGAAAAACAGCATTTTTTTTATACCGCTTAATTCACGTCCTTTTAAAATAATTTTGTCATATACTTTCTCGAAAATCCGTGGTACGGTGATAAAAGTATTAGCTTTAATCTCCTTCAGGTCGACACCAAGCGTTTCGATACTTTCGGCATAGTTTACCGACAATCCTTTGTATTGCCATAAATAATGGCCCGTTCGTTCGAGTATATGTGAAAGCGGAAGAAAACTTAAAGCTCTGTCGCCGGGTTCCAAATAAGGCACAAAACGACTCGCCAATTTAATGTTACTGACAATATTTTTGTGAGTCAACATTACACCTTTAGACAGACCGGTGGTTCCGGAAGTATAAATTAACGTAACTATATCGTCGATTTGAATTTCATTGCGTCGTTTTTGCAAAAGCGGACGAAGTTGAGCTTCTTTGCCTTGTCCGGCTTTTTGAATTTCACGCCAGTTTTTTAACCCGTTTTCTTCATCAATAATATTTATCCCCTGCAAATTTTTTAGCTTATCAACAAAATGCTCAAGCCTATCGTAAAGTTCACGATTTGATACAAACAACAACTTTGCATCAGAATGCGATAAAATATGTTCGTACTCTTTGTTGCTGATAGTAGGATAAATAGCCACGTGAATACAACCTATTTGTGACATCCCGAAATCAATAAAATTCCATTCGGGACGATTATTACTAACGGTAGCAATTTTATCGCCTTTTTCAAAACCCAAAGCAAGCAAACCAATACTAAAGCTATCCACCTCTTTCCGATAATCGGAAGTACTGAAAACTTCCCATCTACCGCCTCTTTTTATAGATAGCGCCCGATCTTGATTAAACAGTTTTTCGGAACGTGATAAAATGTCGAATGTACGTGTAATGTCTTCCATAGTATAAGTTATTTATTTTATTAAGGTTTAAAAATAGCCTTTTTTTAATATCCCTGACAAATTATTTTGTTCGCTTGAACATTTATACTTTTTTGTTAGTTGAGAATAGTTCTTCTTCTCTTCCTTGTATATTCTCCAGATGGGTTATGGTTCAAGTCGGGTATTTCAAGCTGTTTTTGTTTATTACTTCTTCAATTAAAGTAAAAATGTAAGGTTTTATTCTATGAATTTCTAAAATGGTATAACTTTGTATTTACTCGTAGATTTAAGGTTGATATAAAATAGAAAAAGCCAATATTACTACGTATGCGTAACTTTTATATCCCTTCCTAACAAAATTTATCGTAAACTTGTCATCGCTTTTTGTTAACTAATATTTTGCGCCTTATGATAAGACAAATTATTTTTTTGATGGCTCTGTTGATAACGTTAGGAGTGTTTGCATACAGTATCCGGCGCTATTTTCAATATTTTAAGTTCACTACTAAAAGACCGCTCCAACACATTGGAAAAAGACTTTGGGTAACACTTAAAGTTGCCGGTTTCCAAACCAAGATATTCCGTCGTCCGTTTATAGGGTTTGCTCATGCTATGGTGTTTTGGGGATTTATGGTTATTTTGTTTGGCAGTATCGAAATGGTTTTCGACGGTTTGTTCGGAACTGATAAAGTCTTTAGCGACTTAGGTTGGTTTTATAATTTATTAATGGGATTTGGCGATATTTTCGCTATGATTATTGCCGTTGCTATGATTGTTTTCCTCACGCGGCGTCTTGTTTTGCATATCAAACGTTTTTCGGGTATAGAAATGAAACCCATTTCGGAATACGATGCTGTGCTGGCACTTACCATTATTTTGGTACTGATGTTGACGTTGATGGGGATGAATGTTTTTTATATAAATTGGGCGATCTTGACGGGAAAAGAAATCAAAGGGATTTATCCAATTAGCAATTGGTTAGCAGGATTTTTTCAGAATGCAGGCCCCGAACAAGCTTGGTTTTGGTATCAGGCAAATTGGTGGACACATATTTTAATGATTTTTATCTTTGCCAACATTTTGCCTTATTCAAAACACTTCCATGTGTTTTTAGCTATTCCCAATGTATTTATAAGTAGGCTTGAACCGTTAGGATACGTCGAAAACATGGAAAATATTACCAAAGAGGTGAAAATGATGCTTGACCCTAATGCCCCTTTCGATAATGTGCAGGAAGATGAAGAAGAACCAGGGCGGTTTGGTGCTTTGGATGTTGATGATTTAAACGGGATCAATTATTTCAACTCGCTTGCGTGTACCGAATGCGGACGCTGTACTTCGGTTTGTCCGGCCAACATCACGGGTAAGTTGCTCTCGCCCCGCAAGGTGATGATGAATACACGTGCCCGTATGAAAGAAAAAGGTCCGGGACTTATAAATGAAGGGAAAGCATACGACGACAACAAACATCTTATTTACGACTATATTACAGAAGAAGAGTTGTGGGCATGTACTATGTGTAATGCCTGTGTACAGGAGTGTCCCATCAATATCAACCAGCCTTCAATAATATTAGAATTGCGGCGTTATTTGGTTTTGGAAAAGTCAAAAGCACCTTCTGGCTTGAATACAATGTTTTCCAATATCGAAAACAACGGTGCTCCTTGGCAATTTTCGCCCGACGACCGAATGCTATGGGCAGAAGGCCTTTCTATTCCGTTGATAGCCGACGAGTTTGCCAACAACAAAACACCCGAATACTTGCTGTGGGTAAGTTCGTCCGGTGCTTTCGACGATCGCTATAAAAAAGTTATAAAAGAGTTTATAAAAATTTTAAATTATCTAAAAGTTGATTTTGCCGTACTCGGAACCGAAGAAAGCGACAGCGGTGATGTGGTGCGTCGTGCAGGAAACGAAATGCTTTTCCAAATGCAAGCACTTAGCAATATCGAAGTGCTCAACAAGTATAAGATAAAAAAAATCATTACTTGCGATCCACACGATTTCAACATTTTAAAAAATGAATATCCCGACCTTGGCGGTAATTATGAAGTGCAACATCATACACAATTTCTGCAAAAAGCCATTGCCGAAGGCAGAATAAAAATCGAAAACAATAAATTTGCCAGAAATAAAATCACTTATCACGATCCATGTTATCTCGGTCGTGCCAACGGCGAATACGATGCGCCACGCAACGTGCTCAAAGCCATTCCGTCCGTTAAAGTTGAAATGGAGAAAAACCGTAGCTTTGCTATGTGTTGTGGTGCAGGTGGAGGCCAAATGTTTAAAGAAGCTGAAAAAGGCGAAAAAGAAGTGTTTATCGAACGTACCGAGCAAGCACTGGAAACCGGTGCCAACATTATTTGCACTGCCTGCCCATTTTGTATGACTATGCTCACCGATGGCCTAAAATACGAAAACAAAGAAAAGGAAGTGAAAAACTACGACATCGTAGAATTGTTGAGTATGAGTATGGGATTATAGGAGAAAATTCAAATGATTTTCGAGTTGAAACAGTTATATATCTGCTTTTTACACTTTTGAAGAAAATTTCAGTAGGTGAAAATATTTCGTTTAATCATTGTATTAATCTATCCTATTCCTCTTCATAATTTTGTTATTTCCCGTATTTGTATAAATTTGTGATTTTAATTTAATTTTTTATGTGGATAAATATTATACTCGTATTATTTTATGTTTTTACACCCCTGTTTATTTTACATTTATGCCATCGTTTTCCTTGGGTAAATAAGTTGGGTGCCATAATGATTGCCTATGGTATCGGGTTGTTTTTAGGAAACTTGAACATTATTCCAAAAAGTGCCACAGGGATTCAGGATATTATTACTACCATAACCGTACCTCTCGCTATTCCGTTAATGCTGTTTTCGGCCAATATGCGTTCGTGGATAAAAGTAGCCGGAAAAACTATGCTGTCAATGCTTATTGCTATGTTCAGTGTGGTATTTATGGTTGTTCTCGGTTATGTTTTGTTCAAAAGCGAAGCTAACGAATCGTTTTGGAAAGTGGGAGGTTTGCTTATTGGAGTATATACTGGTGGAACCCCGAATATTGCTGCTTTAAAGTTGATGCTTCATGTGGACAACAACGTATTTTTGTTGGTAAACACTTACGATATGGTTATCTCGGCAGTCTATTTCTTTTTTCTGATAACCATTGCACAAAAGGTTTTTCAATGGGTATTACCTAAATACAAAAACAAAACCGCAGTAAACGAAAAAGCAATGCTTAAAGAAGCTGCTCAAGATCCATATTGGGGAATTTTAAAGAAAAAGAATTTTATTCCTTTGATTAAGGCTTTTGGCCTTTCGCTTTTGATTTTTTTAATCGGCGGTGGACTGATGCTGTCGGTACCCGAAAAAGCACAAATGATTGTGGTTATTCTCAGCATCACCACACTCGGTATTTTATTGTCACTCGTGCCGGCTATTAACCGAATACCTAAAACCTTTGAGCTGGGGATGTACCTTATATTAATATTTAGTATTGATGTGGCTTCGATGGTAAATATTACGGAAATGTTTGGCTCGTCGCCACATCTGTTTTTTTATGTTCTGTTGGTTATTTTCGGCTCTTTATTTATGCAAGTGGTTATTTCGGCCTTTTTCAAAATTGACGCCGACACTACCATTGTAACATCTACCGCAATGATTTGTAGTCCGCCTTTTGTGCCGGCGGTGGCAGGAGCTTTGAAAAACAAAGAAATTGTCATCTCGGGTTTAACCGTAGGTATTATCGGCTATGCCATAGGCAATTATCTTGGCGTTGTAATAGCCGAAATGCTGAAAGCCTATTTTTAGTTATAAAATTTATATGCCCTTGATTTTCATTCTATTAACACTTGTAAAGTTTAATAATCCAATACTTCGGTTCTGCCTCCAATATTTCAAAGACATTTAAAACATTCAAATGATGTATAAAGGCTTTATGGGCTGAAATATGCATTTCGATTTTGGTAAAGTCATTTGCTTACAAATCTTTTATTTGAAACCGTCGCATATTTATCAGGGAATATCTTCGTGGATTTTAATGATCTTTGGGAAATAATTAATTAGTAACTGAAAACGGTCAACCTTATTTAGGCATTGACAGTAATTTGATTCCCGCATTTTCCGAAGAGATATTCTGGTTTTGTTGTTGAAATCTGCTTTTGACGAACCCGCCTGGACTTCTTCATAATTTGAACCGGAGGAAGTTGCCGATGTGATTAACCGGTAGCTTATTACATCGTATTTTTTACCCTTTGGCAGTTTTCTTATCAATCTAACATTAACAACAAAATCGAATAAACGTTTGGACAAGTCGCTCTTTTTGGTTTTAGTTAATGATTTCTCCGCTCCAAAGTTTGTCTAAAAATACTTTCCATGGCAAAACCGAAATATTCCCTATTTGTCGTGGTAAAGGGTCGTTACTAATAAGTATTAGTTTTTTCACTTTATATTCTTCGGCAAAACTTTTCAAACCTTTTAAATGGCGTGAATTAGCTTGTTGTGTAGCTTTCACTTCTATACCCACCTGATATTCCCCCAATACAAAGTCGATTTCAATTTGTGAGGCTGTTCTCCAATAATTTATAGGAAAATTTAATCCGGAATAAGAAGAAAATGTGTATATTTCATGATATATAAAATGTTCAAAAGCATGACCAAAAGTTTCGCTACCCTGTACTACTGACTTTCGTTTTAATAAGTAATTGGCAATTCCTATATCAAAATAGTAAAACTTAGGAGCACGTATCACCCTTCGCTTTGGTTTTTTTTGATACGACGGAAGAAAACGACCAGTTAAAGTGTCTTCTAAAATTTGAAAATATTCTTTAACGGTTGGAGCACTCACACCACATTCGCTGGCAATATTTGTGTAGTTAACGATTTCGCCATTTGAAAATGCTGCGGCTGTCAGGAACTGTGAAAAAGAAGCAATATTCCTGATTTTTGCTTCAGCCATAATTTCATCACGTAAATAACTACCTATATATGCAGAAATTAATTTTTCAGGTTTATTTGATAAATAATGCCTTGGCAGCAATCCATGGTTTAATGCTCTTATTAAATCAAAATCAGGGATTTCCT
>QIKE01000100.1 GCA_003232915.1 Bacteroidota bacterium | reverse complement strand
TAAGCAAAGAAACCGGCAACGGGAATAATTTTTAAAGCGAAATTAAACCCTGCCCAAATATTAATAAATAATCCGACAAACGAAATTGCCATACCGGCCGAAGCAAGAGGAAGAATAAAGCGGCTTTCAAAATCAATATATCCATCGCCGTTTTGTTTATTTCTTTTTAAGTAAAATAAACCTCGTAAAAAATCTATTACTGGAATAAGTATTGAATTCATTTCGCAAACATTTCTTTTTCAAATATTTTTAAGGGTAAAAATACTAAAATTTGAATATGGATTTTTTTTAAATATAAAAAGTTTAAATTAGTTAAAAAAATCCCAAAATGGGATGTTATCTAAAAATGAATATATTTGTTCAAAAAAAAAAATCCCAAAATGGAAAATAAATTAGTCAAAAAAGCCCTCGAAGTTGTTAACTATTTCAAATCACAGGGGAAAGCACATCTTACTACTAAAGAAGTTCCCTACACAGGAAATCGTATTGAATTGGAAAGAGGAAGTTTCCTAAATTTTTCGGTATGCGATTATTTGGGTTTAGCAACAGACCAAAGGGTTAAGGAAGGGGCATCTAAAGCTGCTTTAAAATATGGTGTTTACACCTCCATTTCACGAACATTCCTCAAATTAGGCATTTATGAAGAAGCCGAGCAAATAGTTTCTCAAATTTTCAACAAGCCGGTATTATTACTTCCTCGCACTACTTTATCGCATATCACTGTAGTGCCTATTATTATTGGGCGGAAAGATGCACTCATACTTGATCATCAGGTACATGCAACTGTTCGTATCGCTACCGATATGGTTAAATCTTATGGCATACACGTTGAAACCATTCGCCATAGCAATTTGCAAAAACTTGAAGAACGTTATGATGTACTGAAACATGATTACGATAAAATATGGTATTTTACAGATGGTGTTTTTTCGATGTTTGGTGATACTGTTCCAGTGAAGGGGATAAAAAATTTGCTTGCAAAATTGGAAAAGCTATATCTTTATGTTGACGATGCTCACGGGATGAGTTGGACAGGAGAACACGGCAAAGGTTTTTTCTTGTCAAAGACCGATTATGATCCGAAAATGTTTGTTATTACTTCTCTCGGAAAAGGTTTTGGCGCTGGTGGCAGTGCCATTATTTGTGCCGATAATGAAATCAAAGAAAAAATAGAGATCCTTGGCATCCCTTTAATGTTTACTTCACCTGTTGAACCGGCTACGCTTGGCGCTATAATTGCTTCTACAAAAATTCATCTGAGCAACGAGATTATCGAAAGACAAGAAAAGCTCAATGAACTCATGGGTTATTTTTATTCAAAAGCAAAGGAATTAGATTTACCGGTCGTTGATTTTACCCACACTCCGATAGCTTTATTAGCTGCCGGAAAACCGGAGGTAGATTTAGAACTTGGAGAAATATTATTTCAAAATCACATTCATGTTACCGGTGCTATGTATCCGGCGGTACCATACAATAACTCAGGTGTAAGAATAATCATCAACTTATATCAAAACAAAAAAGATATTGAAAAAGTTTTATCTGTTCTAAGAAAAGCTTACGACATAGTTTTGGAAAAGCACAAATTAACCAATCACGATATTCTAAAACATTTTAAGTTGGGAAAGGCAACAGTTTAGCTTAGGTTTTATATATTGAGAGAGTTGGTTACACATGAAAAAGTAATTGTCACTTTACTACTGTTTGGAGCAAAAACTTAAAAATAAAATAAGAAAAGAAAAGCGCCATTAAATAGCGCTTTTTTCTATCCAAGGTACGATTTCAAAATTTTACTTCTTGATGTATGTTTGAGTCGCCGGATAGCTTTTTCTTTAATTTGCCTCACGCGTTCGCGAGTAAGGTCGAATTTTCCACCGATTTCTTCTAATGTAAAAGGGTGTTCACCGTTGAGTCCGAAATACAATTTTATCACATCGGCTTCTCTTTGTGTAAGGGTGGATATAGCTCTGTCTATTTCTTTGCGAAGCGATTCGTATAACAAACCTGTTTCGGGAGTAATGGATTCTTCGCTTTTCAAGACGTCGTACATAGTATTGTCTTCGTCTTGAATAAGGGGAGCGTCCATTGATACATGGCGGCCTGCATTACGCATTGATTCTTTGACTTCGGTTTCGGTAATTTCGAGTATTTCCGCGATTTCTTTGGTATCGGGTTCTCGCTCAAATTCCTGTTCAAGGCGAGCTGTGGCTTTATTAATTTTGTTGATTGAGCCGATTTTATTCAGTGGGAGCCTAACAATTCTTGATTGTTCGGCCAAGGCTTGCAGAATCGACTGTCTAATCCACCATACTGCATACGAAATAAACTTAAAGCCTCTTGTTTCGTCAAAACGTTGGGCTGCTTTAATCAATCCCATATTACCTTCGTTAATCAAATCGGGAAGAGTAAGTCCTTGATTTTGATATTGTTTTGACACGGAAACGACAAAACGCAAATTGGCTTTTGTAAGTTTTTCGAGTGCATCTTCGTCGCCTTGCTTAATACGGCGTGCCAAATCCACTTCTTCTTCGGCAGTAATCAGATCAACTTTGCCAATTTCCTGCAAGTACTTGTCAAGCGAAGCAGTTTCGCGATTGGTAACCTGTTTTGTAATTTTAAGTTGCCTCATGGGGGAAAATCAATTTGATTTTATAACGGATTTGGATTTTAAAAGTTACAGTTAACGATGTTGTTTTCTTTCGGGACGCTGAATAAGTGCTTTACGCGAAAGTTTCATTTTACCGTTTTTCTCATCAATGCCTATTAATTTTACATTTATTTTATCGCCGACATGTAGAACATCTTCCACATTTTCAATACGTTTCCAGTCTATTTCAGAAACATGCAGTAAAGCATCCTTACCTGGCAAAATTTCCAAAAAAGCTCCAAAAGGCACAATAGTTTTCACCTTACCGAGATATATTTCACCCACTTCGGGAACGGCTACAATACCTTTGATAATATCTTTTGCATCTTCGATAGATTGTTTATTTTGCGAAACGATATCAATCATACCGTAATTTCCCACTTCTTCGATGGTAATAGTGGTATTGGTTTCTTTTTGGATTTCCTGAATAACTTTGCCGCCTGGGCCAATAATAGCACCGATAAATTCTTTGGCTACAACCATTTTTTCAATTCTTGGAACATAATCTTTATAATCGGCACGGGGTTCGGTAATGGTCTTTGCCATTTCACCCAAAATATGCAAACGTCCCTGGCGAGCTTGTTCGAGTGCTTCTTCAAGAATGGAATACGAAAGTCCGTCGACTTTAATATCCATTTGGCAGGCAGTTATTCCGTCGGCAGTACCGGTAACTTTAAAATCCATATCGCCAAGATGATCTTCGTCGCCAAGAATATCGGAAAGCACCGCATATTTTCCGGTGGACGTGTCAGTAATTAACCCCATAGCAATACCTGCAACAGGTTTGCTGATTTTTACACCGGCATCCATCAGTGCTAGCGTACCACCACAAACGGTTGCCATCGACGACGAGCCGTTCGATTCGAGAATGTCGGAAACAATACGAATGGTATAAGGGTTGTCCTCGTCGGCGGGGATAACAAATTTGAGTGCACGCATAGCAAGGTTTCCATGCCCGATTTCGCGACGACCGGGACTGCCGAAACGACGAACCTCACCGGTAGAAAATCCGGGGAAATTATAATGCAAGATAAATTTATTACTACCTTCAAATACAGCTCCGTCAATGGTTTGCCTATCTAGTTTGCTACCCAAAGTAATCATTACCAATGCTTGTGTTTCGCCTCTCGTAAAAATGGCTGAACCATGAACCGATGGCAAATAATCCACTTCACTCCAAATTGGACGTACCTCATTTAATTTTCTGCCATCAAGTCTAACGGTTTCATTCAATACGGCATTGCGAACAGCTTCTTTTTCCACATCGTGAAAATAGCGTTTCACAAGTTTTTCTTTTTCTTCTCTTTCTTCTTCTTCAAGATTTTCGATAAAGGCATCGCTAATAGCTTTGAAAGCTTCGAAACGGGCATGCTTATCGGGATTTCCTTGCAAAGCCAACTTGTAGCATTGTTGATAAGTCGCTTCTTTTACCTGTACTCTCAAGTCTTCATCGTTGGTTTCGTGGCAATAATCACGTTTGATTTTTGCTTTTTCCACCATTTCTGCTAATTCAAGTTGTGCCTTACATTGGATTTTAATGGCTTCGTGAGCTACTTTAATAGCCTCAAGCATTGTGTTTTCCGAAACCTCTTTCATTTCGCCTTCCACCATCATAATATTTTCGAAAGTAGCGGCAACTATCAATTCGAGGTCAGCACTTTCCATATCCGAAATGGAAGGATTGATAACGTATTTGTCGTTGATGAAGGCAACCCGTACTTCGGAAATAGGGCCGTGGAAAGGGATGTCGGACACGGCAAGAGCTGACGAAGCAGCCAAAGCGGCAAGAGCATCAGGGGCTATATCGTCACCACCCGAAATAAGTTGGATAATAACCTGTGTTTCCGCATGGTAATTGTCGGGGAAAAGAGGTCGGAGCGCTCGATCAACAAGACGTGAAATAAGAATTTCGTATTCCGAGGGACGCCCTTCGCGTTTGAAAAAACCACCGGGGAATTTCCCCGTAGCAGCATATTTTTCCTTGTAATCGACCGACAATGGCATAAAATCGACATCTTCTTTGGCTTCCTGTGCGCTTACAACGGTGGCAAGCAACATAGTATTGCCTGCTTTAACAACAACAGAGCCGTCGGCTTGTTTAGCCAATTTTCCGGTTTCGATGGAGATGCTTGTTCCATCGTTCATTTCAAATGTTTTGGTAATCGCTTGTATAGACATAATATCTTTTAAAATAAGTGTTTAAAATAGGGGTTACATACACAAAAAAAGGCAATTTGGTGATTGCCTTTTTGTGCTATGGTTTAAAGGTGATTTATTTTCTTAAACCAAGTTGCTTAATAATCGCACGATACCTTTCAATATCCTTTTCTTTGAGATAGTCAAGCAGCTTACGCCTTTTTCCTACCAAACGTATTAACGACCTTTGAGTAAAGAGGTCTTTCTTGTTCCTTTTCAGGTGTTCGGTCAGATGTTTAATACGGTAGGTAAACAGCGCGATCTGGCCTTCTGCCGATCCTGTATCCTGATCATCCTTACCGTATTTTGTGAAAATTTCTTTTTTCTTTTCAACAGATAAATACATAGAATTTTTTCTAAATTTGGGCTGCAAAATTATAAAAGTTTATAATACAACAAACATTTTGATTTGTTTTTTTATTTTTATTAATATGATGCATCTAATCATATTGCTTGGCAATAATAATAAAATTGATAATTACTTTCTGCCAAAAAACTCTCTGTTTTTGTAATACTTAATCAGAATACGTCAAGTTATAGACTTGCGAAGCTTTAAGTATTAGTAGTTTATTTGAGTAAATGATTAGTCGTCAAAACGAGCGTAACAAAGAAATTGATGTTTTCTCACGAGTACTAATTAAAGAACAGTTCTAATAATCATGTAACTCGCTATCATACTTAAAATCAATGCAAGTATTAGTTTCACTTTTTTTTCGGATAGTTTTACCGAAATACGCGAACCTATTTGTCCGCCGACAAATACTACAGCTCCAAGCAGGATAGCCATTTTCCAGTTTATATACGTATGCAACAAATGTCCGCCAAGTCCCATTAAGCCCGTCAAACTAACCATAAGAGCAGAAGTGGCAACAGCAATTTTTGCCGGAACACCAAACCAGAGAATCATAATGGGGATTTTGAACCCTCCACCGGCAATTCCTAATAAGCCCGATAAATAACCGATAATAAACATCAAAGGGATAACCAGTGGCATAAAGAGAGAATAATCGTATCCGTTGAAATGGCGAGTCCAATAACCAAAGCTTGTTTTTAAAGAAGTGTTGCAAACTACTTTTTCTCGGGTTTTCATCGTAAAGTAAGCAGCTATAAGTAATAAAAAGCCAAGTAATATTTTCAATAAATGAGGATGAAAATGAACTGATGTCGCTCCACCGGTAAATGCGCCGATATCGGTGAAAGTTTCCAAAACAAGGGCAAGTTGCCAGTCAACTATTTTTGCTTTGCGAAAGCGCAAAAATGCTGAAAAGCCCGTTAGAGTAATCAAAAACAAACTTGTAGTTGAGGCCTCTTGAAAACCGTAACCGAGAAAAAGAAATAACGGTACATAAAAAACACCTCCCCCGATGCCTACCATACTTAATATGATACTGATTAAGAATAAACTGACAATTTCCAGTGCCATAGTAGACTTTTTGAAAGTGATTGATCGAAGCTATCGTCATTATGCCATATACCTTGCTACCAACAACTCCGCTACATAAAAGTTTAGGGATTGAGGCGGAGGAGCCAAACTTAAAAATTAAATATCAAAACCTAAAGAGAAGGTAGACTTTTGAAACTGTATTACAAGTAAATGAAAATGCTAAATAAACCGAATTTAATGCTGCTGTCGCTGTGGGTAATAATCTGCTTTGCGTTTGATAAGCAAATAGATTGCAATAACGGCATAAATTATCATCATAAACGAAACTAACCACACCTCCGAATTCATCAGATCAGGCCTATAATTCATCACTACAAAAGCAGCAGTAAGATAGCCTATACCAACAAGAACATATAACCCGAAAAACGATGTGTTTTCTTTATCCGTGATTCCGCTTATAGAAAAAAAAGTTCCGTTGATAAACAACCAAACGGCAAACATAATGAAAAAATAACGTTCCGTAAAATTGTCGGAAGGCGTAGGAAAAGTGATTAACACCAGGCCGACAAACAAATCGGTTAAACCTTCCATTAATATTTTGGGATTCATATTTTCATCGAAATGCAAGAACAGATAAATAAGTGTCAGAAAAGCACCACAAAGTAGAACGGCAGCAAAAGCAATGGATAACCCCTCAAAAGCAATGTCGGTAGTTAAGGCCAAAATTGCAGGAATAAACAAAAGTGCTGCACGTGAAATTCGATAGCCTAAGCCCATTATTTTAATATTTTGATGAACGGTAAAAATACATAAAAGAGGCATCTGTTAAACAGAATTAATTTTTTTATTGAGAAAGTCGTTCACGGATTATCTTTCCACTGTTTGTTCGCCTTAATTGATCTTGAAAAATTACGGCTTTCGGATTTTCATAGCCGGTGAGTAGCTTTTTGGTAGCTGACAACAGTTTCTGAATTTTTTTTTCCGTCCACGATTCCGATTCAACAACAACAACAGGCACCTCTCCCCATTGTTCGTCGTTGATAGAAGTAACATAGAAGTTGGCATTGATTAAACTGCTGAGCTTTTGTTCGATAATTTCGGGAAATAATTTTACACCACCGCTGTTAATCACATTATCTGTTCGGCCAAACACTTTAAAACAACCTTCCTCGTTTATTTCTACAACATCGTGAGTTACGAGTTGATAAACCCCAATATCGGGGGCAGTAATTACTAAGCACCTTTGCTGGTTTTGTTCAATTTGCACACCCTTAAGTGGTGAAAACCAAGAGGTTGCTTCATAGCCGTTTACTTTTCGTAAAGCTATATGGCTCATAGTTTCGGTTGTGCCGTACGAATGCCAAACATCAACATGGACATTTTGTAACAAATTTGCAAGCTTTTGCGAAATAGCCGAACCACCAAGTAGAATTTTCTTAATTTTTTTTACAAACTCAACACCTTCGCCTGTTTGCAACAAAGCTTCGAGTTGTGCCGGTATAAAAGCGGCAAAATTGAGATCGGGAACCAGTTCGATAACAGGAATAATCTTTGGCTCAATGCAATACAAATCAAGTTTTCCCACAAAAGCTCTTATCACCATCATTTTTGCTGCAATGTATTGTATAGGAAGACAAAGCAGTATTTTAGCACTATTTTGCAAATCGAAAAAATCAAGAGTTTTTCGTGCACTTGTTTCCATAAATTTTTTGTTTAACTTCATTGTTTTCGGATTGGAAGTGGAACCCGAAGTTTTGACTTCAATGCTATCCGATTGCGAAAGCCAATCGATAATAAAATACATCAATTGCATTTTCCATAGCATCGGCGAACTGTTATCGCTCAAATGCTTATAGGCATAATTCAGAATCCTTTTTTCATCGAAACGGGCATTGTTAAGCCTTAATATTTTTTTTTGCTCACTCATACAAATAATTTAAATCCCATTGATTATCAGTATTAAAAAAAAGCTTTGCCTTGTCAATGTACAAAGGCGAAGGAATATTGTTTGTAAAAAGTTGTCCGGTACCAAGGCCTTGTGGTAAATTGTTGTTGAGCATAAAAGCCCACTGGGCAAGTGCATTTAGCCCGATATTGCCTTCGAGTGCGGATGTAAGCCACCATCCGATATTTCTTTTTTCGGCTTCTTCGATAAACTCACGGGTTTTGTCGAAACCTCCAAGCAAACTTGGCTTTAAGATAATGTATTGTGGATGAATAACATCAAGCATTTTTCTAATTTCATCACGCGATTTTATACTAATTAATTCTTCGTCGAGAGCAATGGGAACGGGCGTATGGGCACACAATTGTGCCATTTCGGCCCATTGCTTTTGCTTTATTGGCTGCTCAATAGAATGAATGTGATATGCCGACAGCTGTTTTATCTTTTCGGAAGCTTCGTAAGGTGTGAAAGAACCATTGGCATCAACGCGCAATTCCAATTCATGCGGCGAATATTCATTGCGAATCGTTTGCAACAACTCCATCTCTTTTTCAAAGTCGATGGCTCCTATTTTTAATTTAATACAGCGGTAACCCTCATCCAACTTCTGCCTGATTTGTTCTCTCATAAAATCGTATTCACCCATCCAAATTAGGCCGTTGATAGGAATTGATCCGCTTCCTTTAGTAAAACCGGAAGGAAATAAAATTCGCCGTCCTCCTTTTTGAAGATCAATTAAAGCGGTTTCGAGTCCAAAACGAATTGACGGATAATCTTTTAAACCTTCCATAAGCCAAAACTCATAGTGGTAAATATCTTTACATAGCTTTCGCAAAGTGCTTTCATAGTTTATCCACGGGTCGATACTCAAACCTTTGATGGTACTGCACTCGCCTATTCCTTTTTTATAAGGAGTATCGGTATTGAAAACTTCAATATAGTAAGAGGTTTTTTTCGTAAGCACACCTCGCGACGTACTGCTCTGTCGTTTAAATTGCAATATGTGTTTTTTAAAACTTGCTTTAAGCATAAAAAGTTTTTCGGTAAAAATAAAGAATTTATTTTTCGCAACCGACAAAATTATTTTCCATATTTATGATGGTTTGATCTTCGGGATACGATGAGGCAAGGGATCGAGGACCTGCCCACAACAATTGTACAATGCCCACTAACATAGATGATGTTTCATCGAAAACACTTTGAGATGAATTGAGCAAAACAGAAATCAACTATCCGACAACAAATACTAAAATTGTTTACGAGCTGCCAACTTAAAAATGTAACATTAAACACGAATAGCTATCCCTGTATATCAGAAAATCGTGAGGTTTGCAAATCTTACAACGAAGTTAGGAAGTCTGAACATGAGGTAATTGTAATTTTTTTATGCTATTTTTTGGTTATTAATAAAAACAACGTTCCTGATTATTTAACAAATCCTGCATTTTACCGCACATTTGTGTTTTTGTAAGCATTGCAGATTTTACTCTATGAAATTTCTTTAAGTTTATTTGACAGGGACACAAAACAGTAAATTTTTTACACACTTGAAGTAATTATTTTCCCATGATGATTTGTAAATCATCGAATGTGAAACAATGTAAGGGAAAACATAAAATGCCTAATTTAGCAAACTAAGCGAGCAATAATGTGTTTAATCAAAAACATCAACGTCTATGAAGTTTAATTTTCGCCTATTACCCCGTCAACTTATATAGTGTCTGCCAGAAAACGCTGTAGGCAATGGTTATCAACAATATAATGTTGAAAACTTAAATGAAAAACATCACAAAAAAAGTAGTTTG
>QIKE01000094.1 GCA_003232915.1 Bacteroidota bacterium | reverse complement strand
CATAGAGCATGAAGATGAAATTTTGACTCTCTTAGCGTTTTCGCAGTAAATAAATTAGGTACTAAACTATGAAAATATAAACAGATGAAAATTTTATTAAATCATTCAGTCGGTTTCTACAACGAATTGATTATTTAGTTAATTTTGAACAATAAAAATACAATCTCAAAATATTTTTAATTATGAAAAACTTTGTCGTACACGAGCTCTTGTATCACGCAATCATCGCACACCCCGATCAGGTCATCGTTTCCGATGGAAAACAATTTACTTTCAGACAATTTTATACACGGGTTGTAAAAATAGCCAACAGCCTAAATAAGCAAGGGATAAAAAAAGGGACAGTCATCGGCGTTTTAGATGTCAACAGCCATCGTTTTCTTGAAATGCACTATGCCTGTTCAATGCTTGGCGCTATTTTGCACACCATCAATTTTAGGCTGGCACCCGAACAGATGGTCTATTCTATGGAACATGCCGGCGATGAATGGCTTTTTGTCTCCGACGTTTTTGTTGAGGCTGCAAAACCCTTATTTTCAAAATTCCATAATTTGGTACTTATGAGCGACAACCGTGGGCAGACGTTTCCAGAGGCTCAAGCGGCTTTTCATTATGAAGAACTTTTGGAACAGGGTGAAGAAAAAGAACCTGATGGAATAAACGATGTAAAAGAAACCGATATATTCTCTATTTTTTATACTACTGGCACCACCGGTAAACCAAAAGGTATTCAATATCAACACCGTACAATTATTACCGGTTCCATCCAATTATTTCATCATTTGGCATTGCATAAGTATGGTGCTCGCCTTAGCAGCCGTGATGTATATATGCCATTGATACCGTTTTTTCATATTCATGCATGGGGAATGGCTTTTTTTCCTTTGTATCTCGGAGCAAAATTAGTATTGCCTGGTGTTGCCGATCCGTCCGGACAACTTGCCTTGATTAAAAAAGAAAAAATAAGCTGGATGAATATGGTTCCCACGCAGCTACAAATGTTGCTCGACCAAAAAGGTTTCGGAAACGTAAAAGTACTAACGGGAGGTAGTCCGTTTGCTTCGGGAATTGCACAAAAAGCTCAGCAAGCTGGCATAAATTTCAGCCTGATATATGGTGGTTCCGATCAATTGGCCACAGCCATTTCCGTTGTACCGGAAGAAGTAGATCCTCATACGAGTGAGGCCCTTGAATGGCTGCGTGTGGGTATGCGTCCTTTACCACTCGTTGAAGTTTCGCTAAGAGCCAAAGATGGCCGTGAACTTCCTCACGACGGGAAAAGTATTGGTGCCGTTTGGGTGCGAAGTCCTTGGTTACCCAACTGTTACTATAAAGACCCCGAAATTAGTAAGGTTCATTTTATTGACGGGTGGTTTCGTACCGGCGATTTGGGCTTTTTCTCTGCCAACAATCTGCTTTATGTAGCCGACCGCGAAGGCGACGCTATCAAAAGCGGAGGGGAATGGATTCCGACGGGGATGCTCGAAGCCTTTATTTCTGAACACCCCGCCGTTGTTAAAGTAGCTGTTATTCCCAAAAATGATGAACGTTGGGGACAACGCCCACTCGCTATTGTAAAAACATCGGAAAATATAAGCCGAAAAGAATTGCTAAACTTGCTCAAGACAAAAGTTAAAAAAGGAAAACTATCCAAGTTTTGGATTCCCGACCAATTTATTTTCGTGGACGAAATTCCGCTGACAAGTGCCGGAAAACTCAATAAAAAGGTACTGCGTGAACGATATTCCAATGCAAAATAGTTACCAGGATAAAACAAAAAAATAGTTGTTATGTCAATAGATGAATTACTAACCGAAGAAGAGATTACACTACGCGAAAAAGTTCAGGATTTTGTAAAATGGGTTCCACGCGGGCTTTTGCTTGATATGGATGCCGACAAAATAAAGTATCCTATGGAGTTTATCCGTGAGGCGGGAAAAAGAAACCTACTCGGACTGCGTTTCGACAAAAAATGGGGGGGCTTGGGTTTGCCCTGGAGTAGCGAAATAGTAGCCCTCGAAGAAGTCGGCTTACTCGGCACCTCTCTCGGTTGTCTTTATTCGTTGTTTTCTATTGTTGGCGAAGCTATTCACGTTTTTGGTACCGAAGAACAAAAACAACGGTTTTTGATTCCTATGTTAAAAGGAGAAATAGGTGTGGCCGAGGGACTTACCGAACCTCGCGGCGGTTCAGATTTTTTTGCAGCCACTACAAAAGCCACACGCAAGAGCAATATGTTTTACCTGAACGGACAAAAACGTTTTGTTGTAGGAGCCGAAGGTGCCGGTTTGTTACTGGTTTATGCCAAAGTAGAAGGTATTGATGACCCAAAAAAAGCAATGACAGCTTTTCTTGTAGAACGTAGTAGCCCCGGCATAAAAATAGAACATGTGTATGGCCTAATGGGCACTCGAGGCGGAGGAACGGGTCGATTGGTTTTTAATGACGCTGCTGTTCCTGTAGAAAATGTCCTCGGTGGTGAAAGTGGTATAGGGACCGGTACCAGCGTATTTCACCAAATGATGGTTCCAGAACGGCTAACTTCTGCAGGCGCAGCTGTGGGAATGGCACGGGGATCGTTTGAAGTAGCAGCCCGCTACGCCGACAAAAGAAAAGCATTTGGCCGAAAAATACGTGCTTTCGAAGCTGTTAGCGCTAAAATTTCCGAGAGCCTTACTTTGTTAGATGCTTCGAGAGCTATAAACCACCTCGCAGCCAAAACTGCTAATGCACCGGTGCCGGCCGGACAAATTCGCCAAATGGTTTCGGAAGCTAAAAAGTTTTCTACCAAATCGGCTTGGAAAATTGTTAACCTTGCAATGCAAATTATGGGCGGTATCGGCTACACAAACATCTATCCTATTGAAAAAATGCTAAGGGATATACGACTGATAACTATCTGGACAGGTACTAACGAAATTATGGATTTGGTTATCCAACACGAATTTTATAAAGAGTTTCTTAGCAAAGATATGAAAAGCCGTAATATAGAGTACGATGCCGAAGGTGCCAATTTGCCAGATGAGAAAATTTATAACGACGAGGAGTGAACCGTAAAATTATCCGCGTTGAACTTACGATTTTCTAAAAATAAAAACATCCTGATTTAAAATAGTATTGATTTTAAATTGTTTAAAATATTTGGTTAAATTAATATTTATCTATAATTTTGCCGCCCTATTTTACAGAGGTGAAAAGTTTAAGGGATTATCAAATTTCCGTGAAAGGTTTAGATATTGGAAAATATAGCTATTGCTATGAAATCGGCGATGCGTTCTTTGAACACTTTAATTTTCGTGATATCAAAAAAGGAAACCTTTTATTGGATGTGCAACTTGAAAAAGAATCGAACCTAATGGTTTTCAATTTTAGTTTTTCAGGAACGGTGGAATTGCATTGCGACCGCTGCCTCGAATTATACAACCAGTTTTTGAAAGGCGACTATAAGTTGATTGTAAAATACAGCAACAAATTCGAAGAACTATCCGATGAAGTTATCAGTATATCAGCTAATCTGAACTATTTCAACTTCGGACAATATATCTTCGAATTTATTAATCTGATGCTTCCTTTAAAAAAAGTTCACCCTGAGGATGATAACTCAAATAATAACTGTGATTCCGATATGCTCAATAAATTGAAAGAATATTCCAACAACAGTTCTGATGTTAGTTGGAACAATTTGAAAAATATTAAATTAGATTAACAACATATTAAATTTAAAAAAATAATAAAATGGCTCACCCAAAAAGAAAAATCTCGAAAACAAGAAGAGACAAAAGAAGGACACACCTGAAAGCAAATGCCCCAGTATTGGCAACTTGTCCTACTACAGGTACCGTACATGTTTATCATCGTGCATATTACGTTGACGGTGATTTGTATTATAAAGGTAAACTTGTGATGGAAAAAAGCGAAACCTAAACGTTAAATTGTGTAAAATATGACAACAATCAGTGTGGTTTTCAAAAAAAAAAGATTTACTTTGGCTTTTTAATTGACAAGATAATTAGCTATGAACAAATTAAGAGCAGCCATTACCGGTGTTCAAGGTTATGTGCCAGCGTATATACTTACCAATAAAGAGTTGGAAAGCATAGTTGATACCAGCGACGAGTGGATAACTTCACGCACGGGAATCAAAGAACGGCGCATATTGAAAGGGGAAGGAAAAGGCACTTCCGATATGGCGGTAGAAGCCGTAAACGGTCTGCTTCTGAAAACCAATATTTTACCTCAAGAAGTGGACATGTTGATTTGTGCGACTGTAACTCCCGATATGCAATTTCCTGCGACAGCTAATATTATTAGCGAAAAAGCAGGAATTAAAAACGCTTTTAGTTTTGATATGAATGCTGCTTGCTCAAGTTTTCTTTTTGCTTTGATAACCGCAACAAAATTTGTAGAATCGGGACAGTATAAAAAGGTGATAGTTGTTGGTGCAGACAAAATGTCATCAATAATCGACTATACCGACAGAGCTACTTGTGTGATCTTTGGTGATGCCGCAGGTGCGGTAATGCTCGAACCCACCATTGAAAACGAGGGTATTATCGACCATCGTTTTTATACCGATGGTTCGGGATATATTTATTTGCATCAAAAAGCCGGCGGCTCGGTAAAACCTGCTTCACACGAAACCATTGATGCTCGCGAACATTTTATTTATCAAGAAGGACAGCCTGTTTATAAATTTGCAGTTACACATATGGCCGATGTTTCGGTGGAAATTATGAAGCGAAATAACCTTTCTTCCGATGATATCGACTGGCTGGTACCTCATCAGGCTAACCTACGTATTATTGATGCAGTAGCACGACGAATAAGGATGAAAAAAGAAAAAGTGATGATAAATATTCAACGATATGGTAACACTACCAACGGTACGATACCCATGTGCCTTTACGAATGGGAATCTCAACTAAAAAAAGATGATAACATTGTACTTTCGGCTTTTGGCGGCGGCTTTACGTGGGGCGCTATTTATCTGAAATGGGCTTACAACGGAAAAAAATAATCTTGATAAAAACAACCGGATCATTCTATCTTTTTTTTATAAATAACCTTTAAATTCTATTTGGTAAAAAACGAATAAGAAGGTTATTATACCAAAACGAAAAACGATAGGTAAAGTGAAGCTACAATTGCAGCAACAATAATAAAAGCCGTTATTTGTAAAGGCAGTTTATCCTCTTCTCTATCGTAATCATAAGGTCCTTTCCACATGACTTTTCTATTAAGGTAATTTTATTAAACGTTTTCCGTTTCTAAAAGCAACAACAAATGCATCGGTAGCACCGTTATATGAACGCAAGCGGTTGCGTTTTTGGCGTGCTTGCTCATAAGTATCGAACGAACCTACAGTGTATATGTAATATCCGTTGTGCTTGTCTTCTTTAATATCGGATGCCGGAATATTGTATTTGGCACTCAAATACGATCTCTTTAAAGGACGGTTGTATTTTGCTCTTATTTGTACCCTGTATTCCAGTGCTTTCACTTTTTTTGGCTCAGGATAAACTTTTATTGCTCTTGGTTCGGGTTGTGCTTTTTTTACTGTCGTTACTATTTTTTTTGTGGAAACCACAGGAGGGGAAACCGGAACAATTTCTGTTTCGATAGGAGTAGGTATAACTTTTTTCTTGTAAATTGTTTTGGGTGATTCCACATTGTATTGCTTACGCGGATTGGTTCTTTCATATGCACTTTGGCTAACGCCTATTGATTTATTACTCGTTCCTAATTTGAATGAAATACCCAAAGAAGTATAATTATATACGTCATAAGGAAACCCATTTACCCATGTATCTAATTTATCGGAATTCATAATCCTGTTAGTCGTTTCAATGTTAACGGAAAACTTGTCGTTTATCTTAAAATCGACACCAATACCTCCCGAAAAAATCCCTTCAAGTGTTCGTCCACCAATACCTTTACCGTTTCCATTTCCTTCATTTCCTACTATTTTTTTGTCGCTTAACCTATAAAGTGTAGTGTTATAATTAAGCAAACCGATTCCAGCCGTAAGATAAATATTAGCAAACCGGTTGTTGTGAGTACGCCCAATAAGATTACTCATATTAACAACGGTATTCAAGTTAAATTCGATGTAATTATCATCGAAAAAACGGTTCCACGAACGATGTGTACCTGAAAGCTGCCCGAAAACAGCTTGCCCGCGAAGACCAAAAATAGGTGAAAACTGACGAGTAATAGCTACGCCACCACCGAGTCGCCATTCATTTTCATAGTTGGTTATGGGCCATATGCGATATTGTTTAATATCGCCAAAGAACAAACTTGTTCCGCCATTTAAATTAATTTTCCAATAAGCTGAATTTTGGCTTTGTGCGTTAATACCTTGATTTATAGTTATTATCAAGAAGAATAAAAAGAATATTCTACTGAAAAGGGAAGTATTTATTTTCATAATATAATTATTGGATTAAGCATTTTCAAAAGTAATATCAACCTTTATATTTTCGGGCGTAAATGTAGTGCTTTTTTTAAAAAAAAAAACAATTGATATGAATTATTTAAACAGATGTTGTTGAAAAACATATTTGATAAAATTTCGGGTTGAATTTAAGTTCGATTATTAGATATTTATACTTTAAACGGGAAAAACTATCCAATAAAAAAACGGAGAAATGAGAATTGTGATTAGGCAGGGCGGTCGTTTACTTATATTAAGCCTGCAAAAAGGCTAAAAGAAAAAAGGTTGCCGGGATAAAGGGCAACCTTTTTACAATCAAATAATTTATTGAATCAAGCATCAAATCTACATCATTCCTGGCATTCCGCCGCCGCCGCCCATAGGAGGCATAGCCGGTGCTGGATTTTCCTCTTTATGATCACTCAACACGCATTCGGTTGTAAGGAGCATTCCGGCGATGGAAGCTGCATTTTCGAGTGCTACACGAGTAACTTTGGTTGGATCGATAACACCTGTTTTCAGGAGGTTTTCATAAACTTCGGTACTGGCATTGAAACCAAAGTCGCCTTTGCCCTCTTTTACTCTATTTACTACAACAGAACCTTCAAGGCCTGTATTTTCAACAATTTGACGCAAAGGTTCTTCCAATGCTCTTTTAATGATTGCAATGCCGGTAGTTTGGTCCTCGTTTTTACCTTTTTCACTGTTCAAAGCGTCAATAGCACGGAGAAAAGCCACGCCGCCGCCAGGGACAATACCCTCTTCGATAGCAGCACGTGTAGCAGCCAAAGCATCTTCAAAGCGATCTTTTTTCTCTTTCATTTCCACTTCGCTAGCAGCACCAACATAAATTACGGCAACACCACCGGCCAATTTGGCAAGACGTTCCTGCAGTTTTTCCTTATCATAATCAGAAGTTGCAGTTTCTATCTGGGCTTTAATTTGATTTACACGAGCTTCAATATTCTCTTTTGCTCCTTTACCACTAACAATGGTTGTATTTTCTTTGTTGATGGAAACTTTTTCAGCTTCACCAAGCATATCAAGGGTGGCGTCTTCGAGTTTATAACCTTTTTCTTCCGAAATAACCGTGCCACCAGTAAGAACAGCAATGTCTTCTAGAATTTCTTTTCGTCTGTCGCCAAAACCGGGAGCTTTCACGGCAGCTACTTTCAACGAACCGCGCAAACGGTTAACCACTAAGGTTGCCAAAGCTTCACCTTCAATGTCTTCGGCAATGATAAGCAGAGATCTGCCACTTTGAACAGACTTTTCAAGAATCGGAAGCAGATCTTTCATTATAGAGATTTTCTTGTCGTAAATCAAGATGTAAGGATCTTCGTAAACCACTTCCATTTTTTCGGTATTGGTTACAAAATAAGGCGAAATGTAACCTCTATCGAATTGCATACCTTCAACAACTTCAACATAAGTTTCTATTCCTTTGGCTTCTTCAATAGTAATTACACCTTCTTGTTTAACTTTTGTCATTGCCTCGGCAATCATTTTGCCAATACTATGGTCGTCGTTTGCCGAAACGGCTGCAACTTGTTCGATTTTTTCATTACTATCACCAATTTCTTTTGATTGTTGCTTCAAGGACGTAATAACAACTCGAACTGCTTGATCAATGCCACGTTTCAAATCCATAGGATTAGCACCTGCCGTAACATTTTTCAGTCCGGTAGTAACAATCGACTGTACCAAAATTGTAGCAGTAGTAGTACCGTCGCCAACAATATCATTAGTTTTCGAGGCTACCTCTTTCACCATTTGAGCACCCATGTTTTCAATGGGCTCTTTCAGCTCAATTTCTTTGGCTACGGTAACACCGTCTTTAGTTATCTGAGGAGCACCGAATGATTTTTCGATAATAACGTTTCTTCCTTTTGGGCCTAATGTTACTTTAACAGCGTTCGACAATGCGTCAACGCCTTTTTTCAGACCATCTCGTGCTTCTAAATTGAATAAAATGTCTTTTGCCATTTTTCTTAATTTTTATCTGTTTATAATAATTACAAGTTAAATAATAGCAAGAATATCTTTCTCGCTCATAATTAAATACTCTTTTTCGTCAAAGGAAATCTCGGTTCCCGCATATTTGCCATACAATACCTTATCGCCCACTTTTACGGTAATATTGATATCGTCTGTTTTATCGGGGATTGCAACAACAATTCCCTTTTGGGGTTTTTCTTTTGCAGTATCGGGAATAATAATTCCACTTGCTGTTTTTTCTTTGGCAAGAGCTGCCTCAATGATTACCTTGTCGCCCAAGGGTTTGATTTTTAATGTGTTCATATTACAATATCTTTTGTTTCAAAAATGATGTGTAGTCTGTTTGGCATATTTTATGCCAAACCAGTTCGCAAAAAAAAATGTCAGAACGTATATGACATTCTGACATTTTTCTGAAAAATTTACATCTTCCTATTTCCCTTTTTTATTGCTCTGATTATTTTTAGCGGGCGGAACCTGAAAATCTATTGGTTGCTGTGTTTGTGTGTTGTCGATTTTATTGCGAAGTTCGCTGTCCTGTTGCCCTTGATTGTTGGCACCTCTTGGTATTATCATCGTTGCCGTCAGGCTAAGTACAAGCAATAACACAGCGAGAGTCCACGAAGCTTTTTCAAGAAAATCAGCTGTTTGCCGTGCACCCATAAACTGTGTACCACCACTGAAATTAGCAGCCAGTCCGCCTCCTTTGGGATTTTGTACCAACACAATAAGCCCCAGCAAAACGCTTACAATAAGAATAATTACCGAAACAAAAATATACATCGTCTTATAGTTTTAAGTTTTTAAGTTTTTTTCCGCTTTCCCAATAAGGCCTGCAAAGTAACTACTTTTTTTCGGAAATTTCAAACTTAATTTTTTATAAATATTAATGGCTTTTTCAAAATGTCTTTGATCAACATAAATATTCGCAAGGGTTTCGCTTACAATGTTTTCCTGATCGACAACACTTTGTTTGGCAGTCTCCATAGGATCGAAAAAAGGTGTTTTGAGCCGTGAAATTGTGGGACTGTTCCGGATAAAAGTATCAATTATTTCTTCATTTGATCGTAGTGTTTTCGACTTTTTGCTTGTTTTTGCCTGTTGATCTTTCTTTTCTTTTTCGATTTCTCTAATGCGGTCTTCCACAATTTTTTTTAACTCTTCGAGACTATTATGCCGAACTCCTGTGCCTTTTTCTTCTTCATCAGGTTTTTCTTTTTTTATGTCAGGTTTATTTTCTACAGTGGGATCAATAGTTTCGTTTTGTCGATGTTCATCAGATTTATCTACTTTGGCAGGTTTTTCAATAGTAGGTCCCGATTTACTAACTTTATGTTCTACAGGTTTATATTCCGCCGGTTTTTCCTCGTCGGGTAATACAATCCTTAATTTCATATCGTTCAGCCTATCAATGTGTTGCTTTAATATTTTGCGACTACCTACATAGATGGCGGTGGTTTTCAACTCCGATTCATATAATACGTTTTTGTCAACAAACAATTTCATGGTTTTCAAAATCCTTGCCGATTGGCAGTAAGGGAAATCATGCACCAACAAGTCCAAATCAATCAATATAGCTTCTTTCAGCTTATCCGGTACATGCAAATAGTCGATAAATTGTTCTTTGTTCATACCTATCTTGTCTTTGCGATAAATTGTTCTTTGTTCATACCTATCTTGTCTTTGTTATATTCATGTTTTAGTAATTTGTAATAAGTATTTCACCCTGCTAATTTAGTGAATATTCAGCTATTTTTTTAAATTTTTCAATTATTATTCTCTTAAATTGTAGTAATTAGTAATTTTTATTTACAAATATAAAACAAAATATTTATGTAGCCCAAAAAAGTATTCCTGCATTGCTATTTGTTTTTCGGAAATGGCATAAAAACAAGCACTATTTGCATATATAGCAAATGCTTGTGCCGTTTCTCCATAGAAAAGCATCAGGCAAAAAATCATCTTTGTAATGCTTTTAATTGTTGTTCAAGAAC
>QIKE01000155.1 GCA_003232915.1 Bacteroidota bacterium | reverse complement strand
GCAACCTTTCGACGCCAGTTAGAGGCAGAAGAGGAAATAGACACTATTTTTGATGAACAGGAAGCCAAATTTTTAAAACAAATTGAAGAAGCCAAGCAAAGAGAGGAAGTAGAGAGAAGCCAAAAGGAAGAAGAGAGAAAGAATGTTGTTTTAATAATAAAGAATTTAATAAAATCAGGTATAAAGAATTTAATAAAATCAGGTATGAGCATAGAAGAAACTTCTAAGTTAACCGTTAAATCCATAGCTGAAATTAGGGAAATATTGAATTATACCGGCTAAATATTTACAAGTTTTTTAATAGCAACAATTATGAAAAAAATATTTTTTTTATTTTTTTATTTTTTATCATATAATTCATTCACACAGGAGGTTTCCACACCCTATTCAGAGCCAAATGAATGGAAATCTATATTTTTTGATGATTTTTGATTCAATTGATAAAACTAAATGGATGAAAGTTGATAAAATACGGAATAGCCATCCTTATTCTTATAGACTTAATCCCGAATTAGTGAAAATTAAATACGATTCAAATAGTTGGTTGGCTTTAAATGCGGATACTTCAACATATTTAACCAATAATGATACTATTCATTGGGAAGGGAGTGAATTAATAAGCGGTATTAATTATGGAAAATACTATGGAAATTTTAAATATGGTTTCTATAATATAAGATGTAAAATACCGGACAGTTCATTTTGTTCTTATTGGCTTTCTGTAAAAAATGGAATATTATATTATAAAGAATTTCCTGAAATTGATGTATTTGAAACAGTGTGGGATGATTCTTTACAAAATACACCTGTTTTAACAAGTCAATGCTACGCATGGAAACAACCAGATAATAGAAATGGCAAGTATGAAGCTATTAACAAAATGAAGATCACTTCTACTTTTTATAATACTGTTCACATTATAGGATGTTTATGGACACCGGATTACATTGATATTTATATTGGCTCAATTAAAATGGGTAGAATTGACTACAAAATGCGAACCCAACTAAAAATTTCATTTTCCAGAGAGATTTCAACTCATACTATAATTGAAAATAGATATAATGATACAAAAGGCTCTTTTCTAATTGATTATATAAATGTTTATCAATATTTAGGTGATACTTTAAGTAATGATGGAAACTTTATTGATCCTACTAGATGGGCTACATCTTGGACTAATCGAAAAAATGAATGTTTTAACGGTAATTGGAAACCAAGAGAAATTGATCGAATTTTTTCTGGGAAATTTAATCTTAATAGTAAAGATAAAGATGAATTATTGATTTTCCGAACAGATAATTCTCCGGACAGTGTTATTTTACTAAAAGCAAATGTTAACTATGGTAATTTAAAATGGGATAGGCTATATAGTTCAAATGGAAGATTTGGGAACAATTGGGTAATTGGCAATAATGATAAATTAATAGTAGGTAATTTTGTTGATAATGTTTATTCGGGTGATGATATTTTATTAGTCTCTGAAATGGAATATGCTAAACTTATTAGTTTTTATAATGGGACTATGAATGATGTATGGGGTAATGGTGGCAATAATAATTTAAATGGAGGTTGGATAGGTGATTGGCGTATTGGAATTAATGATGTTTATTATTCATTTGACATTAATGGTGACTCTGTTGACGAATTACTTGCCATATCATCCACTAAATATGCAAAAATTTTGAAATATAATGATAAAAGTTGGGAAACTATTTGGGGAAACGGTGGACCGCAAAATGGCGGAAAAATAGGGCCATGGACTATTAATAAAAATGATATATACAAAGTTGGCAATTTTTATAGTTCAACATCAGGTGACGAATTGATTTGCATTTCAAAGGAAGGGTATGTGAATTTACTTAATTATAATAATAAAAGATGGTTTTTAATTGCAGATACAAATATAAATAATATTAACTCAAAAAAAATAATTGTAGGAGACTTTAATTATAATGGTACTGATGAATTAACTATAATTGATTATAAAACTGGTAAAGTTTCTATTATTAATAATCTTAATAAAATATGGACCAATGACCGCAATATTGATTATATACATAATCTTCATATTGATTCTAATGATAAATTTGTTGTAGGCAGATTCATAGACGACACAATTTCTGGAGATTATAATCATTTATTGTTAGTTAGAGGTAAAGTATTAGGAAAAAATAATTATTTTAGATCTCAGATGTTTTTATCTCCTTTATTTACTAACTTGTGGAACCCTTTTTTAAAAGAAAAAAGAGTTAAAAGAGTAGTCCAACCAAAAGATTTTGAAAATATTAATATTTTATCTGATTTTTTTATTTATCCTAATCCAAATAATACTGGTGTTATATATTTCAAAAACAAATACACATTATATTTTGAGTTATATAATGCAAATGGACAATTATTAATTAAACGTTTTGTCGCTCCCAATTATCAATTAGATGGATTATTTAAAAGTGGCATATATTATTTAAGATGTACATATCTTAATTTCTCCAAGACATTTAAATTAATTTATTTAAATAAATAATTTTTTTTATGTTTTTCGATTACGAACATTATTTAAATAGTTTAACACCATATTATTATTTAGGGATAGCGGTAATAATACTATCTATCTTTGTATTTGAATTCGAAAAACGAAAAAATGCGGCATTAGTTTTTCTTGTAGTTGGCAACTTAATAATGAGCATTGCTTTTTCTTACATGCAGCCTTTTTTGCATATGTGGGACGAGCAAATTCATGCTCTTGTGGCCAAAAATTTAATGAACCACCCTTTTCAACCTATGTTGTTTGTGAAGACGCATATAAAATATTCTTATAAAATATGGGTTGGAAATCATATTTGGTTGCATAAACAGCCCTGGTTTTTGTGGCAAATAGCTTTATCTTTTAAAATTTTTGGTGTTGGCATCTTTTCATTGCGATTGCCAAGCATACTAATGTTTAGTGTATTATTGATTTTGATATACCGTATAGGAAGCTTAATTGATGATAAATCGGCAGGATATTATGCTGCCCTAATGTTTGCCGGATCGAATTTTTTTATGCAGTTGGTTACGGGAGCAAGAGCTACCGACCACAACGACGTGGCGTTTGTTTTTTATGTAACCGCTTCGTTATGGGCTTGGTTCGAATATAATACAAAAGGTAAAAAACATTTTCTTTTTTTAATAGGTCTGTTTTCGGGTATTGCAATATTAAACAAATGGCTGCCGGGATTGTTGGTGTATTCAGGATGGTTTTTAACAATAATATTTTCAAAAACCAAATGGAACGACCGGAAGTATTATTTTGAAATGCTTCAAAGCTTAATAGTTACTGTTATAGTAGCATTGCCTTGGCAACTATATATTCTATGGCGCTTTCCGCTCGAAAGCCGTTATGAATATGCCCTAAATTCGGAACATTTTTTCAATGCCATTGAAAAACATAGAGGCTCATGGATGTTTCATATAGATCATATTTCTACACTTTATGGTGCCTATTTTCGGTATTTGATATACGCAGCACTAATATTTTTAATTTTTCACAAAATAAAAAAAGATTCTAAAATTGCTTTGTTGACTTGGATACTTCTTGTTTATGCTTTTTATACCCTTGTCGCCACTAAAATGCTCGCCTTTACTTTTATTGTGGCCCCGCTGATATTCATAGCGGTTAGTATGTTTATCTCTTTTATAATATTTTGGGTAGGCAAAAGATATAATTTCAAAACCGCCAAATACAATATTATCAAGCCGGCAACCTATATTGTAATATTCTCTATTATTTTTCTTCATTTTCTATCCGTTGATATGTTAACGTTAAAGGATGATAAAAGTAAACAACAGTTTTATTCGCAAGAAATCAGCAATACTCTTTTATTTAAAAAACTTCCCGACATTTTGGGAAAAGGAAATTATGAATTTTTCAATTGCAGGAATTTAGATCACATAAAGGTAATGTTTTACACTTCGTACAACGCACACGGATTTTTACCTACAAAAAACATTATTAAAACTCTTTTGAAACAAAATATTATACCTGTAGTGTTCGACAACGGAAAATTGCCAAAATTTATAGTGAATAACCGGGAGGTAATAAAAATTAAATCATCGGAATGGCAAAATAAATACCTTAGTAATCCCAAAATATACAGATAAAATATTTTCTTCAAAATAATACACCTTTAATATTTCGTAAAGCCAATAAAATCAAGATGAAGATAAAAGCAAACCTCAAACTATAATAAAAATGAAAAAAATAGCCTATCTAACAAACCCGTGTATTCTTTTTTGTTTTGCCCTATCCAATACAGAAGTTTTTAAAGACTTAAACCATTATCCGGTGCAAATTCCTTTGGCGTTTGTCCGCACTGTCACCACTTTTCTACAGTAACATACATTTGCTTTCGCTTTTATTCTCTAATCATATTCTAAAAAGTTTGAATGCAAAAATAGAATGCCGACACCGGTTAGACAAGATGCTTATGGCCGAAAGGATAACAATTAGCAATGTTTTAAAAAGTAATAAGGGGCAAAGTTTCCTATATTTACTTGCAAAAGATATGCCCGATAGCCTTACTTTTGCAATTTACACAAGATACCCTGGATGCGTTTACAACTTTTTATATTTTTTTTGTTTACACAAGTTGCCATTCTTCGGGCACAGATAACCGAAATAAAAGGTGTTGTACTTGACAAGCAAGGCAAAAAACCGCTTGCCTTTGTCAACATTGTTGCCGACGACAGCAAAACCGGTACTATTAGCGACATTGACGGAAAATTCAGTCTGAAAGTAAAAGGAAAGCCTTGTTGCGTAAAAGTATCTTATTTAGGTTACGAAAATACGGAATACCACATCCATTATTCGAGAGATAGGCAATTGATCGAGCTTTCGCCAAAAATTTTTAATTTACAAGAGGTTGTGGTGTTGCCTGGCGTTAATCCTGCTCACCGAATTATTGACAGTGTTTTTCATAATCGTAAGAAAAACGACCCGCGCAAACTCAAAGCGTTCAGCTACATTTCTTATGACAAAATGATACTAACGATAAGGTCCGATTCTATAATGCAAAAAGATACTACTTTACTAGATAGCTCGGAACTGAGAGCTCGTAAATTTCTTGAAAAACGAAATTTTTTCCTCCTCGAAACTGTTACGGAACGAAAACATATGTCGCCCGATTTGAATCAGGAAAATGTACTTGCTACCAAAGTATCTGGCTTTCGCGATCCGGTGATAGTGTTTATGCTTTCGCAATTGCAGTCTACCTCTTTTTACAATGGCCTTATAAAAATTCTTGATAAAAACTACATCAATCCAATCAGCCGTGGGAGCACGAAAAAATACTTTTTTCAAATAGAAGACACTACTTATACCGATACCGGCGATACGGTTTTTGTGATTTCATTTCGTCCCCTGCTCAACACTCGTTTCGATGGTATGAAAGGTTTTTTATACATCAATACTCACGGTTGGGCAATTCAAAATGTAAAGGCCGAGCCGGCAAGCGACACCGGCGCAATTATTGTGCATATTCAACAGGCATACAAATATATACAAGGTCATTGGTTTCCGTTTCAACTCAATACCAACATCGACTTTAGGTTTGCTGTAGTTAAAGTTGGCGATACAACCTATCCGCTTATGGCCATAGGCAAAAGCTATATCCGTGATGTAAACCTGCAACCTCATCTTAAAAAACGTGATTTCGGTTTTCACGAAGTAGAAATAACTCCTGATGCCGTGAATAAAAAGGCTAAGTTTTGGCAGAAATATCGTGTTGATAGTCTTTCTGCTCGCGACAAAGAAACATACAGGTTTATGGATTCCATAGGTAAAGCAGCCAATTTCGATAAAATAGCTTCAGTAGTCACAACTTTGATGAATGGTAAAATTCCGGTAAAGTTCATCAATATTGACATTGATAAATTTATTCATTACAACCGCTACGAAGGTTTATATATAGGTCTTGGTGCACATACTAACCAACTGTTATCCAAACGTTTTACTGCCGGTGGCTTTTGGGGCTACGGTTTTCGCGACAAAAGTGCTAAATACGGAATGGATTTTAACGTTATAATCCACAAGCGATCGGAAACTTCGTTGCACTTAGCTGTTTACAGGCAGGTTTTACCTTCGGGAGGTGTTTTTTTCGGTAACGAACAAGCCCGTATTTGGAATAGCAATGACTTTTACACTTTATATTTCAAAAGGATGAATAAAACCAAAGGAGCAAATGCTTCACTTTCGTTTCGTATGAGGCGGATGCGCGATTTTAAATGGGATCTGGGTTTTCGGGTGCAAAACAAAAAAACTTTCGACAACTATTATTTCGAAACTTTATCAGGCGAAAAAATTACCGATTTTAATTTTAGCGAGGCACACTTCGGTTTCCGCTTTGCTTTTCGCGAAAAAATGATACAAACCACCAAAGGGTACATTTCTATGGGGTCAAACTATCCGGTAGTTTATTTTCGCTACACACACGGTTTCAATGGATTGCTTCAAGGTGGTTTTACTTTCGACCGATTCGATCTGAAAATCGAACACAAACTTTATATTAAATATCTCGGCGAATTTTCTTACCAGATTACTGCAGGGATAATCAGCGGTAAACTGCCGGCTTGCAATTTGTTTGATGGTAAAGGTAGTTACAGCCCCTTTTCACTTTATGCTCCCAACAGTTTTAGCACCATGCGCCCCAACGAATTTCTCTCCGACAAATATGTCGCATTGTTTTTAACACACAATTTCGGTAACCTTCTTTTCAAAGAAGGAAAACTCTTTAATCCTCAATTGATGCTCGTTACCAATATTGCTTTCGGCAGTTTGAGTTACAAAAACCTACACCATAATTTCGACTTTAACACACTCGAAAAAGGCTATTACGAATCGGGAATAATTATCCGCAAACTTCTTGATTTTAAAGTTTATGACTTAGGAATTGGCGTGATGTACCGTTACGGACCTTACGGATTTGACAAAAGCGCCAATAACTTTGCTTACAAAATCAGCCTTTTTTACGGATTTTGAATTTTCAACCATCAACAATATTGTAAAACTCATTGATTCCCCCCTCACCGGTGACTTCATTCGTTGACAGGTCGAAGAATCTCACAATAGTTTCTTTTTGTCCGACGCAAAAAAATTTCTTGTATCGAAAAATTTAAAATATTTTCTAAGAATTTCGGCATTTTTTTTGCTTGGGGTAAAAATTTCAAGTAACGCTGGCCTTTGTTTTTCTGCATAAAATAGGGGCAATTGTGATAATAGTTCGGCTTCGTTTTGAGCTGTAAAATAAATGATGTCAAAAGCTTTCGCAATAAATAGGGCAGTATGGGTGTGTGTTGCCACAAAAAACTTTTCGAAATGCTTGCTACTGTCCGGGCCAGGAATAAACCTGAAAATGCCGCCGCCCTCGTTGTTTATAACAATAATTTTGAAATTTGGGCTTAAATTGTTATTCATCAAAGCATTAGAGTCGTAAAAAAAACCCAAATCGCCGGTAATAACTGTGTTAATTTTGATAGACACAAAGGCTGCGCCTGATGCTGTTGACACTTGCCCGTCGATACCGCTTACTCCACGATTGGAAAAATAAGTAAATTGCGGTAGACTACCAAACAATTCACTGTATCGTACCGGTGTGCTGTTGCCAAGATGCAGAACACTGTTTCGGGGGATGTTCTTGAAAAGAATATCGAAAACTTTCAAATCGCTGTAAGGGAGCGCTTGCAGGTATTCCCTGTGTTTTTTCATTACTTCTGCTTTTTTGTTGTGCCACAATCTGGCATAATCGCTTTCAGCCGAATGCAATACGGGTAATGTCTCCGCAAAAAAATCGGAAGGCAGCATAGCACACACTTTAGAAAGACTAAAATAAGTGTTGCGCTTTTCGCCTGAAGGTGATATATGCCAATGTTCGACGGCTTTATGGTTTCGCAAAAAACGTTTTATCATCTTCGACACCACAGCATCACCAAAAGTTATCAGTAATTCGGGACAAAAGTCTTTTTCTTTTCCGGATATCCCCACAACAACATTGTCGATACAATCGATAAAATCTTTGCCATAAAGGTTCGATGTTGTTTCGGTTAACACAACCACCTGTTTCATTTTCGCCAATTTCAGTAAAATTTTATTAAGCGCTAATGAAGGTTTTTGTTGGCCGGCAAGAATCATAATTTTTTTTTTCTCATTCCATAACTGTGCAAAATACTGTTTTTCTTTTTTGCTACATTCCATTAATATCGAGATGGTTGAAAAACTTTTCCCTATTATTTCGTCTTCGGTAGTTTGGTATAGCGGCTCGTCGAAAGGAATGTTGATGTGTACCGGCCCTGGTTCGGGATAACTACACAAATCAATGGCTTCGTTAATAAGTTTTCCTGCTTTTTCAACTTCGTCGTTAGTATTTAATTCGAGCGGAAGTTCAAAACTCTTTTTAATATAATTGGAATAGACATTGTTTTGGCGAATAGTTTGTCCGTCGCCCACGTCCACAAAATAGGGCGGCCTGTCGGAAGTGAGAACTAGCAAAGCTATTTTTTGATAATATGCTTCGGCAATAGCCGGTGCATAGTTCAAGGTAGCGCTTCCCGAAGTACAAGCAATAGCTACTGCCCTATTGCGTTGTTGAGACATGCCGAGTGCGAAAAAAGCGGCACTACGTTCGTCAACAATACTTAAAGCATTGATGTCGGGATGCGAAGCAAAAGTGATGATAATAGGTGCATTGCGCGAACCTGGTGAAATAACAATGTCCTTAAGCCCTTTTTTTAAAAAAATGGAACGCAATAAACTAATGTTTTTTTTGTCGGAAGTCATGTGGCAAAGTTGCGTAATTTTTCGACAACGTCTAAAAGGGTCTGTAATTTGTTTTGTGTTTCTTCCCATTCGACTTCGGCTTGCGAATCGGCGGTAAGTCCGCCACCGGCATAAAGCCCTATACCTTTTTCGGAAAGTTGTGCACAACGCAAATTAACAAAGAGGGCACTTTGGTTTTCGATGTTCCAAGGCCCGAGAAAACCTGTGTAGAATTTACGACGGTGTAGTTCGGTTTGTTCTATTAAGCAATACGCCCGTTCTTTTGGCAATCCGCCTACGGCAGGTGTGGGATGCAAAGCTTTGATAACAAGACCTAATTTTCCAAAAGTCTCTTCCGCCGTAATACGAAAAGTTGTTCTTATATGAATTAGTTTGCCCGCCCTAATCGTTTTGGGTTTCAATTGTTGAAACCGACTGATGTTAAGCGCTAAAAGCCGATCTTTGATGAAATCGGTAACATATTGCTGCTCTTGAATTTCCTTACTATGCCAACTTATATTTTTTAGAGAATGCAACAATTTTTGTGTACCGGCAAGCGCCATAGTTTCTACGGTTTCGGGAGTTTTTCGTAGTAAAGTTTCGGGGGTGGCTCCCGTCCACACTCCTTCTCCTGGCAAGTACATTAAATATACAAAAGCTTCGTGATAGGTTTTGCTTAACACTTCAAAAAAATAGGGTATTGAAAAATCGTTATCAGTTTCTCGAAAAAAATATCTCGAAAGTACCACTTTGCGTACTTCTTTGAATTTTGTTAGTTCGATAAGCCGTCGAGCTTGAATCAGATATTCGGTTTTACCCGTTACATAATTTTCGGGTTGCTCAATTGCTGTCTTGCGAGTAAAAGGTAAAAGTATTTGTGGAAGTTGATGCCATTGGTTTTCGTCCTTACAAATATCGGGACGAATCACAAAACATTTTCCCGTCTTGTATGAGTCGAATCGCGCTACAACAAAACCCTTAGTCGTGTCAAGGTTTTCCATATCTATTTCCTCTAACAATGCCTCTTTTTGAGCGACAAGATGTAATCGGTGGGAGTTAGGTAGACTATATATGACAAACGGCAAACATTTCGACAATAGTAAGTTGGTGATAATATGGTTTCCTTTTTCCAAAATAGCTGGATAAATATTATACTTTTTTCAGAATAATAAAATTGGTAATACGGCAGGCCGATACGAGTTCTCCTTCTTCGTTTTTTATGTCGATGTTCCAGATGTGTATGTTTTTTCCCTCGTGCAAAATGTAGGCTTCGCCATAAACCCAGCCACGATGGACGCTTCTCACATGATCAGCGGTAACATGTAACCCTTTAATATCGTAACGTTTTATATCAACCATCAAAGACGAACCGATACCACCCAATGTTTCAGCCATAGTAAGGTTGGCACCTCCATGCAAAAGCCCCATAGGCTGATAAGTGCGCTCATCAACAGGCATACGTGCTTTGATATAGCCATATCCTGCTTCAAGATATTCTATGCCAAGCTGTTCCATAATAGTTCCCTTATTCAGCTTATTAATGTCCTCAATACTTCTTTTAAAACCTGCCATATTGATTAGTTAAATGTGTAAAAGTATAAAAAATCAAGATTGGGATTTGTAATATATATTACAGAGACTAAATAGTTCCGTTTAAAACATATCAATAACCGCAAAAACAAAATCAAATAATTTTTGTTTCGTATTTTTACCTTACCATAACTAAAACAGGATAAATTTATACATTTGGCTCTATTCTAATTATAGATAGATAGAAAAATTATATATCTTTGCTCAAAATTTAGCACATGGATACAAGCTCTCAAATCAGAAG
>QIKE01000045.1 GCA_003232915.1 Bacteroidota bacterium | reverse complement strand
GAAACCAACAGGCCATTTGATTTTCGTAATGCTGAACGATGCGATGAGCATTTTCCCAGTCGTCTTCAACATCCAATTCAATAGCCTCTAACATTTCTTCCTTACTAATCATAATTCCCCTGACTTTTGTATCAATAGAGAGGCAAAAAGTACAAAATCTTTTTATTGTAAATCAAAAACAGAAAAAAAATTTTCGACAAAAAAATATTGACAATACAAAAACTTTTTTCTCATAGGCAAAGCAAGCGTATTTTCTATCAATTGGTTTATCTGCAATCTATTGTTCAAAACGCCCGTCTTTATGAATATAATTACATTTTCAGCGTTCATAATATTCTTATCCACATAATAATATTCAATCAACAGCATAGGGTCATCAAAATAACAGCTTTTGCTTTTTGGGGTATGTTTTTGCAACTTATATGATTGCTTGTTTGAGCCATCAATATCCGGAAACTTAAACTGACACTCACCGTGATATTCAGTTAAACTAGGCAAGCTATACGAAAAGTGGGAAAAACGTATTCCATTTGATTTATTAGAAAAAAAATTCTGAAATGGTTTTCATGATAGTTCCACACCATAGTCATCAAGTGTGTATTGTGATTATTTTTTTGCTATACGTGATCTCCCGAAAAAATAAATTTAATGTCAAATTACAGGCATATTTGGAAAAGATTGGGATTAAAGAGGAATAGTTATTAACTTTGTGTACGCTAATCTGGCATTATCAGTTTTATTAGCTTGATATGCATTTGAGAATGATGCTATGTGGTATTTATTAAACAAAAGATAGCTTATATATTAGGACGTTGGGTGTTATTAGAACTTCTGTTGAAAGTTATTCCCCCGCAAATTTATGATAGGTTGTAAAAAACAACCGGAAAATTTACGAGATTTTCCGTATTTACATCGTTAAATTAGTGGTGGAATCTTTTTCATAATTTTTTCTTTCTAAGATACAATTTCTGTTAATGTATCTTTTGAAGACAAACCAAAACCACTCTTTAGAAAGGCGGCTTTTTATCTATTATAAGAAACTTTTTTTAGTACGATTAGTTCTTTACTCTTGTATTTAACAATCCATTTCTTTGAGTCTTCAAGGTGATATAATAAAGAATCGAAATTATCTTTTTCCATAGGATATGTATTTCCTTTAGGGGAAAGCACGATGTAACCGGCATCTTTAATTATTGGAAACTGATATATTTTATCGCGCAATGCCAAATGAGGCACGAAAGATGATTGTGCACTAACACTAGCGTTAACAGGAATTTGATTTAGTTGTTTATAAATATTTTTTACATCATAATAGTGCTGATAGTGGGAGGCTTGATAGAAACGGATTCTTGATTTATTCGTATAATATTTGGTATGATCCATTAATCGAATTGTAGTGCCTATGGTTCCTACAAGTAAAATACCGAGAACAATTCTTAGGTTACACTTATTTTTTATTTGTTTCAATACCGAAAAAGTTCCAATTGCAAGAATGGGAGCAAACTCAACCGAATATTGTCCGTCGATGCCCCACATTATATAATCATTGTGAAATAATTTTTGTGCATATAATGGGACTAACATTAACAAATATGCCGGTTTTTTAAAAAGCAGGTAGCCTCCTGAAAGCAAGATAAAAATGTGAAATTCAAGTTTTACATAGTCACCATTAGAATTGTTTGTATGATTAATAAATAAAATTTTAATACTATTAAATGGATTGGTTAATAATGTTTTAAGCGCTTCTGCAGGAGTATTTCCTAAAACTGAATATAAGAACCCTCCATATTGATTATTAACGGAAAACAGCGGGATAATATATTGGATTACTACAATGAAATAAATAATGGAAATCATTGCAAATATTGATAAAACAAAAACTGTTCGGGTTTCTGTTCTGAATTCTATAATTAATCCGATACAGATAAAAAACAACCACAAAGAGATATTTTCTTGTGAAATTAATATAAAGAAAAGCAACAATGCTGATAACCAAAACTTTTTAAGTTTAATAGTATAAAAAAACCAAGGGATAATTGCGCTTGCAACTACTACACTGTGATAGTCGTACGAAAGCGCTGAAAATATTCCGAAAAACGAATAAAAATATATCATTGCCCAAAATGCCAACGATACTTTTTTGTTTTCTTTGATTTTAAAAAGATTATAAATACCGATACCACCAAGTAAGATAGCAACAATTTGAACAATCAACAAAGTATAAGTCCCGAAAATATAAATTAGCGGTGAAAATAGTATCAGGTATAAATCAAAATGTCCGCCTAATAAAGGTTCGTAATAACATTTCATCATAGTACTATCGGCTATTTTCAAATGTGCATATTTATATGCAGCTTGTGTGTATAATCCTAGATCTAAAGCATAAGTTCTAAAAAGGTAGTGATTTACAAAAACAATTAAGGAATATAGCAATCCGAATAAAACAATTATGATTAAATATTTGTATTTTAAAATTCTATTCATTTCATTGATCATGCGTTTTTGCCGTGCTAATAATTCGTTCCAGTATCAACTTTCGAATTTTTATTTTATACGACGGAAATATGTTTACGCAACATGGAAATATCAATTCGTTTTTTTTATACGCTTTTCAATACCGGAAGTTGAATATTCGGGTAAAAAATCAATAGTGTTTATTTCGCCTCCTTTGGCTTTTACAATATCGTAGCCAACGATATCTTCGGCTTTGTAATCGTTTCCTTTAACTAATACATCAGGTTGTATAAGTTTAATAAGGTTGTAGGGTGTATCGTAGTCGAACAAAATCACAGCATCGGTAAAATGCAGAGCGGCAATAATTGTTGAACGCGAAATTTCATCGGTAATTGGCCGGTCTACACCTTTTATTCTTTTCACCGAAGCATCGGTATTAACGCCAACAATCAATACGTCTCCAAGGTCTCTAGCTTCACTCAGATAGTGGATATGCCCCAAATGAAGAATATCGAAACAGCCGTTAGTAAAAACTACTTTTTTGTCTTGAAAACGCCAAACAGCGAGTAGAGGCAGAATATTTTCACGAGTGTAAATCTTCTGCCGTATTATTGGGAAGTTTTTCATTTACGGGTTTTTGTTTTTTAGATAGTATTAAAAAAAGATAAGAAATACTGCCCACACCTACATTAAGCAAAGTTTGACCGGCATGTGTGATAACGGCAAATGAGGCGGCGGCGTCGCCGTTAATATGATAGAGTTCGACCAGAATAGCTTTAACGATAAAATGATAGGCGCCGATACCACCGGGTACAGGTGCTACAATTCCCAGACTTCCGATGGCCAAAATTGTTAATCCGTCTATAAAAGTGAGGTGGCTTGTGGCTTTTAGCATCAACACGGGGATATAAACCATAAAGGAATATAGCAGCCAGATAATAAAAGTATACAACAAAAATAGCCACTTATCTTTCATCTTCTTAATAGTTTTTATTCCTTCTAGTAAGCCTTTAACAAAATCACGTCCACGGTTGTAAAAAGGAAGTTTTTGAACGCGGTGCCAGTTTTGTTTTATTACAAAAAAACTGATAATCATAAAAATAATTAGACCGGCAATTGAAAAAATAATACTCCATCTATTGGTAAAAAAGCTATGCATCATTGGGTCGAACGTTTTGTGCAAAAAAGTTCCCAAAAGGTTAATTTGAAAAATGATAACCAGAAATATCAGTAAAAAAAGCATGAGTAAATCGAAAAGACGTTCTGATATTACCGTGCCGAATAGCGAATTAAACGGAATGTTTTCTTTTTTTGAGAGTACGCCGCAGCGCACGAACTCACCCATACGCGGAACGGCTGTATTAGCGAGATAGCCGGTCATCACCGAAAAAAAAGTTGTAGAAAGGCGTGTTTTGTATCCCAGTGTTTTTATGAGTAGGTTCCAGCGGGCAGCTCTTGTAATGTGCGACATAATTGCAAAAATCAAAGCCAAAAACAACCACGTATAGTCGGCGTCTTCAATATCGTTCCATACTTTTGTTAAGTCTAATTTTCTGAAACTGAGCCACAGCAGACCTAGACCAAGGAATAGAAAAAACAGGTATTCCAGAACTGCTATTATTCTTTTTTGCAGCACTTGTCGATTATTTTAAATGATTATTTTCATTGGGAAAGATGATACAAGGTTTAAAATCTTTCGCTTCGTCGTAGTTCATAAATGCATACGATACAATAATTGCCAAATCTCCCACCGCCACTTTACGAGCAGCTGCACCATTTAGTCCAATTGTTCCCGAACCTCTTGCCCCTTTTATTACATAAGTATCAAAACGTTCGCCGTTGGTAATATTATAAATACTTACCTTTTCGTTTTCAACAAGTTTGGCAGCATCTATCAGATCTTCGTCAATAGTAATACTTCCGATATAGTTCAAATTAGCCTCGGTAACAGTAGCACGATGAATTTTTGATTTTAAAATTTCAATTGTCATGATGTTTTGCTTAAAAAACCGCTGTAAAAATACTAAATAATCCGTATGTTGTCTATCAGTCTGACTTTGCCCAGCCAAACCGCCACAAAAGCAATCATCCCTTTTGAGCTTTCCCAAGCCATAATAGGCTGCAATGTTTTGTCGTCAACAATTTCAAAGTATTCGAGTTTGAAGTTCTTGTTAGCATCGAAAATATTGATTATCAGTTGTCGCAAATGAGCCGGACAAATATGATTTTTCCGCTTTTTGGCAAGCTGTAACGTTTGAAAAATAAAAGACGCTTCTTTTCTTTGTTCCGTTGTCAAGTTTGCATTGCGCGAACTCAAAGCCAAACCGTCGTCTTCGCGTAGGGTGGGACAGGAGACAATTTCCACCGCTATTTTTTCTGTCTCCACCAGCTTTCGTATGATTGTCAGTTGTTGATAATCTTTTTCACCAAAATAAGCACGATGAGGATTGATAATATCGAAAAGTCGCTTAACTACAATCGCAACTCCGTTGAAATGTCCAGGACGAAACGTTCCTTCCATAACTGTTTCCAAAGTTCCAAAATTGTATTTTTCAGTTGTTGGTTTAGGATACATCTCTTTCTCGTCAGGAACAAAAATAATATCGCAACCCACTGTCTCCAGTATTTTTTTGTCGGCTTGCAAATCACGGGGGTAAGATGTCAAATCGCCGGTATTATTAAATTGCAGGGGATTGACAAAAACACTTACCACGAGTATATCGGTTTCATTATTAGCACGTTCTATCAAGCTGAGATGCCCGCGATGTAAAGCTCCCATTGTGGGGACAAAACCTATACTTTTTCCTTCACCTCGAAGTTGTTCTGTTTTTTCTGAAATTTCTTTTCGAGAAGTATAAGTTAGCATCTTTACTTAACTTTTTTCAAGATTTCCAATAAATCTTTCTCTAACGTTTTTTTTGGCGACTCGGTTATTCTGCCGAGTTCTTCCCCGTTTTCATATATAATAAATAAGGGTATCTTTTTTAGATTCAAATCTTTAACATCAACAATGAGCGCATTCATCGAACGATCAACGGCAATTAACGTGAGGTTTTTTTCGTTGTAGCCAACCTTATCAAGGATTTTATAAAACCGGGGAACTTGTATTTCGCTATCGCTACACCAGCTACCAAAAACAATTGTGATTTGGGTTTTGTTAATTTTTTTTCTTAATTTATTTAATAATGCATCCGACGGCTTGTAAGCTGTATATTGTGTTTCAAAATATTTTCCGAAAAGACCTTGTTTGAGCCCTTGCCGGTTGCAATAGCCTATCAAAACGTTTTTGTTCAATTTCGGATCGCGAATAATGGTGTTCTTGCTTTGCCCTATTGCAAAAGAGGATGCAAGCAAAAATGTGATAAGTACAACTATACGATATTTCATTTTCTTGTTTTTTTATTGTTGCCTGTTTTACAACGTTTAACAGTACAACTGTATTTTTTGCAAAATTAGCGTTTCAAAGCACACGACAGCAATATTTTTAAAAAAATTAACTATGCTTACGTATCTCTAGTTATTTTAGTACTTTTATTGCCCTTAAAAACTTTGTTATATTTTTTTGGAGATGTTATATTCCGGAACAGTAGGCGAAGAACACATTATTAAAAAACTATGGCGAAAACAAAAACAGTATATTATTGTCAGAATTGCGGATATCAATCGGTAAAAATGCTTGGTAAATGTCCGGCTTGTGGTGAATGGAATACTTTTGTGGAAGAAATTGTGAGTAAAACCGATGAAAACAAACGGGGAATAAAAAAAAGAGAGCACAAATTGCTACCTAAGGCTATTACAGAAATTGTTAGAAGTGAAGAAGATCGTATAAATACACATAGTTTAGAACTTAACCGTGTACTTGGTGGCGGTCTTGTACAGGGTTCGGTGGTGTTGATTGGCGGCGAACCAGGTATTGGAAAATCCACTTTGTTGTTGCAGGTGGCAATGAATATGACCGGTTTACGCATTTTGTATGTTTCGGGAGAAGAAAGTTACCGGCAAATAAAAATGCGTGCCGATAGACTTGGAGTATTAAACGAAAATTGCTTTATCCTTAATGAAACATTGACAACCGATATTTTCAAACATATCAACGAACTTCAACCCGATATTTTGATTATCGACTCCATTCAAACTCTTTACACCGACACCTTGGAATCGTCGCCCGGCAGTATTTCACAAATCAGAGAAACGGCGGCTGAATTGCAGCGATTTGCCAAATCGGCAAATGTTGCGGTTTTTCTCATTGGCCACATCACTAAAGATGGTAATCTTGCCGGCCCTAAAGTTCTCGAACATATGGTTGATACGGTATTGCAATTCGAAGGCGACAGACATTATGGTTTTAGAATTTTACGTTCGGTAAAAAATCGTTTTGGTTCTGCTTCCGAACTCGGTATTTTCGAGATGCAGGCAAACGGTTTACGTGAAGTCCTCAATCCAAGCGAAATTTTGCTTTCGCAGCGCGACGAAGAGCTTAGCGGAGTCGCCATTGCTGCTATGCTCGAAGGTCAGCGTCCTATGCTTATTGAAACACAGGCACTTGCCGCTAGTGCTACTTATGGAACTCCACAACGCTCAACTACCGGTTTCGACTTGCGCAGAATGAATATGTTGCTCGCCGTCCTCGAAAAACGAAGCGGTTTTCGCCTTGGAACAAAAGATGTTTTTTTGAATATCGCCGGCGGTATCCGCGTTGACGACCCTGCCATCGACTTGGCAATTGTGGCGGCTGTATTGTCTTCGTTGGAAGATATTCCGGTGTCGAATAATGTTTGCTTTGCTGCCGAAGTAGGCCTTTCGGGCGAAATTAGAGCCGTAACCCGTATCGAAAGCCGTATTTATGAAGCCGAAAAATTGGGATTCGAAAAAATTATTATTTCTAAATTTAATCTTAAAGGACTTGATGAGAAAAATCATAAAATAGAAATCGTTGCCGTATCCAAAATTAAAAACGTGGTTGATGTATTGTTTTAAGGTAATAACTCAAAAAAAATTAGATTGCGGAGATTCGGATTGCCATCAATTACTATAGTAAGTAAAAATGATAGTGATGTGATTTTTGAAATTAATTGGTGCTTATCGAAAAACGTAAATTCCTTCACTACACTCACTTCGTACACTAATAATTTATTCTTATAAACTCGTAGTATTATAACTTTCGCAAACCTCAAACTTGACGGTTTATGAATAGACTCTATATAATAAAGTTTTCTTACCGGCACTAATTATTGTAGAGTACGGAAAATATTAATTCAGCTCACACCAAATCTTTTGAAATGCCGAATTGCACATTGCGGCTTAATTAAATGATCTGTAAAAAACGTTGGCAAATACAATATTTTCAAAACAAAATTGTTTTGTAATTACTCATCGTAACAAACAACCTTGAACCTTTTTTAATGTCATTGATACAGTAATTTTACCATAACCAGTTTGAAGGAAGTTAAAATTTATATTAGGATTTTTATTGTTGCTCTTGCTTTATTATTTTGTAGGCAGTATGTTTATGCACAAGTAGATGCAGGCATAACGAAAGTTGAAGGATATGTTGTTGATGACAAGACGAACCGGGCACTTCCTTTTGTCAATATTTATTTTCAGCATACTACTATTGGAACCACGTCCGATTTCGACGGCAAATATAAAATCAAAGCATGGCAACACAACGATACTTTGGTTTTTTCGATGTTGGGATATCACAATGTAAAAGTTTATGTTGAACACGGTAAAAAATACAAATTAATTATCAGATTAAAAGAAAACGCTCAAACCCTTGATGAAGTGGTGATTACCCCAGGCGAAAATCCGGCTCACATAATTTTACGCAATATTATTAAAAACAAGCATAAAAACAATCCTGAAAAGTTTAGTAGGTTTAATTGCTTGATATACTCTGTGCTTAGTGCAAAACTAATCAATGTAACGTCCGATAATCTGAAAAAGATACTCCCAACGTTGCTTGCTAAAACACTTCCCATAACCAACGATTCGTCGGGAAGACCCGTTTTACCTTTATACTTATCCGAAAAAATTTCGGATAAGTATATTAACCGTGATGACCGTATTGCGCAAAGCAAAGTTATTCGCAAAAAAGTAAAAGCTATTATGGACTTTGCTGATTTTGATATCGAAGGATATGATAATTCGCTCAATAACGAAATGAATTTTTATAAAAATTTTGTTGCGCTATTCGGTCATACTTTTATTAGTCCGTTAGCACGAAACGGGTTGGCGTTTTATAAATATTATCTTGAAGACAGTACTTTTTCTAACGGACGGACTTACTACGATATTAAATTTGTTCCCCGTCATAAAAAAGATTTAGCTTTTACCGGAAACTTTGTCGTAGTAAAAGGATTGTGGGCCATTACTATCATCAATGCCACTCTACCCAAATCGGCTAACATTAATTATATCAACACATTTAAAGTTAGTTGCAATTTCGATTTTATCAACGATAGTACATTGTTTTTCAAAAAAAATACATTTAAAGGAAATTTTCACTATTTTAAAATTAAGAATCAAGATAAAAATATGATGATCGAATTTGATAAAACCACTCATTATTCCAATGTTTTATTGGGTAAAAATGCGCAACCTATACCCGACACAATTTCAGCCGTATCGGTCGAATCGCTTGATTCTTCTTTTTTAACATATGGGAGAACTCCCAATATAAAAAACTTCGTAAATACCTCTAAAATAATTGATTCAACTAACAATCTATGGTGGATTAATGCAGGTAGAAATATTATCAATATGTTTATCTCCGGGTATTTTACTATGGGGAAAATTGATTTAGGACCGTATTTGGGAACTTTCTCGCGAAATTCTATTGAAGGGACGCGCTTGGATTTCGGATTGAGAACCTCCGAAAATTTTAATTCGTATTATAGTTTGGGCGGTAATATTGGCTATGGCTTTAAAGATAAACAATGGAAATATTCGTTGTACGGACAATACCAACCGAAAACAAAACACAGAACCATTATAGGTGGAAGCATAATAAAAGATCTTTGTCTTTTCGGCGCTTTCAGTCATATTCGTCTCATTAAAGAAAATATGCTATTTACGGGTGAAGATAGTTTTATTGCCGCAGCTTTTAAGCGCTACCAAAGTAATCGTAGAGCAATGTCGTATCAATATAATGTTTATGTTGAAAAAGACTTGCGCCGGGGATTTATGACCCGTTTAAGCTACCAATACAATAAATTGCAACAGGGCTTATATGTTCCTTTTATCCACAACCAAGTATCGGTTAATTATATCTATAACTATGCTTTAAGTTTGCGCCTGCGATTTTCGTGGAAAGAAAAAATATCGGATATCTATTTAAGAAGATATTATCTGTCAACGTATTATCCTATTGTTAATATTGTTGGTACGGTAGGAAAATATTCCGTAAACAGTGAAAATAATAAATACGTTAAATTATACCTATGCATTAAGCATAAAGTGCCATTTGGTTTTATGAGCTTGAAATATGTTGTTGAGGCAGGGTATATTTTTGGGAAAGTGCCTTTTCCTTTGCTCGACATTATCAGAGGAAACGAAACTTATGGCGATTCGAAATACCGGTTTAACTTGCTCAACAATGCTACCGTAGCGTTTGATAAATTTGCAAGTGTTTTGGTAGAACATCATTTTAACGGACTTATTATGAATAAAATACCGTTTATCAAGGCCTTGAATATACGGATTGTAGCTTCTGCAAAATATTTTATTGGAAAACTTAGTAATAAACATAAAGAAATTTTGGAATATCCATGGAATATGCATATTCCTGGAAATCAATATTTTGAACTAGGCGTAGGATTGGAAAATATTTTGCAGATTTTTCGTGTGGAAGCCATTTGGCGACTTGTTCCAAAAGTTTATTTTGGTTTGCCCTATTTCGGAGTTCGTGTTCGTGCCGATTTTGCGATGTAGTACTTTATATAACATAGAATTAATCGGTTAACCTACTAAAAATTTAAAATTAATATCGTCCTCGTGGCAAATAGTGCCTTATTGGTTGTAGCGTGTCGTTAGTTTCGGAATATTTTCTAAACCAATTTTTTTGGAAAAATAATAGAAAATTTGCATTAAAATAATGTTGCACCATAACTCTACTTTGCTAAATTATCTCATTCGTTTTTGTAATACCTCATAATATCTTTTTCTCTACCATAGAAACACCCTTTTTTATCAACTCTTTCCTTTTTAGAGTATAGTGTTCCTTCTGTATATTCGGCCCCGATGTATTGAAATATCGCATTTTTATAGTGTTTTTGTTATTCCAGACAAAATTAAGCATTATTCGGTTAATAGTACATTGATTATTATGATTGTTATGATTTAATAGTACACTGATTTTTATGATTGTTATGATGAGTTATGATTTTAAAATTTAATAAATCAGCACACGATTAAACCTGCAAAAAAGAAAA
>QIKE01000095.1 GCA_003232915.1 Bacteroidota bacterium | reverse complement strand
TCCCCTTTAGGGGATTGAGGGGTAAAAGTGGCTGAAACCAAATTGTAACCTTTTTAGATCGGACTCATGGAGATATTTGCATATAACCACAGGATACAATCGTGCGGTAGCGGGGAAATATGTTTATAGTAGTGTTGCCGACTATGCAGGAGAAAAAGGAATTCTAAATAATGTTATTGTTATTGCAACTATTCAGTCGGTTTATAATGTTAAATTTCAACATGATACTATAAAATGGATTTAATAAATATTTAAATAGTTTTCATAATATAATCTTATTTTATTTTATTTTATTGATATTCTGTAATTAACGTTTTGTTGTGATTTGGTTAAAAAATATTAAAAATATTAATACTGTAAAGTTTAATGTGTTAACTATGTCATTTCGGTTGAATAGTTACCGTTCGTTTATCGAAAACAGCCATACAGTTGGAACAGATGAGACCGGTATAAAAGTTAACGGTGCAAAATGGTGTGGATGAATATGGCAAAGCATTAATGCAAGTTTTATTCAAATAACATCAAACAGGGGAAGTCAAACAATAAAAGAGTTATTTCCGAACGGGTTTCCAAATGCTATACTAAATTCAGATAGGTTGATGCCCTATTTGTCAACAAATGCACAAGGCCATCAACTGTGCATAGCTCATTTGCTCAGAGATTTAAATTACCTGATTGAACTTGAAAAGACCCGGTAGGCAAGAGAAATTTCAAAGATTTTAGAAAAATCTTTGAAGTTAAAAAAAGAGCGGCCGGAGTATCAAAAGAACGCTACAGCTACTGTTGAAATAGAGTTGAAAACCGATAAACTATTAGGCAAAATTCTAAGTAAGACAACTGTGCCAAAAACATTGGTTTTTCAAAAAGCGATGAAAACAAACAGGCAATCCCTATTTCAGTTTCTTTACCACCCACAAGTTCCTCCCGATAACAAAGGGTCAGAGAAGGGAGTGAGGAATTTCAAGGCAAAACAAAAAGTATCAGGTCAATTCAAAACTGGTCAGGTAGCATATTCCATATTGAGGTCTGTTATTGATAGCGGCTTAAAAAGAAATATTCCGGAAATGCAGTCAATGATGTCCATAGCTCAAATGCCAGTATTAGTGATTGAATAGTTACAATTTTATAAATAAAAGTGCTATGACAAAAATGGACTTAAATAATTGGATCATGTATTACGAAATTAAAAAACTTGCACGCCTATGTTCTAGCAAGGCTAAAATTGTCCGGCATCTTGTGATAGATGCAAGAAAAGTACCCAAATATTAAATCATGGATGATAAAGAAGATCAACAGCATCTTCTTCAAAACTCTAAAAGAAAAAAGATGTTATTATAACAAATATTTGAATATTTATTAAATCCATCTCATCGTATCATGTTGATGCTTAGTATTGTAAATCGGTTGATAGTTACATAAAATTAGACGCTACAGGTAATTTTTGACTTTTTAAGAAGTTTTTTCTTTTTGATCTCGCGGGGACAAAAAGAAAAAACTTATTTACAGATCATACATCCTTATTTTCCGAAAACACATCATCCTTAATTGCCGATTTTACCACATTGTCATTTTCCGGTTACAGATAAGCATAACAACTACGAACTGATATTTATGGATATATATATGCCAAAGATTGACGGCATCGAAGCAACAAAAAAAATAAGGGAAATTGAAAAAAATAGAAAAGTTATAAGAAAAATACCTAATATTGCAATGACTGCAAACAGTATGTAAGGCGGCAAGGAGAAATACTTGCAATCGGGTATTAATGATTATGTTAGCAAACCGTTTAAGCAAAACGAATTGATTGCAGTTTTTAGTAATTACGAATTTGTTTAGAAAAAAAACAGTCGAATGATGAAGAAATTTGATTTCTCGAACAAGACGATACTCGTGGTCGAAGATGCAGAAACAAGCAATCGCTTTTTTGAAGTTGCATTGGGTAGAACTAACGCCAATTTGTTATGGGCCGAAGATGGAAAAGATGCTATTGAAATTTTTGAGAGCAATAAAGTGAATCTTATTCTTCTCGACCTCAATTTGTTGTCGACAAATGGATTTGAAGTACTGAAACATGTGAGAAGCAAAGGAATCAAAGTCCCCGTTATAGTGCAGACAGCCTATGTGTTGGCAGGCGAAGAAAAAACAAGTTTTGAACTCGGAGCCGATGCTTTTATCGCCAAACCCATTAAGTTGAATCATTTGATGGAAACCATCGACGAGTTAATTCATTGACAATAGAACAAACAAAAAAACTAACCACGGCCACTCAAAAGCAGCATTTTTATTGTTATAATTTCGGGTCAAAGTGATTTTTCAAGAGGAAAAGACAAAAGCCCCTAAAAGAGTTCAACCATAATTTGGCGAAAGACGCTATAGCAAATTTTTCAAATATCTAACAACTGGAAGAGTTACGATAGTTTAACCGTTTTAACAATACTTTTATTTATCATAACTTATCACCTGTGAAATATAATCAAATTGTACAATCGTCAACCCTTACCGTCTGACTGAATACATTTTCTTATGTTTATATTTCTACTCAAGATAGGTAAAGAGTTGATAAAGCAGGAACTCAGGTAAAAGGAGAAAGTCCAACGGCGAAAAGTGATAGAGTTGGCAGCTTAAGTTAACCATATTGTTTTCCGGTATTTATTAAATTATAACAAAACCGGATAAAAAAGTTCAAGAGAGTGGAGAATCCTCCGAAATTCATTATTATAGAGATAAGCAAGAGATTATAGATTTGTTAAAAAAAATTGGATGTAAATTAAAACTTCCGGATTCTGAAAATTGTTAACAGGTGTTCAATATTCAAATAAATAGAAATTTCTCAAAAGCCACATCATAGCAAACCAAAACCACTTTTTAGAAAGGTGAATTAATCATTAGGAGGGTTGAGGTAAACAAATACATATATAATTTTTCTAACTAATTGCCTTTGCATAGGTTAGATGACAGAAAAAAATTAACCGGCAAGCCGGGAAAAGCGTAACCCAAAAAACTTCAAGTGTCCGCTCGAATCACTCATCAATCGGAAAAATAATGGAATTCGTGAATTATCTTTACGGCCACGATGTGTTGGGTGTTCACTCTTGAAACTGAAACATTCTTCTTAGTTTTCTTTTTTGACAACAGCAGCAACTTTAATTATTTTCCATACATTCGTAAAAAATTAATTAAGAAAATAAACTCATATGAAAAAGTTTGTAATTGTTTTGTTTGTGTTATTTTTCGGCTTTGGACACCTGCAAGCCAAAGAGCGGGCGAAAGGGCTGCGTCATCTTGTTTTAATAAAGTTTAAGGAGGGAACCACTGCGGATCAAATTGCCCGTATCGACAGTCTTGTGTGGAAAATGGCCAAAGAAATCAAAGAGATAAAAAAGCTTGAATGGGGCAAATCTTTGGGATTGTTGAGCGAAACCAAAGAATACGACTACTGCTTAAACATTGTTTTTAAAAGCGAAAACGATATGATGCTTTTTAGTGTACATCCGGCTTATCAAAAATTTAAGGCGGCAATTATTCCCATCACCGCCAAAATTATTAGATTCAACTATATTATACGATAAGGTATTCTGGGGAAATTGTTTTGATAAAATTTTGTATAACACAGAGGTAGAGCATGATACAATCCACAATACTGTCTGTTCTTGCCAAGACACTTGACATTGTCGAATGGCAGGTTGAAAACACTCTTGAGCTTCACTTGCAAGGAGCAACGGTTCCTTTTATTGCTCGCTACCGCAAAGAACGTACGGGCGGACTAACTGATGAACAAATCATTGAGCTGTTGAAAATTTTTAAGCAGCAAAGCGAATTGGCCGAACGGCGCGAAAGCATTATCAAAAGGCTTGAAGAACAAAAAGTGCTAACTGGTGAATTACTAAAAAAAATTCAGGATGCCAATACATTGGCCAATCTCGAAGATATTTATTTACCCTATCGGCCAAAGCGCAAAACACGTGCTATCCTTGCCAAAGAAAAAGGGCTTGAATTGTTGGCCAAACTGTTGATGTCGGAAAACGCCTCACCTGTCGAAAGTTTTGCCGGCAGGTTTGTGTCGGTTCAAAATAGTGTAAACACCATTGACGAAGCCCTTTCGGGAGCAAGAGATATTATAGCCGAATGGATTAACGAAACGGAATGGGTACGCAATTTGTTGCGAAAGCGTTTTGAGCGGGATGCTTATATTCGTTCAAAAGTAGCCAAAGGTAAAAAAGAAGAAGATAGTAAGTATAAAAATTGGTTCGACTGGGAAGAAAAGGCATACCGGGCACCGAGCCATCGTATTCTTGCACTTTTCAGAGGCGAAAAAGAAGGCATACTGAAAATAAAAATCATTCCCAGCATTGATGATATAACTCAAGCGTTGACAGAGAGATTAGTACGCACATATACCGAAGCTTCCGGACAAAAAACCCTTGCCATAAAAGATGCCTTGAAACGCTTGTTGTTTCCGGCTATGGAGACGGAATTGCGTGCTCAACTGAAAAACAGAGCCGATATTGAGGCCATAAAAGTGTTCTCGCGAAACCTCGAACAATTGCTTTTGTCACCTATTTTGGGACAAAAAAACGTGTTGGCTATTGATCCTGGATTCCGTACGGGTTGCAAAGTGGTGTGCCTCGACGGGTATGGGAATCTTTTGCATAACGAAACCGTTTATCCTCATCCGCCACAACACAAAATTGCAATGGCCATTAAAAAAATCAAAAGCCTTTGCGAACGCTATCAGATTGAAGCCATTGCTATTGGCAATGGTACGGCAGGCCGCGAAACAGAAAGCTTAATTGCAAACATCCGTTTTAAGCAATCATTGGTATCGGTTATGGTAAATGAAGACGGCGCTTCGGTATATTCGGCTTCGGCTGCGGCACGCGACGAGTTTCCCGAATACGACGTTACGGTGCGAGGTGCCGTTTCAATAGGTCGAAGATTGCAAGATCCACTCGCTGAACTGGTAAAAATAGACCCGAAATCGCTTGGTATAGGGCAATATCAACACGATGTAGAACAAAAATTGCTGAAAGAAAGTTTGAAAACTACCGTTGAACTTTGTGTCAACAAAGTGGGTGTCGACCTTAATTTGGCCAGCAAAGAATTGTTGACTTATATTTCGGGAATAGGTCCGTCACTTTCGGAAAAAATTGTTGAATACCGGAAAAAAAATGGAGGCTTTCGCAACCGAAAAGAATTGAAAAATGTTCCGGGACTTGGAAGTAAGGCTTTTGAACAAGCTGCCGGTTTTCTCCGGATTATGGGTGGCAACAACCCGCTTGATGCCGTAGCCGTGCATCCCGAAAATTATCCTTTAGTGAAAAAAATGGCTGCATCGCTAAAACTTACTCCTTCCGAACTTATTAAAAAAAAACAAGTGAGGAATCTTATCCGTCTTGATGATTTTGTTGCCGGCGATGTCGGATTGCCTACACTGAATGATATTATTGATGAACTGGAAAAACCAGGTCGCGATCCGCGAAAAACACTAGAATATTTTTCGTTCGACAAAAATATCCGCAGTATCGAAGACTTGCACGAAGGAATGATTTTGCCTGCCGTAATTACCAACATTACCGACTTCGGAGCTTTTGCCAACATCGGTTTACACGAAAAAGGCTTGATACACAAAAGCCAAATTGCCAAAGCTTTTGTGCAAAATCCTTCCGATTATCTTGCGCTCGGACAACATCTTAATATAAAAGTTATCAGTATTGATGTTCAACGCAAACGTTTGAGCCTAAGCTTGATAGGTGTGCAACAATAAAGTATGGAATACTATTTTCGCTTATTTATCCAAATGGAGTTGTTCTACTTCGATGTCGGTACGGTGTAACAAATCAAGGCCATCTGTAATGCGGTATTTTCTGTCGTACACCACCCGTGTTATGCCCGACTGTATAATGAGTTTGGAACACTCAATGCATGGTGCGTCGGTAATGTACAAGGTGGCCCCGTTACTACTGTTGTTCGACTGTGCTACTTTGGTTATAGCATTGGCTTCGGCGTGCAACACATACGTTTTGGTAGTTCCTTCTTCATCTTCGCAAATATTTTCAAAACCAACGGGTGTGCCATTATATCCGTCCGAAATAATCATCCTGTTTTTTACAAGTAATGCGCCCACTTGCCGCCGTTTGCAATAAGAATTTTTCGCCCATACATGTGCCATCTCTAAATAGCTTTTATCGAATTTTCTCTTTTTCTCCTCTTTCATCATATTGCCCAACACTTATTTTCTGCGAAAATAAACATTCGTTGGAAAATGCCCGTTTTGTTTCACAAATTTGCCAAGATAATTATTCCCCGTTTTAAGAAAGAAACAATAAATGGAAAAAACCTTCATCTCTCAAGCTGAAAATATTTCTTTCGGAATTTCAGTGCTACTTTTACCAGCAAAATCAATACCGGCACTTCCACGAGTGGGCCGATGACAGCGGCAAATGCTTCTCCCGAATTGATACCGAAAACAGCTACAGCTACAGCAATGGCCAGCTCAAAGTTGTTGCTTGCAGAGGTAAAAGAAAGAGAAACGGTTTTAGGGTAATCTGCTCCCGCTTTGCGCCCCATATAAAAGGACGCAAAAAACATAATGACAAAATAGAGGATAAGCGGTAAGGCAATAAGTAGTACATCAAAGGGTAGCCGTACAATGTATTCTCCCTTTAACGAGAACATTACAAAAATGGTAAACAGCAAAGCTATCAGTGTGAACGGGCTGATCCGGGGGATAAACCTTGTAGAATACCATATTTCTCCTTTTAATTTTATCAAACCGAACCGGGAGATGATGCCTGCAACAAACGGGATGCCGAGATAAATTAACACACTTCTCGCAATTTCGGCCATGCTTATATTAATATTGTATGCATCCATACCAAACCATCGGGGCAAAACGCTAATGAAAAACCATGCAAAAACCGAATAAAACAGTACTTGAAAAATACTGTTTAGGGCTACCAAACCGGCTGCATATTCACGATCGCCGTCGGCGAGATCGTTCCACACAATTACCATAGCAATACATCGTGCAAGCCCAATGAGAATGAGCCCAGTCATGTATTCGGGGTAGTTATGTAGAAAAATAATGGCAAGAAAAAACATAAGCATTGGCCCCACAACCCAGTTTTGCAACAACGAGAGAATCAGTATCTTCCAATTGCTAAACACATCGAAAAGTTCTTCGTATTTTACTTTGGCGAGTGGCGGATACATCATAATAATCAAGCCAATGGCAATCGGGATATTGGTTGTCCCCGAACTCATATTTTCCCAAAACCGGGCCACTGCCGGAAAAAAATATCCTGAAAATACGCCGGCAGCCATAGTTAAAAAAATCCACAGGGTAAGGTAACGATCAAGAAAGGAAAGTCTTTTCAAAGAATTCATATATAAACGTTTAGTGTTTTAATAAATAATCGGACCTAAATATTATAGTACTATTGGAAACTATAATTTCCGTAGATGATTTTATCCCGCCAATTACCCGACAACCGGCTTCCGTTTGCTGTGTCCAGCTTTTTATTTCTGCTTTGGTAGAATGTTGACTTTCGCCGTGAACACAAATATATACGGGACGTCCAAAGCTTTGTTTTATTTTCATGATTTTTCTGTTATGTGTTTCCTTAGCAGGAAAATTGATTTATTTTTTTAACGCTTTTGATTTTGGAAGTTGTTCGTTATAAAACCGTTTAAACTCACTTTTTATTTCGTTGCGGACTCGAACGAATATGGCTTTGATTTCCGTTCCGGTTCCCGTAGCTTCGGCCGGGTCGTCGAATCCAATATGCAGGCGATGTTTTACTTCACCGCTGAAAACCGGACAACTTTCTTTGGCATCATCGCAAACCGTTATCACGTAGTCAAATGCCATGTTTATAAATTTATCAACCGACTTAGGGTGTCTGTGGCTTAAGTCGATGCCCTCTTCTTTCATAACCAAAATGGCAATAGGATGTACTTTTTCACCCGGTTTTGTACCTGCCGAAAAAACTTCCAATGTGTGATCCAAGGATTTTAAAAAACCTTCGGCCATTTGACTGCGACAGCTGTTGCCGGTACATAAAATAAGTATTTTCATGTTTTATTTGTTATTGTGATAAATGGTTCTGCAATATTATTTCCGATACTTGAAAAACTTTCATAATCGTTTTCTTGATTTATATTTGACATGATGTTGAGTTGCGAGAGAGTTTTTCCATAAAACCGTACATAAGTTGCTTCAACTCAACGATTTTGTCTGTTTCAAGGCAGTAATAAACTCGTGTTCCCGAAATAGTTCCTTTGATGAGTCCGGCATTTTTCAGCTCTTGTAAGTGTTGTGAGACGGTGCTTCGGCTAAGCGGAATCTCATCGGTAATCTCACCACTGATACAGCTGTCTTGTTTGGCAAGAAAATCAAGTATAGCCATTCGAGCAGGATGTGATAACACCTTAGCAAAGGATGCAAGTAGCTGTAAATCAGACGTAAAAACTTCTTTTTTTGCATAAGTCATATTTATAAATGTTTTATGGCGCAAACATACGTCATTAGTCTAAACAATAAACATATTTTCTGTTTTTATTTCAAATAATTTTTTGGGTATTTTCGTTAATGACTGATAAAGTCTCACTACAACTTGATTTATTATACCTTAAATAATAAGCTTTATGGTTAGATAATATTTTTAATAAGCCAAAAAGTTTAATATGGGTTATCCTGTCGACTACAGTAGTTTTTCTAATAAATTTGATAATCAGCTAATTACGAAAATATTGCATGTTTTTTAATATTTTGATATACACTTGTTTGCATATTTAACGGGAGACGATTACCTACTCCATATTATTTATTATGGCGGCGGACGGGCTTTCCGTTTTAGTCCTCGCCCCAAAGTTGTTTCGGCTATTGCTGTGGCAGGGGCTTCCTATCGTCAGCCCTGCCTCGTCAAGCCTCAATCAACTTTGGTGCTGCGGGCTATCACTTCAATCCCTGCCGCAAAGCTAACCCAAACAGCCTTTGTCGCTATTTTTCATAGTACACGCTGCAATGTTAGTGATATGAACACCTATACTCATACCAACGAAATGCATGCCCCTTCGTCTTTAAATATCAAGCTGTCTTACCTTTACCATTTAGTTATACTCTTACCGTTACTTTTAAAATTGTTAATATGGCCTTGTTATTTATTATTTACGAACACAAAACTATCCGCAATTATCACATTAGAATTTAGCGGTAACACTTATGTTGAAAGCCGAAAACAGTGTATAAATATCATCTTTGAGGTCGCTCGGATTAAAAACAATTTTATCTACCTGCTGCTTAATGAGCCATGCGGCCAAATTAATAGCTTTTCCTTTTTGCGTTGTCGCCACCGGATTCCTGATAAACTCATTTTTAACGACCCTTCCTCTTATATCAACTTCTCTGATTTCAATCCAGGCTGATCTTTCTAAAGTTTCTGCCATATTTTTTTTACATTCATCAAGTAGAATCGCAACTTTAGTAAAAGGTTTGTATTCCGGTTCGTAGTGGATAGTAATAATCTCTAAATTATTAATATGCCTATGCAGTTTTTTTTCAATTTTATCCATAAGCAAGTGAGCGCTTAGGATATTTTTTTCTTTCACCTGCAATACAATATCAGCAATGAGCACACTGCCAGATCGTCGAATAAAAAGTCGTTCGATATTTGTTACATCAGGAAACTCATTGAAAATCGAACGGGCTTTTTTAAGGGTTTGTGAATCTACCGAAGCGTCAAGTAATGATAGCAGGGCTCCACGCAAGATTTCATAGGCACCATAAAAAATCATAATAACAATAATGACAACGGCTATTTCTTGGGCATAAGGAATAGAAAAATGGTAACCGATAATTCCTACTATAACTACTGCACTAGCACCTATATCACCTAACCAATTGAGAGCATCGGTTTTTACTCCTGGCGAATTGAGTCGGCGGGCAGCTTTTCGCTCAAAAAAATAAAAAACAAATTGTAAAGCAATCAACACCAAGATAAACAAAAGTGTTCCTAAAATATTTTTTGGAGATTTTATGCCTTTGCTAAATACAACAGAACTTATAATTTCGTATCCGGCCAGCACAATAGCAAAGCTACCGACGGTAGCGGCCATATCTTCTAACTTATTTAGCCCAAAAGGAAATCGCTTTGATTTATGCCCGGCAAAATGTAAAGCCAAAAATACCAACACTGCCCCGAAAACATCGGATATACTGTGAATTCCATCAGCAGTTACTACTGTTGAACCAACCCACCAACCCCAAAACAATTTCAAACCTGAAAAAACAAAGTTCAGTAATACCGAAGCTAATAGCCAATATTCCCGCTCTTTATCTTTTTTAAGAAATTTCATATGTTTGTAATTAACTGCTTGTCTGCATTTTAGTTTTGTCACGATTTTTGCTGCCTGCGGGCAAAAATCCCGCTAAACCGGTACTCGTTTTTTCATTCCCACGACTTGAAAGTCGGGTTTACTAATATTAGGCCCCTCCGGGACTTTTATAATCATTCTTTTGTGTGTTCCGCCCCAAGCGGATCATGGATGTTTCATCTGTTTATAATTTTGTATTTATTTGATATTTAACCTATTCAGGTTTTGTCATGATTTTTGCAAAAAGAGCAAAAATCCCGCCAAAACCGATGGTCGTG
>QIKE01000085.1 GCA_003232915.1 Bacteroidota bacterium | reverse complement strand
TTGTTTATGAAGAATCCGGACAACAGCCAACAGAAAGCAAAGTTGTGGAAGGCACTGTTATGTTGATCAGATGAGCAGGTTTGGTATCAGACTTAGGACTTGCACTATAGTTGTTTTGGACTTAAAATGTTTATACTTAAAACAGGATAAATTTATACATTTTCAGAGAAAAAATACTGTCTGCAAAATATTATAAAACCCCTGACAAATTTTATGAGGCTGTAACTGGATTTTTCTAATCAGTCAATCAAAAACAAAAGGCTGGTTTAGAGAGTATTATATTTTTTTTGATTTAAGAGTTCTGTCTAAAAAGGTTCTATAATGATTTTAAGTAATTTTACCTCTAATTACCCTAAAGGGAAGTTGTTGAAAATAAGCGAATATTGTAGAGATGAGATAAGCTTTGATTTTAAATATTTACGCTTTTTTACCTTTTTAGACTGGACTCAATTTTTAAACTGACTTTTATCGGTACTTCATACTAGTAAATTACGTATCAATCTTTCCCGTGATTATCTATTTACAATGGTAACAAATTTACAGTAAAATATAAGAATTTATTATGCACATTTATCAAGCCGGTGAAAATCGGTGTTATAAAGAAAACAGATGGACAATTTACATGTATAAATTAGATATGGATTTGAATTACGACAGTGTTTGCACACGACATCGGCTTTATAGTTTTCACTCCGCAAGAAGATAGCAAGTAGAGACACGGCAATGCGTCTCGGCATAAGAGGATAGGCAAAGGTTCTGCAAGTTGGGGTTGTTTGCGGCAGGGATTGGAGTGGCAGCCCGCAGCACCAAAACCTCTTGAGGCTTGCGGAGGCAGGGCTGACGGTAGGAAGCCACTGCAAACGCAATAGCCGAAAAGGTTTTTGGGGCGAGGACTATAACGGAAAGCCCGCCCGGCCGCCCAAATAACAAAGCATATTTTATTTTCCCAGCAAATCAAAATATTATCTCACCGATTTATGAACATTATTCATTACTTTTGCTGTTAACAAAAAATTGGATTAAGGGTTTGTACAGTTGGTTTAAAATACAACAAGTAGTTAATCAGGTAGATATGTATGATTATTTTCAAAGGATAATTTTTCTTTTCAAACGGCTATTGTTAGTTTTGTTGGTATTTTTCTTCGCAAGGTTATTTTTTTATGTGTTTAATTATTCCACTTTTGCCGGTATCGGTATTGCAAAGCTTTCGGGTTTGTTTTTATTAGGAGTCCGCTTCGATCTTTCGGTAATTGTTTATTTTAACATATTGTTTATTCTGATTCATATTTTCCCTTTTGGCAATCCGCTTTCGGCAAAATGGATGGGTAAATTTTTAAAGATTTATTTAGTGATAATCAATAGTTTGCTGGTGTTTGTTGATATGTCGGATGCCATTTATTTTCATTTTACTCAAAAACGTTCTACTGCCGATGTTTTCCGGTTTATATTTCTTAGTGATGATGTTAAAGTATTGTTACCAAAATTTTTATACGACTATTGGTATGTTCCAGTATTTTGGATTATTATAATGTTGGCTTTGTGGAAAATTTATCCTGACATGATCAACAGACAAAACACAAAGCATACCAATAAAAGTAAGGTAACTACTTTAGCCTTAAAGTTTTTCGCCTTCGTTATATTATTAAGTTTATTTATAGTTGGTGGACGTGGTGGTTTGCAGCTCAAACCTCTTACTATTATTGATGCATCCAAACAAGCTTCTGCCGAAAACATTCCGTTGGTACTTAACACGCCGTTTTCAATAATGACGACCTTGGGTAGGAGAGAATTAGTGCCAAAAGTTTATTTTTCCGAAAAGAAATGTCAACAAATATATCCCGTATTACATTGGTTTAAGAAAAGCGATACTGTAAAAGCACAAAAAAGAAAAAACGTGGTTGTTTTATTGTTAGAAAGTTTTAGTCGAGAGTACATCGGGTTTTACAACAACTACAAAGGTTACACTCCTTTTCTTGATTCGCTGATGCATCATGCTATCGTATTCGATAATATGTTTTCTAACGGATTACGTTCGATAGATGCCATACCTGCAATTGTGACAGGTATTCCGGCATTGATGAACGAGCCGTTGATAACATCGTATTATAGTTCGAACAAAATGTTGAGTTTGCCCGAAATATTAGAAAAAGAAGGTTACTATACTGCTTTTTTTCATGGAGGCACCAACGGAACAATGAATTTTAACGGTTTTGCTTCTTATGTTGGATTCGACGATTATTTTGGAAGGACGGAATACAACAACGACAAAGATTACGACGGCAGTTGGGGGATTTACGATGAACATTTTTTACAATTCGTCGCTCGAAAACTTAATAGTGCAAGAAGACCTTTTTTTGCTTTTGAGTTTACACTTAGCTCACATTATCCATACCGGATACCAGATGAATACAAGGGGAAATTTAAAGCAGGCCCTTTGAAAATTCACAAAGTTATCAGATATACGGATTTTGCGTTGAGAAGGTTTTTTCAAACCGTATCGAAAATGCCGTGGTATAACAACACACTGTTTATTTTGGTTGCCGATCACCCTGCACAGTCGGTTATACCAAGCGACAACGGAACTTACGATAAAAATTACGAAAAGCTTCCTCGGGATAGAATGAATTTTTATAATGATTTGACTGGAAAATATGCTATTCCACTTATTCTTTTCAATCCTGCCGACAACACACCGGCGATTGTCAACGAAACAGTTCAGCAAACCGACCTTTTCCCAAGTATTTTAGATTACGTAAATTATACCGGACGATTTGTTGCATTCGGACAAAGTGTTTTTGACACTACTGCGCCTCATGTTGCATTTCAGTTTTTAAATGGGATTTATCAGATCACCGAAGGGAATTATAGTTTGGAATTTGATGGCGAAAAATCTCTAGCGCTGTATAACAATAGCAATGATTTAAAACACAAAAACAACCTTCTGACAACGGAACCGGAAAAAGCTCAGCATCTTGAAAAAATTATTAAAGCGGTTTTACAGCAATATATCACTCGTTTGCGTTCAAATAGGTTAGCAGATACAACGGGAAACTTATTTAGCCGGGAATAAACATTTGGATTTATAATCTGTTGAGATTTTAAGAAAAAAAACTATTATTTATTCTTTCAAAAAAGTTTGAATAATATTATCTAATGAAATTCCTTCGGCTTCGGCTTTGTAACTGCGAATAATTCGATGACGTAGAATGGGAAACGCAACAGCCTGCACGTTTTCTATGTCGGGGGAGTATTTTCCATGAAGGGCAGCATGAGTTTTGGCACCGATAATAAGAAACTGTGATGCTCGCGGGCCGGCTCCCCAGTTAAGATATTGGTTTGCCCACGGGTGTGCGGCTTTGGTGTGGGGACGTGTTTTGGACACAAGTTTTACAGCGTATTCGAGTACGTTGCCGGCTACGGGAATTTTTCGCAAAAGTTGTTGGAAAAATAATATTTCTTCGATACTAAGAATTGTTTTAACCTTGTAGTTAAGGCCGGTGGTTGTAAGTTTCACCACATCCACTTCTTCATTAAAAGACGGGTAATCAAGAATAAGATTAAACATAAATCTATCAAGTTGCGCTTCGGGAAGAGGATATGTCCCTTCCTGTTCGATAGGGTTTTGTGTAGCGAGCACAAAAAAAGGTTCTTGAAGCCGGTAAGAAGTTCCCGCTACGGTAACTGCTTTTTCCTGCATAGCTTCGAGCAAGGCTGCCTGCGTTTTTGGAGGTGTACGATTAATTTCGTCGGCGAGTATAAGATTGGCAAAAATAGGACCTTTCAGAAATTTGAATTTGCGATGTTCGTCGAGAATTTCGGTACCGATAATGTCGGAAGGCATCAAATCGGGAGTAAACTGAATTCGACTATAAGTTAATCCGAGAACGCCACCAATGGTATTCACCAACAGTGTTTTGGCAAGTCCTGGAACACCCACTAGCAGAACGTGTCCTTTACTTAAAATCGAAATTAAGGTTTGTTCTACAATTTCGTCTTGACCTACTATTACTTTGGCAATTTCGCGCCGCAGGACTTCATATTTCTTTACGAGGGCATCAACAGCCTCAACATCCGATTGATATTTCATATTTTTTTCTACTATTTTTTTAAATAGATTCTTATTTGGGATTAATTTTACAACTTTACTCTTGTGTTTTCCAGTGGTGTTTAAAGGGACATTTTTTGTATTCCTGAATAATTTTTATGTATGTATGTGCCGCCTTTTCGTTAATCCATTTGTCAATCACCTCTTTTTGTTTACGGTGCAAAGCCCACTGCGAAATGCTGGCATAATCGTCTTTCATATTGGCAAGGTGAGGTTCGGTTTTAGATTCGAGATAGAGTAACCGGTAGGCGTCTTTTTGGTCTTCTTGGGTTTTCATAGGCACGGGATTAGATATTTCGCCTACTTTCATTTTTTCGATGGTAAAGGAAACCTGCGGGTCTAACTGTTCGCCCGTGAAGCTGATTCCACCGCTGTATGGATTAATAAGATAACCACCATCGTTTTTACTCTCATCGTCGGAATATTTTTCTACGGCCTTGTCGAAAGTTATTTTTCCGGAACGGATTTTCTTTACAATAGTATCAAGTTGGATGCGGGCTTTCAACAAATCTCCAGGGGACACTTTTGGAATCATTAAAATATGGCGAACGTTGATATAATCGCCTTTACGGGCTATCATTTGAATGATATGATAACCGGCTTTGGTTTCTACAATGTCGGAAATTTCACCTGGCTTTAGTTTAAAGGCTACTGCTTCGAATTGTGGATATAGTTGTCCCCGTCCGTAAAATCCCAGTTCGCCACCTTTTTTTGCCGAACCGGGGTCTTCGGAATACAAAATAGCCATAGTCGAAAAACTCTCGCCGTTAAGGATACGTTTGCGCAAGTCGAGGAGCTTTTCTTTAACCCTTAATTTTTCTTCCACACTAATAGGAGGATTTTTCACTATCTCACGAATAACGTACTCGGTTTTTATTCTAGGAACACTATCGGCAGGCAACGAACGGAAATAACTGCTGATTTCTGAAGGTGTTACTGTAACATCTTTGATAATGTTTTGCTGAACCTGCTGTGCCAGCATCTGATCTTTCACAATATTGTAAAGCTCCGATTTAATCTCGGAAATGGTTTTGCCATAGTATTTTTCCAATTTTTCTTGACTGCCGAACTGATTGATAAATCCTGACAGACGCCTGCCGAGTTCTCCGTTCACTTGTGCATCTTCCACCTTAATACTATCTACTTCGGCTTGTGCCACCATCAGTTTTTGAAATAGAATGTTTTCCAGTATTTTACATCGCATTTCGCGTGCACTTCCCCTTATATTTTCCTGCATACGGTAACTGATGTACTGGTTTTCAATGTCTGATTCAAGAACAACATTTTTTCCTACTATCGCTACTACACGATCTATAACCTGACCTTTGGGAGCGGTAGTATCCTGCGCTTGTATTTTTAAGCCGCTCATTAACAACACAAAAGCAAAAATGGCAGGTGCAATTGCAAAATCCGGTTTACTCAAACTTTTTTTTTGCATTTTCATTCTTTAATATATCTCAAATGACTTTTTTTCAACAGCTTCGTCCATAATATCTTTCCGCAGCTTTTTTAGCAAAACGGTTTTTCTCTTGTTCAAGATGATACTTTTAATATATTCTACTTCAAATCCCAAGGGTGATGTTTCATCCTTGATTTTAAAGTTTATAAATTTAAGTAGATAAATATACCTATCGTCTTTTAAATTAACAAAACGGTGATTTTTCAGATATAGTGCCTGATTATAAGTTTCAAGAGGTACTTTTTTAAGCAAATCGTTGAAACGAATCCAGTTGTTGGTGTCGGTCGAATAATTAATTCCGAAATTATAACCGAAATAATCTAAAGAATCAAGCAACAAACTGTCGGACAAGTGGAAAATTCGGGTAAGAAGTTTGGCTTCGTATTCCCCTTCGTCGGAATTTGATAAAATGGCATATGCCACTTTGACAATATTTTCTTTAAGCTCAAAATCGTTTAAATGGCTTTGATAATATTGTCCGATTTCGTAATGACTTATTACCGTATCAAGTTTTTGTTTTACCAATTCAGTTTCATACTGATAAATTATTAGCGAATTGCGGTAATCTTCGAGCTGTTTTTCAAAATCAAGTTTTTCTTCAGGAAGATTTTTTTTTGCTTGTTCTACCATCAATTGCGTTTGTATCCATTTCCTAATGTAATCTTTCACCATTTGAATACTATCGTGGGTACCGGTGTCTCTTGGGATAAGCCCTTTAATATTGTCTTCGTAGAGATATGTATTTTCAACTCGTGCTAAAACAATGCCTTCGTTTTTCAATTCGCGCCGGCAACCGTTGATAGCCATGGCAAAAATTACGGCAATTATTATGGAGAAAAGAATACGTATCTTCAAGTTCATTTTTAAAATAATTGATAACTAATAACAAGTGTATTTACCAAAAACTGACCACTCGTTAAGTTTGCCGGCAGCAAGTAGTTTTGTCGTGCCCCAACTTATCATTGCCGTTTTTCTTTATTAATCTTACTGTCCTCCTTCGGTTTTTACCATTTCGTTGAAAACTTCTTCATTAACTTTTACGGGATATTTTTGTTTCAATGTTTCAATCCATTTCTTTCCAAGATAATTTTGATAATCGGCAGTTACCAAACCACGGGCTTCGTTGAGTTTTTTATCGCTAACAGGTAAAATCATCTTGATTTTTACTAAAATTGTTAAGTCTTCCACATCCGAGTTCATTGCTTTTTTTAATCCAGGAGTCCATTTAACACTGTCAACATATTTATTATCGCCTTTTTCATATTTGCCCGGATCAATTCGTACCGAGTGAATACTGTCGGCATTCAACACTTTGGCAATTTCGCCGTCGTTTTTGTATTTTTCAATAATTGTTTTGGCTTTCTCCACATCTGCTTTATTTCTTATTTTATAGATAGTGGCATCAGCCCGTTTTTTCCATTGATAATCTTGGCGATGCTGTTCGAAATACTTTTTTAAACCCACTGTATCTTTTACCGCTTTTGTCCACACTTTTTCGTCGGTAAGGTTAAAGAGTAGGATACCGTCATGGTATTCTTCCATAACGCTTTTAAAATCGGGGTAATGTTCTTCAAGATGTTTGCCTTCAAAGGCAATACATTTGTCGTTAACAAATTGTTTGAATAATTTTTCCAAATACATCTCTTTATCCATATTTTCTTGTGGGCGTTGTTTTTGTTGAACATATTTGGCAAAATCGTATTGTGTCCAAACCTGTCGTTTGTCTTTAGATTTTCCGAACACATATTTTTTTCCAAGATGCATCAGCGGTTTTTTCATATCTACGAGGCTGTCGGCCTTAAATTTTCTTTGAAGTACAGTGCTGTCTATAGCTGAAAAAATTTCTTTTTTGGCTTTAGAAAAAATCTTCAGTTTGTTATTTTTTTTAATTCTGGCGATAACAATTTCTGTGCTTTTATGTGAGCGGCTATCTTTAGCGAGCCTTTTTTTCAAATTGGGTGCTTCTTTTTTAAAGCTTCCAGGATGTTCAATGCTCAACAATTTGATAATATGCCAACCGTAGATGGTACGGACAGGTTTTGAAATTTCGCCGACTTTCAGACTGTCGACAGCTATAACAAATTCGGGGACTATACGGTTACTGGTAAATTTGGAAAGTTTTCCTCCTTTTCGGGCCGAACCTTTATCTTCCGAATATTTTAAAACGGCATCTTTAAAGCTCATGCCATTTAGAATTTTTTTGTATATGTTAAAGATTTTTTCTGTTTTACGTGCCGAATCTTCGGGTGTGGCGTTGGGGCGCAAGGCTACAAAAATATGTGCAACTTCGGCTTTACCCATTGCCGGCCTCTTGTCCGTCACCTTTATTAAATGATAGCCGTATTTAGTACGTACAGGCTGCGAAATTTTACCAACGGGCGTATTGTAGGCGGCTGTTTCGAATGGATAAATCATGTTGAAAACGGTAAAATACCCCAGATCGCCACGATTTCCTTTGCGAAAACGCTGTTTGCCTGGAATTTCTTTTTGACCTTTCGCCGAAGGATCGTCGGAATATTCAACTGCGGCATCACCAAAATCCTTACCTGCCATTATTTCTTTTCTTATTTTCACAATTTTATTATATGCTTTTAAAGTATCCTCGGGAGCTGCATCGGGGCCTACCATTACTAAAATATGACTGGCTCTTACGTCTTTGAGCATCCTGTTATAGGCTTCTTTGAGTAAAGCCTTGCTCATACTGGTATCAACAAAATAGGGCTTAGCCAATTGCTCGCGGTAACCTTTGAGCTCGTGAATAAAACTTTTAATAGTATCCATTTTTAAGTCTTCGGCTTCGCGTACTTTCAATCGGAAATTTATATAAAGGTCAAGATAATCTTTCAGTGATGTTTTCTCTCCTTCTTCGGAAGGGACATCGTTTTTTTTATAGACTGTTAAAAAATCTCCAACCGTAACTTTCTCTCCACCAATATTTATCAGGTTTTTTTTCATTAACGATTTTTGTGCAAAAATCTGTGAAAAGGAGATGATAAAAATCAAAATAAATACAAATTTTTTACTTTTCATAATACTCATTTTATTATTTGTTTCTTAATTATTTTCTAGTGTAATTGGGAGCTTCTCGTGTTATAGTGATGTCGTGCGGGTGGCTTTCGGTTACACCTGCTGCTGTAATTTTTATAAATCGGGCTTGTTGCAAATTGTCAATTGTTTTTGAGCCGGTATAGCCCATTCCCGCTTTTAAGCCGCCCACCATTTGGTGGATAACCTCCGACAACGAACCTTTGTAAGGAACGCGTCCGACAATACCTTCGGGGACAAGTTTTTTGATGTCGTCTTCCACATCTTGAAAATAGCGATCTTTTGAGCCTTTTTGCATAGCTTCAAGTGAGCCCATACCGCGATAGCTTTTGTATTTTCGCCCTTCGTAGATAATGGCTTCGCCAGGTGATTCGTCTACTCCGGCAAAAAGTCCACCGGCCATAATACTATCGGCGCCTCCGGCAATAGCTTTCACAATATCGCCTGTATAACGGATGCCGCCATCGGCAATTATCGGAACACCCGAACCTTTTAACGCCTGGGAAACTTCATAAACGGCCGTGAGCTGCGGTACGCCTACCCCGGTAACAATACGCGTGGTGCAAATAGAACCCGGCCCAATACCTACTTTTATGGCGTTGGCACCGGCACGTACCAAATCAAGTGCAGCTTCGGGTGTGGCTATGTTGCCGACAATTAATTCAATACCGGCAAAATGCTTTTTAACCAAACCGACCATATCAATAACACTTTGTGAGTGCCCGTGTGCCGTGTCGATAACAATAGCATCAACTCCTGCTTCTACCAATGCACTTACTCGATTGAGGGTGCCGGGGCTTATGCCAACGGCTGCCGCTACACGCAAACGTCCTTGCTCGTCTTTGCAACTTTTGGGATGTTCTTTTATTTTAATAATGTCTTTGTAAGTAATCAAACCTACCAGCCGGTAATTGTTGTCAACAACGGGAAGTTTTTCGATTTTATATTGTTGCAGAAGTTCAGCAGCTTTCTCAAAATCAGTAAATTCGGTGGTTGTAATCAAATTATCTGAGGTCATAACTTCCGAAATCGGTTTTTGCATCTCCCGTTCAAAACGAAGATCGCGGTTTGTAACAATGCCGACAAGTTTTTTGTTTATGTCCACTACCGGAATGCCACCGATACTATATTCTTTCATCATATTCAACGCATCAAGTACGGTGGCATTAGCGTTGAGTGTTACGGGTTCAAGTATCATACCGTTTTCGGCACGTTTTACTTTTTTCACTTCATGCGCCTGGTTTTCAATACTCATGTTCTTGTGAATTACTCCTATGCCCCCTTCCTGAGCCATAGCAATAGCCATCTTCCACTCAGTTACGGTGTCCATAGCTGCCGAAACAATGGGAATTCTTAATGCGATATTTCTTGAAAATTTCGTTGTAAGATCTGTTTCCCGTGGCAAAACCCTCGAATGAGCCGGAACAAGCAATACGTCGTCGTAAGTGAGCCCTTCGCCAATAAATTTCTCATGTTTTGAGACCATAGGTTGCCGATTTTAAAAATTATGCAAAGTTATTAAAATAAGTGAAACATTTTCATCCCAACTTTTCCCTAAAGTATTTTTTAACAAGATTTAACCGGTAGGTAAAGGAAGTCGCAGATATGGTTTGTTTTGTTTTTTGGAGAAATTATTGTTTAACTCGAAAGCAACTATTCAGCCGGTTTATAACGATAGAATTCAACATGATACAATAAAATGGACTTATTAAATATTTAAATATTTCATATGTTTATGATTTTGTAATATGCTGTTAATACGTTGTTTATGTTTTGTCACGATTTTCAGCTTCGCTATCGAAAATCACGCCAAAACGGTTCTGACGTTTTTTTGTACCACAGGTTAAACCCGTGGAATGTCAAAACCATTATTCCACAGGTTAAACCCGTGGAATGTCAAATTCAAGGCTGTTTTGCCACGGATGTTCGCAATTATGGCAAAACCATTATTCAACAGGTTAAACCCGTGGAATGGCAAAACCATTATTCCACAGGTTAAACCCGTGGAATAGCAAATCCATTATTCCACAGGTTAAACCCGTGGAATGTCAAAACCATTATTCCACAGGTTAAACCCGTGGAATGTCAAATCCATTATTCCACAGGTTAAACCCGTGGAATAGCAAATCGATTATTCCACAGGTTAAACCCGTGGAATAGCAAATCCATTATTCCACAGGTTAAACCCGTGGCTATTTATATTACGCTCCTTCGGAGCTTTTTTAATCATTCCCTTGTGTGTTAAAAACC
>QIKE01000062.1 GCA_003232915.1 Bacteroidota bacterium | reverse complement strand
GGACAATCTTGAAATCAATGAAACGCCGCCCCTTCCTATGTGGCTTGCTTCACTTGACAGGTAAATCCGCTTTTGGCGCTCATTTAAATGAAGGGTCAATTTGTCAAGTTTCTCTTTTAATTTACTCTCTGAAATTTGCATGCCACAAAGATACATCTTTTTATTCTATTGTAAAGGTTATTTATATACAGGCACTAAGTACAAAAGAGTATTGCCAATCTTGTCAAAAAGCAAGAGGTAGCATGGATATGAAATTTTATCACTTTTCTTAGCGTATTTTTCTCGAAAACACAGTTCCCATTTCCCTGTGGGTAGGAGTATTTGTATGTCTCAAAAAGAATCGGGCATTTTATTTTCCAGATTATCAAATACTTAGTAATAACTGTCTGAAGAACTAAACATATGAAAAATTGAATAGCGAATACTGATTAACGATTTAAGAAGTATTTTTTGAATTTGTGAATTCAAGATGGTGAACTTTATTAAAATGAAATGCTAAGCACACAAGAGTATTGCCATAAAGCATAAATATGAAATTTTAATTTTCTTAGTATTTTGAAGCAAACGTAAAATATTATAAACAAATTAGTTACAAAATTATAAACAGAAGAAATATTACGAAGGTGTTATTTCAATGTGGGAAGAACATTTCGGTTTTATGTGGACATCCAAAACAAGGTGGCCGTGCAGAGAATTTACGTACTGCCTCTTCACAAATAATCTCTGCAAAAAAAAAACATCCTTCCGCCATTATAAAAATGAATTAATTGTGAAAATTGATTATCTTCGTAAGATAATAATATAGAGATTTATGTCATCATTATTTCCGCTGACTCAAAAAGAAAGAGAAAACCGCATTGTGTGGGCTTCCGTTCGAGCCACTCTCGAAGCATTCCGCTTTAAATATAAACGTAATGGCAAAAAAAGCAAAAGTAAGTGGAGTTTTTTCGAACGGCTACTCGGCATTTTCGTAATCGTTTTAAAAATTATCGGTTTATACAAATTAGGTATCGAAAATGCCAAACGCATTGAAGTTAAAACATTAAGCCTTGTAATTTCCGGATTACCCGATCATTTCAATGGGTATAAAATATTGCATCTTAGCGACTTGCATATTGACGCTATTATGGGACTTGAAGACATTATTATCGAAAAAATCAAATCTTTAGATTATGATTTGTGTGTAATAACCGGCGATTTCAGAAAACAAACTACCGGCGGTTTTAAACAAATTCTTCCGGCTATCGAAAAGTTGCAAAAGGCAATAAAAGCAACATACGGAACACTTGCTATTTTGGGAAATCACGATACTTTCCGAATGGTTGACCGGCTTGAAGAATTCGGTATTCGTTTTTTAGTTAACGAAACCGTTGCGATAGAAAAAGAGGGACAAACAATACACATCACCGGTACCGACGACACCTTTTATTATTATTCCGATGAAGCTATTAATGCTTTGGAAAACCAAACCGACGGGTTCAAATTGGCACTTTCGCACACCAGTGAGTTGAGTGATGTGGCTACAAAAAACGGTTATCAACTTTATTTGTGCGGACATACGCATGGTGGGCAGATTTGCCTACCACACGGAATTCCCGTGATTGCACATCAAAAAGGTGGAAAAAAGTTTATCAAAGGACTTTGGCAAGTGAATGGGTTGAAAGGCTATACTAACCCGGGGGTCGGTGTGTCAGGAATTCCGTTACGTTACAACTGTCCTCCCCAAATAGTGCTGATTTCTCTTTTATAAAAAGTTTACAACACATACACACAATCAGCTTATCTTTGCAATAAACAAACCAAATGATAATTATCGGCGACAAACGAATGCCGGAAGCAGCAAAAAAAAAACTATCGGATTACGGCGAAATTTTGCCGTTCGAAACCAAAGGTATAGTCTATGAAGCGATTTCGGGACACCCCGACATTTTTTTTACCCGTTCGGGACGAAAATTGATTGTAGCTCCCAATATTCCTGAGACTTATAGGAAGTTTTTGAGCGACAGAAATATTACTTACGTTACCGGCAAAAGTAATGTGGGATCACAATATCCGGCTACAGCTCAATATAATGCTGTGATTACAGCACGCTATTTTATTCATAACCTGAAACTTTCCGATGAAAATTTACGCAAATTATGCAGCAATAAAGAGTCGGTTTTTGTAAGTCAGGGATATACGCGGTGTAATCTTTTGCCACTAAGCAACCGGCAGTTTATTACATCCGACGAGGGTATTTACAAAGCATTGTTAAAAAAAGATTTTGATGTATTGTTTGTAAAAGCAAACGGAATACTTTTACCCGGATTAGAAAACGGATTTATCGGTGGTGTGGCAGGAGTGTATAAGCAAAAATTTTTTTTTATGGGAAATTTGGATTTTTTTCCGGAAGGAGAAAAAATCCGACGTTTTCTTACGAAATCGGCTTACGAAATTATTGAATTATACAAAGGACCATTGTACGACGGCGGTAGTTTGATATTTTTGGTAGAAGAAGAGTAACTTCTCTGTATTATCTGTCAACGTAAAGGTATGCGCAGCTTTTTGCTATTTTTCGGTTTTTTTCAACACTTTCAATCCCAGTTCATCAAGTTGTTCATTGGAAATTGTCGAAGGTGAATCAATCATTAAGTCGCGACCTGCATTATTTTTTGGGAAAGCAATAAAGTCGCGGATCGAATCCTTTCCGGCAAACATAGCAGCCAAGCGGTCGAAACCAAGAGCAATTCCACCGTGCGGAGGAGCGCCGTATTCAAAAGCATTCATCAAAAACCCGAACTGCTTCTGTGCTTCTTCTTCGGTAAAACCAAGTGTGGCAAACATTCGTTTTTGCAAATCGCGATTATGGATACGAATAGAGCCACCACCAATTTCCACACCGTTGATAACCAAGTCGTAAGCATTAGCTTTTACGCTACCCGGTTGGTTTTCGAGACGATCAACATCTTCGGGCTTGGGTGCCGTAAACGGGTGATGCATAGCATGGTAGCGATGTGTTTCATTATCCCATTCGAGCAATGGAAAATCTACAACCCATAAAGCTTTGTAATTATCGGGATTGCGCAATTTGAGACGCTCACCCATTTCCAAACGCAATTCGCTAAGTTGTTTGCGAACTATATTGGTTTCGCCCGATAGAACCAACATTAAATCACCCGGTTGAGCGTCGAAAAATTCGGCCCAACTTTTTAAAGCTTGCTGATCGAAAAATTTGTCAACCGACGACTTAAAACTGCCATCATCATTATATTTTACATACACTAAACCCTTGGCTCCTACTTGCGGACGTTTTACAAAATCGGTAAGTTTGTCCAACTGTTTGCGTGTGTAACCTGCACAGCCCTTTACGTTGATGCCAACAACAAGCCCTGCAGCGTCGAAAACCCTGAAACCTTTGCCTTTGGCCACCTCGTTCAACTCTTTAAATTCCATCCCGAAACGCAGATCGGGTTTGTCGGTACCGTAAAGTTGCATAGCCTCGTCAAAGCTCATACGAGCTAATTCGGGTAAATCAATAAATTTTATTTCTTTGAAAAGGTATTTTATCATCCCCTCGAATGTGTTCAATATATCTTCTTGATCAACAAAAGACATCTCGCAGTCGATCTGGGTAAACTCGGGTTGCCTGTCGGCACGTAAGTCTTCGTCGCGAAAGCATTTTACCAATTGATAATAACGGTCATAACCAGCAACCATCAGCAATTGTTTAAATGTTTGCGGCGACTGGGGAAGTGCATAAAATTCACCTTGATTCATTCGCGAAGGAACCACAAAGTCGCGGGCACCTTCTGGCGTCGATTTAATAAGATAAGGGGTTTCTACCTCAACAAAACCTTTACCGTCGAGATATTTTCTAGTTTCGAGCGACAGCTTATGGCGCAAAAGTAAACTGTTTTTCAATGGGTTACGTCTAAGATCGAGGTAGCGGTATTTCATACGTAGTTCTTCCCCTCCGTCGGTATTGTCTTCGATGGTAAAAGGAGGGATTTTTGAGGAATTAAGTATTTCGATGCCGGTTAAATCAATTTCAATTTCGCCGGTGGACAGTTTCGGGTTTTTTGCAATACGTTTGATAACTTTTCCTGTTATTTTCACCACAAACTCACGTCCGAGTGAACGGGCTTTTTTAATTAAACTTGCCGGCGAGTGTCCTTCTTCGAGTAGCAATTGTGTAATACCGTAACGATCGCGCAAGTCAATCCAAATCAACCCCCCCTTATCCCTAATCCGTTGTACCCATCCGCTTAGTACAATATCTTTATTAACATCTTTTTTTCTGAGCTCTCCGCAAGTGTGTGTACGCAACATATTATATTTTTTTTAATGAAGTTGCGAAATTACTAAAGTTCGGAAAATGATTTGCAGTATTTTTTTTATTGAATTTATTCATTTTAACGACAAATCACTTTTTAGTTGTACTTTAGCCTTTTTTCAACAGAAATTTAAAATTATGTTCAAGCAGCTTTTATTTATTGCGTTTTTATTATCAGCATTGCAGAGTTATAGCCAAAATAACAGTGCAAAAAACAGTATTCGCGGGGAACTTCTTTTGCAATTAAAAACCAAAACAACAATCGAAAAGATCCGAAAAGATAGCGGTAATTTGTCTATTACAAAAATAGAAACTATTTCCAACAGGTTTCATATCTATTTATTGCATTATGACGAAAAAGCCATGTCAGCACAATCTTTAAAAAAAATTTTAAAAAGCAAAAAAGGCGTTTTGAATATACAAGACAACCATCGTATTAGTCTTCGCAGTATCGACAACGATACCCTTCCTAACGATACTTTTTTTAATAAACAATGGGCTTTGTATAACAACGGTAGCGGCGGTGGAGTGGCCGGTGCCGACATTGATGCTACCGAGGCTTGGGATATTACTACCGGTGGCTTAACGGCTTTGGGCGACACTATTGTGGTAGCCATTATCGACGGAGGTACCGACCTCAACCACGAAGATCTTGATTTTTGGAAAAACCGAGCTGAAATTCCCAACAACGGTATCGACGACGACGACAACGGCTATATAGACGATTACGACGGCTGGAATGCATATAATCATACCGGAAATATACCTTTGTTCAATCACGGTGTACATGTTTGCGGTATTGCCGGTGCAATAGGTAATAACAACATCGGCATTAGCGGGGTTAATTGGACCGTTAAAATACTACCCATAGCCGGTTCTTCTACAACCGAATCGACAGTAGTAGAGGCGCTTTCGTATTTGTATGTCGTCCGCGAAACTTACAATGAAACCGGAGGCGAACAAGGCGCTTTTGTTGTAGCCGATAACTGCTCATTTGGTGTTGACAAAGGTAATCCGGCCAACTATCCAATATGGGAAGCTATGTACGACTCCCTCGGACAGCTAGGTGTGCTTAGCAATGCCGCTACCGCCAACCGTGATTGGGACATCGACTCGGTTGGTGATGTGCCTACCGCTTTTACTACAGACTATATGATTTCCGTTACTAATACCGACAAACGCGACCATTTATACAGCTCAGCAGGATACGGACTAACCACCATAGACCTTGGAGCACCGGGTACAAACATCTACTCCTTACGTATCAACAATGGTTATGGATATAGTACTGGAACTTCAATGGCAACTCCACAGGTTACAGGTGCCGTAGCACTTATAATATCGGCAGCTGATTCTACTTTCATTGCTAACTTTAAAAATAGCCCCGCCGAAGGAGCTTTGCTTATTAAAAACTTTATCTTGAAAGGAGTGGACACCTTACCCGATCTGATGGGAAAAACCGTTAGTGGCGGTCGTCTCAATGTATTCAATGCCATTAATTTGCTTCTTAATGCACCAGTAATAGTTACCGATATCGACAGCCTATTTGCCAAAGCTCCTTTGAATACTCCGGTTGAAGAGAGTTTTCTCCTTTCCAATACAGGTAACGATAGCTTATTTTATAAAATAACTATTGCCAACCAGCCTTCGTGGATTAGCCTTGCAAGCGATACCGGTGTACTTGCCAATCAACAATACACCACCATCAATGTTGCTTTTGATGATGCCGGATTGGATACTGGGTATTATTATTGTTCAATGAAAATTAAAGGAACCGATGCCTTTAGCAAAACCATTCCTGTTATCTTTTTTGTTTATACTAATGTGGGTATCAATAGTCTGCATCAACGCAAAACTATTGTAAAAATTTATCCCAACCCGTTTAGTTCGGCAGTCGACTTCTCTATAAATTCTACTGCTTCGGGTTTATACGAAATTAAAATTTATGATCAGTATGGTAAATTGATGACCGAAAGGACAAAAAATTTATTTGCCGGAACTAATAACGAAATAATTACAACCCGTAATTTGCCTTCGGGAGTTTACTACTACCGGATAATGACAGCCGGAAAATTTTTGAAAACCGGAAAACTTGTTAAGCTATAAAACAAATCAACATTTATTTTACCGATATATATTACTAAATATCAATAGCTAAATCTATTTTTATTTTGACTTGAAAAACTACGTTCTTTGAACTTGGTAATGTTATTTTGGTTATGCTTTTCTGTTTGTGGAGATAAATTGAATGATGAATATCAATTAACGAATCACGATTTAAAAGATAAATTTAAATTTCAAGATTCTAATATCTTTAATTGGTGTTCGATATTAAAAAAAATAGAAAATGCTAAAAAGCTCCCTTTACGAGCAAACCAAAGTCATCTTCCAAAAAAGTTGATTATTTACCGGTTCTCGCAGGGACGACATATTGACGGTTTTACCATTTATAAACAAAATATGGCCTTGTGTTTATCAGCACTTTAGACAAAGGGGATTGCATATACCACCATCGCAATTATTTTCCAATTTACATTAATTTTTCATTAAAGGTATTGCGTATTGCCTTGCAAAATAATGGCTTTGTGTTTAACCATTCAAAGTATCTTTATCGCCAAGCAAAACTATATAAAAATTGAAACACAAAATAAACTCCAACTATGCCAATGAATGCTCATAGTGTATGCTGTATCTCGTTGTAATTAGGTTGATTGCATATTATAAAACCATTTGATAAATATATAAATAACACTTTGAAATGTGGTACGTTCCATAGCCCAATCGGACGAGAGTAACGATTAAGGGATTTTGAACAATAGTTGGCCTGCACATTTTTAGTATGCATTTACTTCCGGTTATCGTATCTAACCGATTTTTACTATAACTTTGCCACTTTAAAGATTTATTATGGTAAAAGTCTGTATTTTTTGCGGTTCGAGTATGGGCATAGGTGAGGTGTACAAAAATGCCGCTGAAGAAGTAGCAATATTTTTTGTAAAAAACAACATTAGTTTGGTTTACGGTGGAGCTAATGTAGGGTTGATGAAAATTTTGGCTGATATTTTATTGGAAAACGGCAAAGAAGTTGTTGGAGTAATGCCTGGCATACTAATAGAAAAAGGGGTGGCACATAAAAACCTTAGTGAACTTATTGAAGTAAATTCAATGGCTGAGCGAAAGCTAAAGATGATTAACCTCTCCGACGGATTTATTGCTCTTCCTGGTGGTTTGGGAACTTTAGATGAAATTTCGGAGATAATGATATTCAATCAATTGCATATTTGCGATAAACCGTTTGGGTTTTTAAATACAGAAGGATATTTCGATAAATTGTTCGGTTTTTTCGACTATGCTGTTAACGAGGGTTTTGTAAGAAAAGAACATCGCAACAATATACTTGTTTCGGCTAATATATCAGAACTTATCAGTAAAATGCAAAAATATCATCCGTTTTCTTTGAACAATTGGATAGATGACATAAAAGAGGAAGTAATAGTAAGGGCATAAATAACAACACCAACGAGATATTAGTATAATTTTGCCATTTATGAGTACCGATATGGAAATAATTCCGCTCGAAAGTTGGCTTCCATCAAAAGGTTTTCCGCTTATAATAGCTGGACCCTGTAGTGCCGAAAGTGAAGCACAGATGCTGCAAACCGCCCGGGAGATTGCGTGTATTCCACAAGTTAAATTTTTTAGAGCCGGTATTTGGAAACCTCGAACACGTCCTGGCGATTTCGAAGGAGTAGGCGAAAGAGGTTTCCGTTGGTTACAAAAAGTAAAAAAACTTACAGGACTAAAAACCACCATTGAAGTAGCCAATCCGCAACATGTTGAATTAGCACTAAAATATGGCATTGATATGCTTTGGATAGGTGCTAGAACGGTCGTCAACCCTTTTGCCGTGCAAGAAATAGCTTCGGCATTGCACAATGTTGATATACCCGTTATGGTAAAAAATCCGGTAAATCCCGATCTGAAATTGTGGATTGGTGCACTCGAACGGTTTTCCGGTACAGGTATCCGCAGAATTATAGCCATTCATCGTGGTTTTCACTATTTCGAAAACTCTCCTTTTCGTAATGCACCTATGTGGGAAATACCCTTCGAGTTGAAACGTCTTTTTCCCGACCTTCCCGTTATTGTAGACCCAAGCCATATTTGTGGTCGCCGCGAATTGTTGGAAGAAATTTCACAAAAGGCTCTTGATCTCGAAATGGACGGTATAATGATAGAGACACATTTCGACCCCGAAAATGCATGGACCGATGCCTCACAACAAATTAAACCCTCCGACTTGCTTGGTATGCTCAATCGCCTTGTAATACGCAAACGAACCGGCACTGTCGATTTCGAAAACAAATTGGAAGAATTACGTACTGAAATTGATAAATTAGATGGTGAATTACTACAAATTCTCTCTAAAAGAATGGAAGTTATCGACGCTATTGGTGAGTATAAAAGCCGCAACCATATTACCATTTTACAAATGAAACGTTGGGCAGGCATTATTAGCGACCGTTTATCTATCGGTACTAATCTTGGCCTTAACAAAATCTTTCTAAAACACTTACTACAACTTATTCATAAAGAATCCATTAAGCGACAAACAGATATTATTACCAAAAAAAAATAAACGGTTTACATCCAATGCTTTCTTTTAAAGTAAATCAGCATCCCCCCTGCGGTAACAACCATTAAACCCATTATAAACCAGAAAGCCAATTCGTGATGCTGAAATGGAAGTATTACATTCATACCGTACAGACCTGTAAGAAACGTCAGGGGCAAAACTATTGATGAAATCAACGTAAGTATTTTCATAATTTCATTGGTTTTGTTGGTCTGCATTGAATCGAAAGTAACGGAAAGACCTTCAATCATTTCGCCATAGTCTTCGGTCATATCCCACATTTTATTATAGTAGTCGAGTATGTTTCCCCAGTATTCTTCCATACTATCGGCAAATCCTTGAATGTTTCCTGACTCGAATTTGTTAAAAACTCTTAGCTGAGGTTTGAACATAGTGTTGAGAACGATAATATTTTTTCGAGTTATAGAAAGCCGTTCGATTGTTTTTTCGGGTCGGCTGTCAAACAATTCACGATTGATAAGCTCCAATTCAAGCCCAACTTTCCGTAAAAGATAAACTGATTCGTTCATCAAGCGTTCGAGTAAGGTGTAAAGCAAGGCATCGGAAGTAGCTATTTCAAAATTTTCACCTCTTTGTTCCTGTTCTTGAGCTTCTTCGAAAACTGAACTTACTACCCAATGCGACTTTCCTACGGTTATGATATAATCTTCACCCCAAAAAATCCTTACTTCTTTTGGTTTAATAAAGCGATTTTGATGATCGAAGTTCGGATAATGCAATATCAGAAAATAATAATCATCGTATGTATCTATTTTAGGTCGCTGATTAGACTGCCGGCAATCTTCGAGATCAAGTTGATGAAAATGAAAAATGTTTTCTAAATATGCAAAATCTTCTTCCGACGGATTTTTTACGTTATGCCATTTTAGTCGTCCGCCTAATTTTACTGTCTCTATCATAGGCTTTTTCTCCTATGTTTTACTGTTTTTCAGGAATATTCCATCGTTAAAAATGATAATATTTTACCGCCCAAAAGTACTTAAATTAACGTGATGAAACTGTCTTTTGACGATTATTTAAAAAAAAACACTTCCATTTCATTCGTTGACACATTATCAGTTCATTGTCCACTCTATCATTAACCAATTATCCCATATTAACTAATTAATATATTAACCAATACTACATTTTTCAAACCGGTATTATTCTTATTTTTGTCGAAAAATCCATTTGATTGTCAACACAAAAAAACATACTAATTTGCCCAATGGATTGGGGATTGGGACATGCAACGCGTTGTGTTCCGATAATAGAACTTCTGCAACAAGCAGGGGCTAATGTAATTATCGGTGCCGACAGGAGGCCTCTAGAATTTTTAAAGTTGCGTTTCCCAAAATGTCAGTGGATAAAATTACCTGGCTATCAACCCGAATATCAAAAAAGAGGTCCGGTGACATTAAAAGTAGCTACTGAAATACCTAAAATCCTAAAAGCTTCCAAGCCGGCACACGATTTACTCGAATCGTTAATTCCCAAACTACATATTCATGCTCTTATTTCCGACAACCGCTACGAACTATGGTCGAAACAAGTGCCTACTATTTTTATTACACACCAGCTATCAATTCTCACACGCGGAATATTTGTAACTTCACGTCCCGTTTTAAAAAAAATTATTTTCTCTTATATTAAAAAACATAACGAATTGTGGATACCCGATTTTGCCGGAGAAAACAATTTATCGGGGAAATTATCACACATCGGATCAATGCCGTTGAAAGACACTTATTTCATCGGCACACTAAGCCGTTTCGAGAGTTTGGAAAACCGGCTACTTTCCAAACCAAAAATAGATGTGCTATGCCTGCTTTCGGGTCCCGAACCACAAAGAACAATTTTAGAAGAACTACTTATAAAGCAACTTTTATCAACGGATTATAAAACCGTTATCCTTTCGGGAAAACCCGGTGAAACAAATATTCGAAAAATAAAAAACATCGAAATAAGGTCTCATGCTTCCGATGCTGAAATGGCCAAACTCATACAATCTGCAAAAACGGTGGTGAGCCGTTCAGGATATTCAACTTTGATGGATATAGTAAGTCTCGGTTCCAAAGCCGTGTTCATACCTACACCCGGACAACCCGAACAAGAATACCTATCGAAAAGGTTGATGAAAAAGCATCTGTATTTTTCTACAACTCAAAAAAACTTTCAAATAAAAGAAGCCATTATAAAAGCTAATACATTTTCAGGTTTGAAAATAACCAACGACTACAAAATATTGAAAACAAGAATTAAAACCCTGTCAGGGGATAAACCAAATAATTCGACAAGATTTTAAATTTACCAAAGTAATAGGGATATTAATATTACTTCATTAAACAATACTATTGTTAATTTTCTTC
>QIKE01000127.1 GCA_003232915.1 Bacteroidota bacterium | reverse complement strand
CTCTCATCCTCTCATCCTCTCATCCTCTCATCCTCTCATCCTCACATCCTCTCATCCTCTCATCCTCTCATCCTCTCATCCTCTCATCCTCTCATCCTCACATCCTCACATCCTCTCATCCTCACATCCTCACATCCCCTCATCCTCACATCCTCTCATCCTCTCATCCTCACATCCTCTCGTTCTCTCATCCTCACATCCTCTCATCCTCTCATCCCCTCATCCTCACATCCCCTCATCCTCTCATCCCCTCATCCTCACATCCTCACATCCCCTCATCCCCTCATCCTCTCGTTCTTTCGTTCTCTCGTTCTCTCATCCTCTCATCCTCTCATCCTCTCATCCTCTCATCCTCTCATCCTCTCATCCTCTCATCCTCTCATCCTCTCGTTCTCTCGTTCTCTCGTTCTCTCGTCAAATTTTCTATCTATTCCAAAAGCAACCTTTTCAGTTATAGAAATTTCTATATCTATAAAGAATAAAAAAGCACTTTATTATGTACATAAAAAACACTTTTCTCACATTTATTCTAGTCTTGCTTTCGTTTGTTGCTATTGCCGGCTCTGGCGACACCATTGTTGTTCAAACCATTGATTTTAACACACCCGTTTTGCCCGGGGGGAATTCTCCCCGTTCCGGAAAATATCTTTTTCCGCCTGATACTATGAGTTTCAGTAAAATACTTATGTATTACACGCTGAAGTGCGATCCCAACCAAAATCCCAACTGCGGCGAGTGGGATTATACTACCACCATTCATTACATTGAGCATACGGGTGAATACGACTCTAACTTATATTATCATGCCAATTATATGGTAAACAACGAAAGTCCCGATTCGTTTTTGATAATGAACGATACATCGTGGAGGTATAAACCGGTGCTAGAATATTTCAATAGTACAATACCCACTTACGAAGCGGAAGTGAATGACGGAGACAGTACTTTGAGTTTACCGCTCGAAGACGCCACTGCCGACGGACGCTTTCAGGTTATTTATAGTGCTACCGATTTGCAAGCGGCTGGATTTCAATCGGGACAAATCACAGGATTGAAAATGAATGTGTTAAGCGGAACTATTTTTCTTCGACATTTTACTGTTAGAATACGGAACTTTAACAATTACCTAAGTGGCGATTCGATAATTAACGGGGGATTACAAACTGTTTATAGCCGCAATATTAGTTTAACAATAGGCTGGAATACAATTTCGCTGACGTACCCGTTTTATTGGGATGGCAGCTCCGATATTCTCATTGATTACAGCTATGCCGGCCATAAAGGTTCGGCGGTTTTGCAAGCGGACACTGGCAACTATAATAGTTCACAAATGAGCAAAACCGACGACAGCTATCTTAATTTCGAAGGTTGGGATTATGTGGAAGTTCCGGCTAATGTATTTGCCACGATAGATAGTGCCATCACTATTTCGTTTTGGCAGTATGGCAATCCCAATGTGCAACCTGCCAATGCTTCAATTCTCGAAGGTGTTGACAGTGCAGGTCGCCGAATTTTAAACGTTCATCTCCCTTGGAGCAACAAAATCGTTTATTGGGATGCTGGAAGAGATGCTGACGGAGTTGATCGTATTTCACTTTCTGCTAACAATACATCGTTGTGGGAAGGAAAATGGAATCATTGGGTGTTTATGAAAGATGCACGTTCGGGCATTATGCGCATATTTCATAATGGAATTCTGTGGTTTCAGCAAAGCGGAAAACACAAATCTATGAGCGGTATTGTAAAATTCCGTATCGGTGCAGCAATCACTTACGATGGATATTATGCCGGAATGATTGATGAATTTCGTGTGTGGGACACCGTACTCGGCTGGGATGCCATTGGTGATTATATGTATAAAGATATTGACACTAACCATCCTTTTCTTTCGCATCTAAGGACTTATTATCAATTTAATAATGGAGAAGGTTTAACGGTTTACGACAACAGCTCTAACGGGTTTACAGGCAACCTATTCGGACAGCCAGGATGGTGCAATTATCAAGGTGTTCACCGTTTCAGGAATCCTTTTTTATCGCCACTCAACCTCCATTTGGCTTTGCAAAACGGAGTATACGATTCAGCACAACTCGACTCGCTCGTGGTTGTCGATACCTTACCAAAAACTGCTGTCAACATTGTGTTTTTCGATACGGTTCATCCGGTACAGCCCGTTGATACAATTTTAAAGTGGCCCGGATATTATAACAATTATACTTTTGATGCCGGTGGTCATCCCACCGATTCGAGTTTGGTATTGCCCGACAGCGTTTTGTACCATCAAGATTTGCCTTATTACGGTGCACCTTACGAAGTAACCGTCCCTTGGGAAATAGGTCGATTTATTACTCCTTACGGTAACGGCCTTAGTTTGGGCGATGGTTTTACATGGGTTTACGATGTTACCGATTACGCACCTTTTCTACACGATAGCGTTCATCTGACTGCCGGTAATTTTCAGGAATTGCTGAATTTGAAATTTTATATGATTAAAGGTACTCCGCCGAGAGACGTAAAAAAGATTGAGAAGGTTTATTCGGGATATTATTATTTGAATACTTTTCCCGAAAAGGTAGCTCCCGACACTATTGCTTTGTTACCCGATGCGTTGAGTTTCAAGATAAAAACCCGAACTTCGGGTCATCTCTTCAGCAACCCGACAAATTGTGCCGAATTTTGTGAAAAAATCCATTATCTCGACGTAAATGATCATCAGGTAGCCTACTGGCAAATTGTTCAGGAATGTTCGACAAATCCACTTTACCCACAAGGTGGTACATGGATTTACGACCGTGCCGGCTGGTGTCCAGGAATGAAAGTTACGGAACACAATTACGAAATTACACCTTACATTACCGACGATACCGCTATTATCGACTACAATTCGCAACCCGACCAATATGGCGCCTATTTGCTTGTAGTACAGCTGTTTTCGTATGGGGCACCCAATTTCAACACCGACGCTACCGTCGACGAAATTATTGCTCCCAACAACTTAAAACGCTACCGAAGAAACAATCCTTCCGCTACACGTCCAATTGTGGTGATAAAAAATTTGGGTGCCGATACATTAACTTCCGTTGATATTGTTTACGGCCCTTCGGGTGTTAATCCTAAAACTTATCACTGGACAGGGAACCTTCCTTTTATGCAAAAAAAAGAAGTACAGCTTACCGCTTTTAACTGGGTGGAATGGCAGCAAGGTAACGGACATTTTTACGTTAGTTTAAATAACCCCAACAATACCACCGACGAAAACACTATAAACGATTTTATGACAAGTAATTACGATTTGCCCCCGGCTTATCCCACCACTTTTGTTATTCATTTTAAAACTAACAAAGCCGCTTATCAAAATTCTTACGAAATACTGACTGACGACGGCGAGCAGGTTTACGAAAAACATAATTTCGAAAATACTACTCTATATAAAGATACCATTACACTACTTGGCGGCATCTATGACTTTTACCTGTGGGATAGCCACGACAACGGCATTTCGTTTTGGGCTAACAACGAAGGAAGCGGTTATTTGAAATTTTATGACCTAAATGGCAATATTCTTAAAAGCTTCAACGGCGACTTCGGACACAATATTTATCAATGTTTTTATGCTGATATATTTTTGGGAAATAAATCACTAAATGCCGACAAATTAATCTTCGATATTTTGCCTAATCCCAACAACGGGATATTTACAGTTTCGTATGCTTTGAAAGAAAAAGAAAATATCGAAATAGGCATAGTGAATGTTTCAGGGCAAAGTGTCTATCACGAAAGCCGGTCCTCAGAACGACACGGAAAAATCAGGATTAACTTGCCGGAACTACCTGCCGGAATTTATTCGCTTACCATTAATGGCAACAATGTTAGTGAGAGCCGGAAATTTGTTGTTAAATAAATGTTTTTGAACTATTTTAGCCGTCTTGTTCTGAGCTTTTTCGTGGATAAAATAAAACTATAAATGAAAATATTTCAAGTTTATCTTCCGACAGCACTTCTTGCCGTTTTGTTGTTGATGACCGATGCGCAACTTTCGGCACAGCAATACGATAGCTTAAAAACAAAGCCTCTTCTAACGAAAATGATTCTTCCGGCCGCTTTGCTTACATCGGGAATTATAATTAATAACAGCTTGTTTGAAAAAAACGTGCAAACCGATTTGCGCAATTTCGCCGGCAACGATTTTCGTGTAAGAGCTGACGATTACCTACAATTTGTTCCGGTTGTTATTATGTACACAGCCGACATTACCGGTGTAAAAAGCAAAAACCATTGGTTCGATCAAAGCAAATACCTGTTTTTTTCGCAATTTATTTCGGGAGCTATCGTTTACGGGCTGAAATATCTTACTAACAAAACCCGACCCGATGGCAGTGTGCATTCCTTTCCTTCGGGACATACCGAATCGGCGTTTACAAATGCCGGCATTTTGTATCACGAGTTTCGAAAAAGTGCCCCGACACTGGCTTATAGCGGCTATTTGTTTGCAATAAGTACCGGAACGCTCCGAATGTTAAACAACAGACATTATCTTTCGGATGTGTTGACGGGTGCTGCTATCGGTATGATAGTTACCGATTTAGTATATTATTTCGAACCGTTGAAACATTGGAATCCTTTTAAAAAAATGAAAACTCAATTAAGCCTCTATCCTAAAATCGACCGTTATGGTTACGGGTTTTATTTTTCATGCCGGTTTTGAAAAACTATTTTTTCCCGATACTGTTTCATAGAATAGTTCACCTGTTTACCTTTTTGCTTAATGAATTTATAACGGATTTTTGGAGAGACAATTAAGAAATTACAACTTGAAAAAAACTTGTCTCAGGTAACTCTTGTATTTAATGCTGATATTGACAGAACATACACAAGTAACATAGAAAAGGGAGAAAAAAATTAGAAAAATAAACAAATGGTATGTTATAGAATGTAAAGATGTAAAATCAAATTCGGAAAAAAGAAGTGGTTTGATAAAGCAATCATCTGATATTAATTTACTGAATAAGCACTCTGTATATAGAAACAAATACATTTTGAGTATCTCTAAATCTCGTGAAAAGGCATATGATACCGTGCAAAAAATGGGGAGAGAATATCTCAGGTATTTTTCCTAAAATTTCAATGAAGTAAAATTAATCAAGGAGCTGGCATTCCAAATTTAAAAGGTTCGTGATACTAAAAAAATGAAATTGAAAAATGATTAAATACCTTTCCTAAAGATTCTTTCAACTTTATCGTAAATTAAAGGATCTTTAACTTTGTAAACGTTTACAATGCAAACACATAGCGTCCGGTTTATTATTTTGTTTTGCAATACGCATTTACGGCTGTCTGCCCTTTTGTATTACCCATAGCAGCTGCTCTGTGCCAAGCTTTACAGGCTTTTTTCATGTCCTTCAAATAATAATAAGCCAAGCCGAGATTAACATATGCTTCGGAATTATCCTTTTCGTATTTCACGGCTTTTTCGAGATCGGCAACCGATTGTTTATAATGCTTATGAGTTCCCAAAAGTGTTCCGCGATGGAAATACGCTTTTCCATAATGGGGAGCAATTTTCAAGGCTTTGTCGTAATATTGTTTAGCCTTGTCAAAATTGTTTTTTTCGAAATAAACAAGTCCTGCCGAAATCATCGAAGCCGTATCCTTAGGATTGATGTTTACGGCATCTTCGAAATACGAAAGCGCCAAATTTTTTTGTCCCTGATCGAAGTAAATTTTTCCGAGATTATAACAGGCCAAATTATTGTTGGGATCGTAGCCAAGCGACTCTTTGAACGACTCGGCGGCTTGATCGAACTTGTGACTATTGTAAGCTTTAATGGCATTATTGAAAGCGGTTCGCGCTCTTTGCATATTAATATTGTGCAACTTTTGCTTTTTGGTAAGCGGTTTCGAGGTGCCTATCAATGGCGTTATATGATGTATGGTGTCGGTTTGTGCTTTTGGGCTACTTTGATCTTCTGTTAGCGAATCAGGAAGGTTTAATTTAACGTGTGTTTTATTTCCCGAATTCGAACAAGCAATAAGAAAAACTAAACTAATTATCAGTAAAATTAACTTTTTCATGTCTGTAATATTTTATGCAAAGATACAAAGCCTCACGTATTCAAGTATAAATATTGAGAATTTTAACACTTGTGGATTCGTATTGCAAAGTTAATTATAATTTATACATATCTATTTATGTTATTTTATCGTAAAAACAGAATGTTGTGTTCTCTACAAAAATTTCGTGAAATTAGTGTCTAACAACTGTTACTGTTCTTGACTATTATTAATTTTTCTTGCATATGGCAAAATCAAAAGTAATAAGGGGGTGAAAAAATCGTGTTGCTAAAAATACAACTTAATAAATTTAAAAGGGGTATGTAACCGTTTCCCATTAAATATGCAAACAAGTGTATATCAAAATATTAAAAAGAATGCAATATTTTCGTAATCTGCTTATTATCAAATTTATTAACAAAATTACGGGTTATAATCGGATACCCCAGTTAAATTTATTCCGGCACTTTTATTTTATCTTTTTTGCTAATACCCGACAGCACTTGTATGTTGATACCATCAGAAAGGCCGGTTTTGATAATGCGTTTTACAAACTGCTGAGGAGCTGTTTCCACTTCCACAAAAGTTGTGGTGTCGCCTTCGAATTGCAACAACGATTCGGAAATGGCAAGAGTGCTATCGGCACGCTCAAGAACGATGTCGGCATTAGCGCTATATCCCGAACGAAGAAATTGGTTGCTTTTCAACTTAACGTCGGCTTCTATTTCAAACTGCACTGCCCCGTTTTCTTCTACACCTTTGGGAGAAATTTTCGTGAGTATGGCCTTAAACTTTTCGTTGTCGATGGCACCAATGGAAAGAATTAGTGGCATGCCTACTTTTATTTTCCCTACTTCGGTTTCGTCTATCTTTCCTTTAAATATCATATCGTTCATGTCGGCAACGGTTGCGATGGTGGTTCCGGCGTTGAAATTGTTGGCTTCGATAACCTGATTGCCAATTTCCACCGGAATATCAAGTACCATTCCCGAAATGGTTGAACGTACGAGCGTATTGGTAGGCGAGCCTTTTTTATTAATTTGCCCTTCTTTAATCAGTTGCAAGTTTTCGAGTGCCGTTTGTAATTCTTCTTTGGCTGCTTCGTATTTTGTTTCGTAGGTATCGTAATCAGCTTTGGCTACAACACCTTTTTTCAACAACTCGAACTGCCGGTCGTAATTGCGTTTGGCATCCTGTAAATTTATTTTGGCTTGATCGACACGCGAGTTGGCATTGTTAAGATTAATCATATTGGGGATAATACGAATCTTTGCAATCAAGTCACCTTTTTTTACTTTGTCGCCTTCTTCGATATAAATTTTAGAAATAATACCCGAAACCACCGGTTTTATTTCTATCTCTTTGCGAGGCACTACCGATCCGGTAGCTACTGTTTTTTTAATAATGTTGCGTGTGGTTGGCGATTTGGTTTGATAAATCACCGGTTTTTCTCTCGACGTATTCCAAAGATAATACATAGTGTAGCCGATGCCACCGATAATAAGTACTATTATTAAAATTTTAAAAAACGTTTTCATTTTTTTTGTTTTTATTATTTACAATCTTAAATGGGCTAATCTTTATCTTGTGTTTTTCTACTGTTTCAATCTTATTCATCTCTTAAAGCGTCCACAGGTTTTATACTAACGGCTCTTCGTGCTGGAATAAATCCGGCAAAGATGCCTGCCACGACAAGAATCAACAAGGCCGTGATACCCACATTGAAATTTATTTCGGGATGGAGAAAAAATTGCGAGTCGGAGCCACTGCTAACCATTAGCTTATCAATAAGAGAAAGCAATGCTACACCAACAACCAATCCTACATATCCGGCAAGAGTTGTAATTGTTACCGATTCGAGGATAACTTGCGAGATAATATTCATAGGAGTTGCGCCGAGAGCCCGTTTAATTCCTATTTCTTTTGTTCGTTCTTTTATTATAATAAGCATAATATTCGACACTCCGATGACGCCGGCGAGCAAAGTCCCAATTCCCACTATCCAAATAAGTATGTTGATGCCGGTAAATAAACCCGTCATTTTTTTAAATTGTTTTTCCACATTAAAATGGCCGATAGCTTGCGTGTCGCTTGGGTTGACTTTGTGCCGTTGCTTCATCAAAGCTATTACTTTTTCTTCGGCAATGGAAGCGGGAATATTATCTTGCGATGTGATGGCAAACCAAAACACTTTATCGCCATAATTAAAGGTTTTTTGCATAGTCGAAAACGGCAGAAAAATACTGTTGGCATCACGTTCGGCTTGTCCTCCTTTTTTCTTCGATTTAAAAACACCTACAACTTTAAAATAAACTCCTTGAATACGAATGTATTGTCCAATACTTTTTTCTCCTTTTTTAAAGAGTGCATCTACCACACCGTTACCAATGATGGCCACCTTCCGATAATCTTTTACATCGTTGTTGTTAACAAATCGTCCCGAAGTAATTTCCACAGGGTTTATTTTCATATAGTCGGGATAATCGCCATAGATGTTGAAAGCGCCGGTTTCTTTTCCTCGCACCACGTTGCTGGCACCTCGGTAGCCACCGGCTTGTAAACGTGGTGCAACAATTTTCACTTCGCGAACATTGTTTTTGATGGCAACAATATCATCATTATCAAAGAAAAAACGGCGACCTCTTTTAAATCCTTTGTAAGGCATAGTAGTATTTCGTGTCCACATAAAAAAACTGTTGGTAGCAAAATCACCAAAACCCTGATACACGGCATTTTGCAATCCACGACCCGAGCCAAGCATAATTACTAGCATAAAAATTCCCCAAAACACACCAAAGGCTGTAAAGAAACTGCGAACGGGATTTGTTTTCAAAGCCGTCCATATTTCTTGCCAGTTGTCCATATCGAATAAATTCATAGCTTTTCTCATCCTTTTTTTTCGGGGTTAACAATAAATCTTTTTTTTGTTTAAAAATTTATTCATAACGCAAGGCTTCAATGGGTTTGATTGATGCTGCTTTGCGTGCTGGAATAAAACCGGCTATGGTTCCGGCCACTACAAGCAATATTATTGCCGAAACAGCAATGGATATGTTGGCTTGGGGATTCATAAAAAAGTCGGATGGCGGAATGAATTTTTTTGTCAATTCGAGCAGGCCTACACCAAGCATCAGCCCCACATAGCCTGCCATACTGGTAATGGTAACCGACTCAAGCAATATCAAACTAACGATGGATGCAGGTGTGGCCCCCAAAGCTTTACGGATTCCGATTTCTTTGGTGCGTTCTTTCACTACTATCATCATAATATTGCTTACCCCCACGATGCCCGCAATGATAGTTCCAATACCGATAATCCAAATAAAGATGCGAATACCAAGAAACAAATTCATCACTTTTTTATAATTTTCAAGATTGTTGTTGATGCGAATGGCACGGGGGTCGGTGGGGTCGAAATGATGCAATAGTGCAAAATTATTTCTAATTTCACTTTCTATTCGTTTTGTTTGTTTCAAAGATGCGTTGCCAACGGTTAACATAATCTGGTGAATCCGATTACCGCCATTAAACACCCGTTGTGCCGTAGAAATAGGAAGGTAAATTTTGCGCATTTCTCCTTCGCCGCCCGCATCTGCGAATACACCGATTACTTTAAAAGAAATATTTCCGATTTTCACATATTTTCCCAAAGGATCGACACCATTTTTAAAAAGGTCTTTTTTTACGATATTACCTATTATTACCACTTTGCTAAAATCTTTGATGTCGAGTTTGTTTAGAAATCTGCCTTCGGTAATTTTTGTGTTTTCGATATACTTAAATCCCGGATTTACAGCTCTTAAATCGTATGAACCATAGTTGTTTTTGTAACTCGTAATTTGGCTTCCCACATAAAATCGTCCGGTAATATGGTCGATATGACTATCAAGAGCTTTGGTGCGTTTATAATCGTTGTTCGTAAACCTAATTTGTCGTCCGGCATTATAGCCTTTGTATGGTTTCGACGTCTGGCGAGCATAAATCCATAAACTGTTTACCGCATCATCGTCAAACTTATGCTGAACGCCGTTTTGCAGACCTTGTCCCGAACCAAGTAAAATGATAAGCATAAAAATTCCCCACGCTACACTAAAACCCGTGAGAAAAGTACGTAATTTGTTTTTGCTTATCGTACTGAAAATCTCTTGCCATTTATCTCTGTCAAACATTTTTATACCTCTTCTTGAGTTATGGTTTGTAAAACACGTTGTTTCAACTCCGAACCGTTGACGTCGTATTCAATAAGCCCGTCTTTCAGGTGGATAATCCGATCGGTTTGTTCGGCTATATCGTGTTCGTGGGTAACGATAATTATTGTGATCCCTTCGCTGTTAATCTCACGCAACAAATCCATCATTTCCATCGACGTTTTTGAGTCGAGAGAACCCGTAGGCTCATCGGCAAGAATAACTTTGGGTTGCGATATTAATGCTCGTACAATGGCTAAACGCTGTTTTTGCCCCCCCGAAAGTTCCGAAGGCAGATGATTGGCCCAATCTCTTAATCCCATTTTTTCGAGATATTCTAAAGCAATTTTGTTACGTTTTCTTCTACTTATTTTTTGATAATATAATGGAAGCGCAACATTTTCAAGAGCATTTTTAAACGAAATGAGATTGAAAGATTGAAAAACAAACCCGAGCATTTTGTTTCTATATAAAGCTGCCTTTTTTTCACTTAAATTGGATATCAGTGTATTATCAAGATAATATTCGCCTTCATCGTAGTTATCAAGGATTCCGATAATGTTCAACAGTGTCGATTTCCCCGAACCCGACGACCCCATCACGGAAACCAACTCCCCTTTTTCTACGTGCAAATCAATTCCTTTGAGCACATGCAAACGGTTTTTTCCGGCTTGATATGATTTATGTATGTTGTGCATTTTTATCATCGTATGACTTCTTTTTTTCTTGTCGGTATTTGCTATCATGAATTATGCCATAGTGTTTAACAACCTGCATAATAATAAAATACTTGCATTGTAATTGCATTATAGTAGGTCGAGTTCTTTTGAAAAGTGTTCGGAGAATAAACCAACAGTGTTCATAAACGAACATGAATATGAAAAAGAACGAAAGTGTGGCTATTCCGGTTTTGTATCCATTTCCGAACGACAACCCATTTACATTTGCAGTTTATGCTAATCTACAATTAGCCCTTTAGAAGTTCGGACATGATTATCAATAAAAATTTGTAATTATTTCAAACTGGGGTATGCACATGCCACATACGCTTAATAGATTTATATTCAACAGGTTCATGTAAGACCCCTTGTTCAATTAATCTTTGAAAAAGTAGTCCCCTGCTATTTGATTTTCGTCTATTGTACCTAAAAGTTTATTCATCTAAATAATACGAGAGATATTCCTCTCCGATATAATTTTGGTGAGTTCCCAAGAGCCACCTCTTTAGCAATGAAGCTATTCGATGAACATTGGGTAAGATTTCTT
>QIKE01000162.1 GCA_003232915.1 Bacteroidota bacterium | reverse complement strand
ATTAGAAGACATGATCAGAACATAGCAACGAATCGAAGAAAAATATCTTAGCTAACCGTTGGTATTGCTGGATTCATTGTAGTAAAATCCGTTCAATGTGTTAACTATGTCAATTCGGCTGAATAATTACAAATCTTTAATAGGTATTCTATATTCAAAAAACAGAAAATGCCTCAAAGCTTCCCGATTTGGTCAAACCGGAGTCACCTACTAAGAAGGTCGATTATTTACTTGGTTTTTACCATATTTTAGCGAGAAGGACATCTGCGACAAAAAATCATTCCAACTAAGCAAAGACGGATGCATCTGCATTATTTAACCATTCCGGTAAAGCCCATGAAAGCTAGGGCAAGGATACCTGCGGTTACCAATGCGATGGGAATTCCACGCATACCTTTGGGAACTTCCATAAGGTCGAGATGCTCGCGAATGCCGGCAAACAACACCAAGGCTAATGTGAAACCGATAGCTGTAGACATTGCAAACACGACACTCTCCAGCAAGTTGAATTGTTTTTGAATAGTGAGAATAGCGACACCCAAAACTGCGCAGTTTGTGGTGATGAGTGGCAGGAAAACGCCAAGGGCTTGATAAAGGGCAGGACTAACTTTTTTCAGGATAATTTCCACCATTTGTACCAAAGCTGCAATAACCAAAATAAAAACAATGGTTTGCATAAATCCCAAGCCAAAAGGATTGAGTACATAATACTGAAAAATCCAAGTAGTTATGGTGGCGAGTGTCATCACAAACAAAACAGCTGCTCCCATACCAATTGAGGTGGAAATTTTTGTTGACACACCGAGAAAAGGACAAATGCCCAAAAATTGTGTCAACACGATATTGCTGACAAAAATGGCGGAAACGATAATTACAAAATATTCCATAGTGTGTTGTTTTAAGCTGTTTTGTTCAGTTTATTAATAATGGCGATGATGTATCCGAGTGCGATAAAAGCACCGGGAGCAAGTACAAATACTAGCATCATATCTCCTTTCATAAGATGTATTCCAAAAATGGCGCCACTGCCGAGTAGTTCGCGTACCGAGCCAAGTATTGTAAGCGCGAAAGCAAATCCGAGACCCATGCCGAAACCGTCGAGAACCGACGAACCGACAGTATTTTTCGAGGCAAAAGCTTCGGCACGTCCTAAAACAATGCAGTTGACCACAATAAGTGGAATAAACAAGCCGAGTTGGTAGAACAATGTGGGTGTAAAAGCTTGCATTAGTAGTTCTACAATAGTAACAAAGGTGGCAATGATGACAATAAACGACGGAATGCGCACTTTATCGGGGATTTGGTTTTTTACGAGCGAAACCACAAGATTCGACATCGTGAGCACAAATGCTGTTGCCAATCCCATTCCTAAACCGTTGATGGACGAGGTGGTTGTTCCTAGTGTGGGGCACATTCCCAACAGAAGAACAAAAACGGGATTTTCTTTTATAAAGCCTTTGGTAAAATTTTGTATGTGATTCATAATCAATACTATTTTATGTTATTTGATACTTTGTCGAATGCAAAGTTGTTGATATCTTGTTATTTTAATTTGTCTTTTTCTTTTTCAAAAGTATCGTAAGCTCTTTGCAATGCGTCACAAAACGCACGTGAGCTAATGGTGGCGGCAGTGATCGCATCTACGTTGCCGCCATCTTTTTTCACTTTTAATTTAAAGGTAGCCGGATTTTTCCCAATAAACTGATCAGGAAAATTCGATTTCTTTTTTTCTAGTTTAGTACCCAGTCCCGGTGTTTCTTTCAAGCTCAAAACGGAGGTGTTGTAGATGGTACCATCGTCAAGCAGTCCTACCATAGCCTCAATACGGCCGCCGAAACCTTTATTGGTATATGTGTTTACGGCTACTCCTATCATTTTCCCGTTTCTAAAAGCGATGTTGAATTGTAAAGAGTCGACGCCATCGGCATCGGGAAACTTTTTCACTGTTATTTTATCGAATGCCGGCAACACGGCTTTAATGGCGGCTTCTTGTTTCTTTTTTTTTGCAAGAGCTATAGGTTTTTTCGTTACCACATATACCGATCCGAGTGCAAGGGCGGCAATCAAGGCAACCAAAAACAAGGTAACAACCATGTGGGCAAAAGTCGATTCTTTTTTCGAAGCCATATTTTTGTTTATTTATTGTTGTAAAGAATTATTATAAATCAAGAAATTTATGTTAAGGTAATCAAACATGGTTTTGTGCCGAAACGTTTTGGTTTAAAACCACGATTAATTAGTGGAACTACTGCGTTCATCAACAAAATGGCGAAAGAAACGCCTTCGGGATAGGCGCCCCAGACTCTTATGAGTATGGTGAGCAATCCCACGCCGAAGCCAAATACAAGTTGACCGCCTTTTGTCATCGGGGAAGTTACCATATCGGTAGCCATAAAAATAGCACCGAGCATCAAACCGCCTGTCAGCAGTTGAAAAACAGGATCGGCATATTGTTGCGGGTCGATTATCCACAAAATTCCTGAAAAAACAACAACAGTAAGCAAGATTGAAATGGGAATTTCCCAACTGATAATTTTTTTCCAGATTAAATATATACCACCGATTATGAGTGTGATAGCCGAAACTTCCCCCAGCGAACCGCCCGTTTGTCCTAAGAGGTCTTGTATATAAGAGGGCATGTGAGCGGCAAGTTCCGATATATTTCTGCCGGAACTGATGCCATCTTTTACAAAGCCAAGCGGTGTAGGACCTGTTATTACGTCGGAAAGATTTTTGGTAAAACCGAGTGGTTTTGGCCAAGAAGTCATTTCCACAGGAAATGAAATGAGTAAAAACACGCGTGCTACAAGTGCAGGATTAAAAATGTTTTTCCCCAATCCTCCGAACGACATTTTTGCGATACCGATAGCTACAAGAGCACCAACAATAATCATTGATGCGGGCAGATTCGACGGGACATTGAAAGCAAGTAAAATTCCGGTAACAATTGCCGAACCGTCGGTGATGCTGATGGGGCCTTTTATGAGATATTTTTGTATCAGCCATTCAAACAACAGACTAAAAAAAACCGATAACAATAATACTCTGAGGGCATTAAAACCGAAAAAGTAAAGTGATACCAGCATAGCCGGAACAAGCGAGTAAACTACACCATACATCAATTTTTTTGTAAGATAGTCTCCGTGGATGTGTGGAGAAGCCGATACCGTTAGCATATTCATATTGCGATAATTTTTTATTATGCATAGTTTTAAATACTATGTAATGTTGCGTGTTCGAATGGCTGTTGCTACTTTTGCTTTACCGAGACGCAAGTAGTCGAGCAACGGAATGTATGCCGGACAAGTGTATTGGCACGAGCCGCATTCGATACAATCCATAATTATTTCTTTTTCGGCCATGTCGAATTTAGCGAGTTTTGAGAGTCGCGAAAGAAAAAACGGTTCAAGACCCATAGGGCAAACGTAAATACATTTCGAGCAACGGATGCAAGGGCTTTCGATTTGCCGGTATGACTCTTCTTTTTTCATAAGTAAAATTCCCGACGAACCTTTTACAATCGGTACTTCTGGCGATTGAAGCGTTTTTCCCATCATTGGACCACCGCCGATAATTTTTCCAGTATTTTCGGGAAGTCCTTCGGCTGCTTCTATCAATTGTTTAATTGGTGTGCCGATACGTACCTTAAAATTCGAAGGTTTTTTCACTGCTTTTCCGGTAACAGTAACAATACGCTCAATCAACGGTTTGTTTTTTTGTACGGCTTCGTACACGGCAAGGGCAGTACCTACATTTTGAACCACACACCCTACTTCGATAGGGAGTTTGGCTGAAGGTACTTCTCTGTTGGTAATGGCTTTAATCAATTGTTTTTCGCCACCTTGCGGATATTTAATTTGGAGTGCCCGAACGTTAATACCTTCGTGTTTTTTGGCCAATTGACTTAGATGGTTGATGGCGTCGGGCTTGTTGTTTTCAATACCGATAACTGCTTTATTCACTTTGAGAGCTTTCATCAGTATTTTTGTTCCTATAAGTATTTCACTGCCTTTTTCGAGCATTAACCGGTGGTCGGCAGTGAGATATGGTTCGCATTCTACCCCGTTGATTATGAGGTATTCGACGGTTTTTCCCGATGGAACCATCAGCTTAACATGTGTTGGAAACGTTGCTCCACCCATACCTACTAAGCCGGCTTTTTTTACCTTCTCAATAATTTCTTGTGGACTTAATTCGATCTTTGTTGTCAAATTGTCGGTGCGGTCAATGCTTTCAGCCCACTCGTCGCCTTCGACATTGATAACAATTGCAGGCCGGTGAAAACCGGATGAATCTAAAAGATTGTCAATTTTCAGCACCGTTCCCGAAACGGGCGAATGCAAATCAGCCGAAATAAAAGACATACCTTTTCCTATAAGCTGTCCTACTTTTAGCTTATCGCCTCTTTTAATCACGGGCTGTGAAGGCGCGCCGAGGTTTTGCCCAAGTGGAACAATAACTTGTTTGGGTATCGGTAATACTTCGATGGGTACATTGGCCGAAAGTTTGTTTTCTTTGGGATGAATCCCTCCAAGTGCAAATGTCTTTAAAATCTCCATTGTATTCGGATTTGTTAATGATAAATGCTTCTCTTATTAATGATATTCTATGTTTGCTTGCGAATGAAGTATAGAAGTTTTTTCACAGGCTATGGAATGTTTGTCGACAACTTCTTTCGGTTTTTCCGTAGCAATGGTAATGTTTTCGAGTTTCGGTTTGCGTGGTTTAAAATTGACTTCCCAAATGGCCGTTGTCGGACACACTTCAACGCATTTGCGGCAAAGCGTACATCTATCAAAATTGATGTAAGCAAGGAAACTATTGATGGTGATGGCATTGAATTTACAAACTTTTGCGCATTTTCCACACCCGATACAAGCTACAGCACAATTTTTTTTGGCATGGCCACCTTTTTCGCTATTTACACACGAAATAAAAACCCGACGTTTTTTAGGGCCTTTTTTCCGGAGTTCGATGATGTTGCGCGGACAAGCGATAACACAAGCACCGCATGCTGTACATTTGTTGTTGACCACCGGCAGATCTGTTTCGGGATTCATATGGATGGCGTCGAATTCGCATGCGTCAACGCAATCGGCAAGACGGAGACAACCATACCGGCATCCCCCTTCACCCGAATATAAAGCATGAGCAAAAGCACAGGAGTTAACACCTTCGTATTTTACTTTGGAAGGCGAGTTGGCAGTGGAACCATTGCAGCGAATTACGGCAATCATAGGGTCTTTGGCCTCTATTTCAAGTCCTAAAATATTTCCGATATTTTGCAAAGTTTCGTTGCCACCAACAGGACAAAACAATTCTTCGAGATTTTGCTGATCTTTGGCTTGTTTGACAGTAACCTCGGCAAAAGCTCTACATCCTGGAAAACCACATCCGCCACAATTGGCCAATGGAAGTAATTCTTCCACTTCATCAATTTTAGGATCTTCGTAAACTTTAAATTTATTGGCTATAAAATAAAGTATAACCGCTGATACTATGCCCAAACTGCTCAGCGTGATTGTCGAAATAATTATGATATTATCCACAACAAACTGTTTTAATTTATAATTAAACCATAAACCTTTAATGAGGTTTGCTTGGCAAAAGTAATATAAATCTGTATTTTATTGCTTTTAGTGTTATTTTGCTAACAATATTAAAACGTTTAAGCTCAATATATTACAAATTATTTTAAAATATTATCATATTGATAAAGAATACATATATATTCTTTATCAGTGATTTGTAAGCACTTTTAGAACCTATCTAAATTGAAGGTTATTGCTAATTTAGAAATAATTAAAATGAAGGCTGAATGGAGTATTGGAAAAATGTTTTAAATACGGGTTTAAACGCCCAAAACAGGAGGGGTTGGTAAAGATAATTCATGAATTACATTATTTTATCACTTAATGAATGGTACAAACGGACGTTTGAACCATTTTGTATTCGGTAAAATAGGTTAGAACGGATCAGCGATTTTGCGGGGACATATATAAAGTGGGGAATGAAAAGATGATTTTGATAAATACTTTTGAAAGAATAATAGATAAATGGTCGCATCAAGCTTGTTTGGTTAGCTGATGGATAAAACAATTCAGGCTGTTTTTATGACTTTGCATAAGCGACGAAGGCAGTAAGGGTTGGCTTTGCGGCAGGGATTGGAGTGGCAGCCCGTAGCACCAAAACCTATTGAGGCTTGCGGAGGCAGGGCTGACGGCAGGAAGCCACTGCGTCCGCAATAGCCGAAAAGGTTTTTGGGGCGAGGACTACAACGGAAAGCCCGCCCGCCGCCATAATGATAAAAACATAAGATTGTTTCTTTCACACTTCATTCAATCAGTCTCTTAAAATATTATTTGTCTTTATTTTTTCTACACTATAATACGATTTACTTTAACTTTGCAATTGAAAAATATCTAAAAAATATGCTTTTTATGAAAAAAAATTTTTCATCGGGAGATGGCCATAGAAAGATAATAACAGCAAATGTTTTTTGTAATACAAAAATTGAATTTCCGGTAAGTTTTTATCTAAAGACGGTGATGGATGCTCGTGTAAAGGAAGAGGACAACAAGTTGGCTTTAATAGAAATTCTAAAAAAAATGGAAGTAGCTTATATATATCATTCCAAAAAGTTGAGTGGCAAAGGAAATTATATCAGTTTTTCATATAAAATTACGCTCACGAACAAACTACAGATGGATGGTTTATATAAGAAACTGAAAAAAGTAAAAGGACTTAAGTTCGCTGTATAATGATTATAAGATTACGCGTTGAAGCCTTTGGAAGAGTTACCGGGGCTGTTTTGGGATATGTGATATACGAAACGTTGGGCACAGTTTATTGCGGTAATTTTCCATTGGTGGTTATCAATTTTCAAGATTTGTTGTTTAGCAAATAATTTTATGCACGAAATAGAACCTTTTTATAGTTGGCGCGAACTTTACTTGGCTTGCGAAGATGAAAAATCACCATTTTTCGGATATCAGAACAGTGAAGTTTTTTATGAACATGTTATTTATGACCGGTATATTCATCCGCAATGGGATTATTTCGGTTCGCAGACGCTTTATACAAAATTGTTATATGCTAATTATAACAAGGCATTCTGCATTTTTGAGATGTTTGGTGAGTGGAATGACATTTTGTATAATGATGTGATGTTTTTTTATCGCAATGTCGTTGAACCAATGCTTGACGAAGAAATAAGATATTTTATTCTCTTGGGAGAAAACGTATTAAATTTTCACTCCGGTGATACGGATTATTATGAGGAATGGTTTGATAATATTGAAAAAGGTTGGATTATCGGTATTAATTTCCGAGATCATGTACGAAGCGAATTCAGTAGTAGTTTTATAGATCAATATATTGCTTTTGGCGGAAAATTCGATGAAATGCCATGGAGGAATTTTTTTCCCGATCAACTTTTCGACCATATTGATACGGTGATTGTCAAACGTTTACAAATGTAATATTTTCTGTTAGAATTTTATAATATGAAAACCAAAGCGGTTAGATTAACGGTTTACGGGAGGGTGCAGGGAGTTGGATTTAGGAATTATACTCAAAAAAAGGCTGAGGAATTGAATGTTGAGGGATGGGTAATGAATATGTCCGACGGAAGTGTTTTTATTGAAGCCGAAGGTGAATGGGAACGGCTGAATTTGTTTATTGATTGGTGTGAAGATGGTCCTCAATGGGCAAGAGTTTCGTCAATAAAAAAGCAATTTGTTCCGCCGCAAGGTTTTAGTGGATTTGAAGTTAGGTAAGTGCTATTTTTTTATTTTTGTTAAAATTGTTTTTATATGTCGGATCAAGCGGTAGTAAATTTGGAAAATATCGCCATTCATCAGCGAAACAAGCTGGTTTTGACGGATGTAAGCTTAAATATTAAAAGCGGAGAGTTTGTATATTTAATTGGAAAAACAGGTAGTGGAAAATCCAGTTTAATGCAGATATTGTATGCTGATTTGCGTGTGGAAGAGGGGTTTGCGCAGGTTTGCGGTTTTGATTTATCTTCGGTAAAGCGAAAGGAAATTCCTTTTCTACGACGAAAGTTGGGTATTGTTTTTCAGGATTTTCAGCTTCTCGACGATCGTAGTGTAGAAGAAAATCTGGGATTTGTTTTACAAGCTACGGGTTGGAATAGCAAAAAAGCAGTTCAGGAACGTATTGTTGAAGTGTTAAGTGAGGTAGAGTTGCTCTCGAAGTTGAAGATGATGCCGCATCAATTGTCGGGTGGCGAGCAGCAACGTATTGCTATTGCACGTGCGCTATTGAATCACCCCGAGCTTATTTTGGCCGACGAGCCTACGGGAAACCTCGATCCGGAAACCTCCAACGGTATTATGCGTATTTTATTTAACATAAGCCAAAACAATACGTCGGTTTTGATGGCTACTCACAATTACAATTTAATTCATAAATTTCCCGGCAGGGTAGTAAGGTGTGAAGAAGGTACACTTTTAAACAACGGAAATAAGTTTAATTAGCTTGTCAACATTGTTTCCGTTGTTGTACAAAAGCTTTAATTTGAGTTTCCGTTCTTCTATTAGTTTTTGTGAAAATTTTTTTTTATATAATTCTACGATTTGCTTGCGCATTTCTTCAGCATCGTTGGCAATAATGCACAGTTCGTCAAGTTTACTACCGCTAAGCATTTTGTCGTTGACAATACAAAATCGGCCGTTGTATAAAGTGTTTAGCAATTTTAGTTTTAGTCCTGTTGCTTGTGCCGTGATGGCAATATTGATGTGTGCATTTCGGATGAGATGATTGAGTGTTTGGTCGTTAGGATTAGCAATAAGTTCTACGTTTTGATATTGATCGATTAGGTTTTTCAAATGATGCGAAGGGTTTAAACCTGCCACTTTAAGCGGGATATTTAGTCCTGGAAAAACTTTGTTCAGTAAATATTTCACGGCATTTGTATTTTCGGATATAGACAAATTTCCGTGATAAAGGACAAAACTACCTTTGCCTTTTTTCGAGAGTATACTTTTGTGCGGGTGGAAAGCCGGAATAAAATCAACTTTGTTGAAATGGGCCGAAAAGTAATACTCGTCGTTTTTGGAAATAGCAAGCAACAAATCGGCTTTGTCAAGAATTTTTTCGTAACGTTTGAGTTTGGCCGCTTCGTTATAAAAATAATATTTTTTAAAAATATCGTTTTCAACCTTAGCCAAGTTCAGGTAATATTCGTGTTCGATATTATGAGTTCTAACAATTCGTATGCGACGATTAAAGCGTATATCGTCGAGTAAACCGCAAGTATGCAAGCCTTCCATCAAAATGGGATAATCGTCTTTCAGTAAATTTTGCATCAATTTTTCCGATTGTCGAGTACTAACAATATAGGGGATACTTTTGAAAAGATTTTTTTTCGATATGTCGCGTTTGTAATATTTTACTTCGTAAAAAAATTTATCAAGATTGCCGACATGTTTGCGTCCATATTCAAAACAGTGCAGATGTATTTTTATTCCCTTCTTGGTAAGTTCTTTAGCCTTAAAAAATACGTCAATAACACCACCGTAATTGGCGGGGTACGGAATATCGAATGATATGATATGCAAATGTTGTTCAGACATATTTCCGGTAAACTTCTTTCAATACTTTCGATTCGTTTTCCCAATTCAACTCATGAGCTGCGAAGGTAGTATTTTTTCTCCACTTTTTCATTAAAGGCTGATTGCTAAGAATATCGTTGACTTTCGATGCAATTTCCTTTGGATGATGACTGGGTATAAAATCTCCCACCTTATAAGTTTCAATAATTTTTCTTATTTCAACCAAATCTGATGCCAAAACGGGAATTCCGGCTTGAATATAGTCGAAAATTTTGTTGGGCAAGCTATAGCGGTAGTTGATGTTGGTATCTTTATCAAGCGATAAGCCTAAATCGGCTTTAGCAGTGTATTGTATCAAGCGGTTGTAAGGTTGCTTCCCTTTGATGATAATTTTGTTTTCGAGTTTCAATGTTTTTGCCTTATTCTTTAGAGTTTCAATAACATCGCCACCGCCAACAATCAATAGCACTGCATTTTCAATATACTGCATTGCTTCAACCATTTCTTCGGCACCTCGCTGTACGTTAATACCCGATCCTTGTAAAATCAGTATTTTTTTGTCTTCGGGCAGTCCCAATTCTTTTTTTGAGAGGCTATTGGATATTTTACGTTGTGGAGGCACATTGCGCACGACTCGTGGTCTGATATAATAATCGTTTTCAAACAAGGAGGCAATAGATTCGTTTACTGTAAAAACATCTTTCAATTTTGGGAAAATCCACTTTTCAATACTTTTCCAAATTTTCTGTTTGGTTTTATTATTGACCAATTCCGGAACTTCGGTAAAATATTCGTGGCTGTCGTAAATCAACGGGATTTTCCGGATTCGGCTGATTATGTAATTGGGCAACAAGGTGTCGAGATCATTTGAAACAAGTAGTTTAGCCGGATGAACCAAAATAAACCACAACAATCGACACTGAAATTCGGCATAAAATAACGGGCCTTTATGGAAAATCAATCGCATACGCCGACTTTCGTAAGGTCTATTGTCCATAGGAAGACTATTGGGCAACACGCGTCCCACAAGCAATACTTTAAAACCAATATCGTGTAGTGTGTCGCAAACTTTTTTTACCCGCTGGTCGGTTACCAGATCATTTATTACCGAAACAATAAGCTTTTTACCCAAAATTTTATAAATATAAGTGTGCGAAATAACAAAAAGCTATTGGATAAAAACCCTTTTTTGGTCGTTTTATTGCTTCAAATTGTATTTTTGTCAGATATATGGATATGTTAAAAATTGAAAACGATATTTCGCTCAAAGCTTTTAATACTTTTGGTATTGATGTTAAGGCTGCGCAATTTTTAACTATTCAATCGGTTGACAGTTTGAAAGTGTTGCGACAAGAAGGCTTTTTGGCTAAAAAAATGCTTATTCTTGGTGGCGGAAGTAATTTATTGTTTACCAACGATTTTCAAGGGCTTGTGCTTTACAATAGCTTAAAAGGGGTGGAAATAGTAGGCGAAGATAAACACTATATTATGATAAAAGCATGGGGTGGTGAAAGTTGGTGTGATTTTGTCGATTATACGGTGAAAAACAATTGGGGAGGACTCGAAAATCTAAGTCTGATACCGGGAACGGTAGGTGCTGCGCCGGTACAAAATATTGGAGCTTATGGCGCTGAGCTAAAAGATTGTTTATATACACTCGAAGCTTTTAATTTGGAAACCGGCGAAATAAAAGAGTTTTCTAACAGCCTATGTGCTTTCGGCTATCGCGACAGTATTTTCAAAAACAAAGAAAAAGGGGAATGGTTTGTGTTAAATGTAACTTTTTGCCTTGATAAAAACCCCAACCCACGTATTACGTATGCGCCCCTCAACAATATTTTAAAAAACAAAATCGACGTTAATATTCAGGAAATTAGCGCTACTGTAAAACAAATACGTCGTTCAAAACTCCCCGATCCGCAGGAATTGTGCAATGCGGGAAGTTTTTTCAAAAACCCGGTTCTTTCCCAAGAACAACTGAATAATTTACAGAATCGTCGTCCAAATTTACCATATTACAATTTGGGAAACCATCAATATAAAATTTCTGCTGCTTGGCTTATCGAAAAGGCGGGTTGGAAAGGTTATCGTAACGGACAGGTAGGCGTCAACGGAAAGCAACCCTTGGTATTAGTGAATTTTGGTGGTGCATCGGGAAGCGACATCCTCAATTTGTCGAAACAAATTCAAAGTAGCCTTTTCAAAAAATTCGGTATCAATCTCGAACGAGAAGTGAGGGTGGTGTGATTTGTAACGACTTTAAAAAAAACAATTTCATATGTTTATAAGTTTGTATATGCTTGATATTTAACCTATTCAGGTTTTGTCATGATTTTTGCAAAAAGAGCAAAAATCCCGCCAAAACCAGTGATCGTATTTT
>QIKE01000014.1 GCA_003232915.1 Bacteroidota bacterium | reverse complement strand
CAACGAATAATAAGATAAATCATGTAAATTTCAAATCCTCAGAACATGTAAAGGATAATGTTTACCACGTGCAAACAGTAAATAGTATGGCGTCAAGGCTTAAAGGCGATTTGAATCATAAATTACGAGGTGTATCAACAAAATACTTACAGAGTTATGCTAATTGGTTTCAATTTTTTGAAAGTCATAAAAACAAAAAAGGATTATTTGAAGATAACGACATTGGCTTAGCTAATAAAGCTCAATGGAATACATATACAAATATTGAAGAACAGTATGCTAATTTTATAAAAAAGTATTCTGTTAGAATCTACCGATGTCCAACAAAAAGGAATTGGAAAACTAAATTAAAGAATACTAAAAGTATTATGAATTTGGGATATCTATAAATCATCTATCCCTTTATAGAAAAGAGCCAAGAATTTTAATAACTTTTATTATATAATGCATTGATAGTTAGCATTATATGCTTGTTGAGTAGTTACTTAGTATGTTTCATAAAATCGGGGAAGTAATAAAATAAAACTCGCTGAGAAGTAACAAAAACTTTAGTATTTTAGCTGCAAAATAAGTACACGAAATTTTGTTTAGTAACCGCGACATAGCCGATTATTACAATCAAACGCTCAATCACTACCAACGGTGGTGGCAGCTCAACCGTGCTTTGGCCGTACATTACGGTTACTGGAATAGCCAAACAACGAATTTAACCGATGCATTGCAAATGCTCAATCAAGTGATGGCTGAAATAGCTGAAATACAAAACAATATTAATGTATTCGACGCCGGTTGCGGTGTTGGAGGGTCGCTGTTTTATCTTGCAAAAAATTATGATGTCAACGGTGTTGGTATAACACTTAGCGAAAAACAGCACGCTTTTGCTACTGCACAAGCGCATAAACACGGTTTTGATAAAAAGGTGAGTTTTATGATAGGAGATTATGTATTCACCACTTTTGCCGATGAGACTTTCGACTTGATTTGGGCTATCGAAAGCATTACGTCAACATCCGGCAAACGGCAATTTGCCCACGAAGCTTATCGCTTGCTAAAACACGGTGGTAAACTTATTGTTGCCGATTATTACCTTAACGGTGAAAATCTCTACGACACAAATGATTACCTCGAAAAATGGAGAAAAACATGGAGTATGTCTCCTTTTATATCATCGTCGCAGTTTATTTCAATATTTGAAAATTATCGCTTTCGAATGAAAAAAGATATAGACATTACTCAAAATATTTTTCCAACTTCCAAAAAAATGTATCGTGCATCGCTTCTCGGAACTCTGCCGTCCATTGCTTATAACCTTACGCACAACACGAGCCGTTTTGCCAAAACGCACTATTTATCTGGAATATATCAATACAAAGCTTTAAAAAAAGGCTTATGGCAGTACCATATTCATTTGTTTGAAAAAAGTTGAAAAAAGGCATTTGTGTATTTAATGGTTCTTTTTTAAAAAAAAATCTCACCGCAATACTTTTTTATTTATTTTTGCTCATTCGCTTAGGCGATATTTTGTGGACAGATTTGATTGATTGCAACCACGCTTAAAAAAAATGCTAAAACAATTTTTTTTACTCGCCAATCATCAATGTCACGTTTGATGTTTAACAAAAAATTAAAAAATTTATGGCTTATTTATTCACGTCCGAATCGGTTTCGGAAGGTCATCCCGATAAGGTGGCCGATCAAATTTCCGATGCCGTCCTCGACGAAATGTTACGACAAGATCCGGAATCGAAAGTAGCTTGCGAAACTATGGTAACTACTGGTTTAACAGTAATAGCAGGTGAAGTAAAAACCAAAGCATGGGTTGATTTACAAAGTGTTGCCCGCCGTACTATCGAACGTATTGGCTATACGAAAGCCGAATACCAATTTGATAGCAAATCGTGCGGTGTTATTTCGGCTTTGCATGGACAATCGCCCGACATTAATCAAGGTGTCGAACGTGGCAGCAAAGAAGAGCAGGGCGCCGGCGACCAAGGAATGATGTTTGGCTATGCTGTTAACGAAACTGAAAATCTGATGCCTCTAACTATCGAAATCGCTCACGATCTGTTGTTCGAGTTATCGAATATCCGTCGCGAAGGCCAAGTAATGACTTATTTGCGTCCCGATGCCAAATCGCAGGTAACGTTAGAATACAATGACGATGAAAGCCCGAAACGTATCGACACCATCGTTATTTCTACACAACACGACGAGTTTGACACTGAAGAAAATATGCAACATAAAATTAAAGAAGATGTTACCACGTACCTTATTCCGAGAATTAAAAAGAATTATGCTAACATCCTTTTCGTGCAAAACTACAAGTTGTTGGTAAACCCCACTGGAAAGTTTGTTATCGGAGGGCCTCACGGAGATACCGGCCTTACGGGAAGAAAAATTATTGTTGATACTTACGGAGGACGCTGTGCACATGGCGGTGGTGCTTTTTCGGGTAAGGACTCTTCTAAAGTCGATCGTTCGGCAGCATACGCCGCCCGCCACATTGCCAAAAACATGGTAGCTGCCGGCGTAGCTGACCAAATGTTAGTTCAGGTGGCTTATGCCATTGGCGTTAGTCAACCGGTAGGCTTTTTTGTTAAAACTTATGGTACGGTTAACGTAAAAGACAAAGATGGTAACATGCTTACCGACTGGAAAATAGCCGAAATTGCCAAAAATATTTTCGATATGCGACCCTTTGCTATTGTAAAGCGCTTCGGACTGAAAAATCCTATCTTTGAACGGACGGCATCCTATGGCCACTTCGGTAGAGATGTGGTGACGGAAGACATAGACGTTTTCTACGACGACGAAACCACCCATTTCAAAGAAAGCCGTAACGGAACTATAGTTTTTACCAAAAAGGTGAAGTATTTTGCTTGGGAGGAATTAGATTATGTTGATAAAGTAAAAGCAGCTTTTGGCATTTAATGCTTTAACTGACAAGATTAGAAAATAAAAAACCTGACTTAAATTTACCTAAGTGTCCGTTAACACTATTTCCATAGAAAGCAATAATGGAGTCTTTAAATATTTTTCTTCGAAAAACATAAAAAAAACCCAAACTTTCGAGTTTGGGTTTTTTTTTCTAATAATTAAAAATTTATTTCTTTATGATTAGTTTTTTGGTCTTGTACTCCCTGTTGTTTAGCCATATCGAATAAAAGTAAATCCCACTGTTCAAATCCGAAACATTAATTTTTACCTGATTACTGGTTTTGTCCAACGGTATTTCTTTCATCACTTTGCCAAGCAGGTTAATAATTTTTATATTACCTGATATTATTCCAGTTCCAAATTGATAGTTTAGTTTAACAAAAGAAGTGGCCGGATTAGGAAAAATATTGGAAAATTCCGATCCGCCAAAAAGATTTTCTTCGACACCAAGATAGCCCAATTGATATTTTACTATCACATCGGTCTTAATGTCTGTATTGTCTTTATTGAAAAAACTATATTTTACTACCGACGTACCATATACATGATTGCCCAGTGTATCATTATAGCTGTAATGTCCCGAAAATTCTTCGTCTTTCGATTGACCGCCGGCAGGAACAAAGCCATAAGTTATTGATGTGTCAATTGTTGGTGACCAACAAGAGGCAGCCGGCCAACAAAAACTATTGTTAGTTCCTTGCTCAATTTCAATGTTGGTACGAGCAACCCGAATGTTCATGCCGTTACTGGTATTATTATGAATAATAGCATTGAAAACGAACTCACTTTGGTCGTTGGTGTCAGCAGGTGCACCGGAAATGATAAGGGTATCTCCAAAAGTTATCCCATTCCAACTCAAAGTGATTGAATTTTGAGCTTTTGCAGAAAATAAAAGCCCGAAAAGGAAAATAGGTAAGAGTATGAATTTTTTCATTAGTTTTTTTATTTTTTATTGCAAATTCTATACCATAATTATTAAACGATAAATTCATTAGCAAAAATACAATTCATTAAAACTCTAATTTGTTAAAAGAATTTAATTTATAACAATAGACAGGATAGGCTGTTCAATAGTTGCCCAAAAAAGTATACAAATGACAACCTATCTTGCTGTCCACTTGTCAATATTGTAATACAATTTCTCAATGAGAATTCTGTTATCTGTATTTTTTTCACTGGTAAACGGTTCGGTATAGCGACCTCACAAGTGCAATTGTTGCACTTGCCGCCGCTCCTTTTTCGGATACGATAAATTTGTTTATAATACTGGATAACAATCCGCAAGAAACCACTTGGCAATTGAAAAGTTCGGCTGGTAATACCTATACACGAAGGATGCCCATAAGGTACACTATGACAAATGGTGCTTGTTCAGTTAAAATTTCACTAAACTATTGCGACGGGATGTTCGTTTTCGATTCACGAGTCGATGGTATGTGTTGCGACTACGGTAACGATTATTTTGCTGTTATTTAGGCAACAATCAAACGGCTTTACAAGGCGGTAATTTCGATTCGATTGATAAGGAACGAGTTTTCTTACGACATTATCGGTGTTAACGAATTTCAATTTTTCAACTATATGAAAGTTTTTCCTAAGCCCCGTAATAGATAAACTGAATATCATTTTTTATCTTGAATAAAATGCTGCAATACGTGTAAAAGTGGGCAAGCTCATATGAAAAGAGGTTTTTACGATAGACAAAGGTGTGCAAACTGCTGGAAAAAAACGTTTTGGTATTAACATAGCTAATCTGGAGAGTGGTGTTTATTTGCCGAAAATGAAAATCGGAACCGAAAAGTTATATTAAAAAGATTTTGATGCTATAAGTGCTTTTTTATTTCTTTATCCGGATAATTGTTTGCCAACAAAAAATTGCCACTAATTATCAGCGTTATTTTTATTTTTATAACGAATTCATCATTTCAGAAAAACTCTTTCAGTAATTTATCATCAGCAATATTCGGGAAAGTGATTTTTAGTTCGGGAGTTTCTTGCATTGCCCGTTGTACAGCAATCATAGCACTAGGGTTGCGTGCCCAGCTACGGCGCGTGATGCCGTTGTTGACATCCCAAAACAACATGGAATTCAAACGACGTTGGGCATCGTTGCTACCATCAAGCACCATACCGAAACCTCCGTTTATCACTTCGCCCCAGCCGACACCTCCGCCGTTGTGAATTGAAACCCAAGTTGCACCTCTAAAAGCGTCACCGATTACATTTTGTATGGCCATATCGGCGGTAAAACTAGAGCCGTCGTAAATATTTGATGTTTCGCGAAAGGGCGAATCGGTTCCCGACACATCGTGGTGGTCGCGTCCGATAACAATAGGAGCTGAAATTGTTCCCGCATTGATAGCCCGATTAAAAGCAGTAGCAATTTTTATTCGACCTTCGGCGTTGGCATACAAAATACGGGCTTGCGAGCCAACCACAAGTTTGTGTTGTTGTGCACCTTTTATCCACTGAATATTGTCAGCCATCTGGCTTTGAATTTCAACCGGTGAATGTAGCTTGATTTCTTTAAGAATACGGGTAGCAATTTTATCGGTAAGTGATAGATCATCAGGTTTTCCAGAAGTACAAACCCAACGGAAAGGTCCAAAACCATAATCGAAAAATAGAGGTCCCATAATATCCTGTACGTAAGAATGGTATCTAAACGTTTTACCGTCAACAGCCATAACATCGGCACCGGCACGCGAAGCTTCCAACAAAAAAGCATTTCCGTAATCGAAAAAGTAAGTGCCCCTTTTCGTATGTTTGTTGATAGCAACAACCTGACGTTGCAACGATTTGCATACTTTTTCTTTGAATTTTTTAGGATTTTCCACCATCATCAAGTTTGCTTCTTCATAGCTAAGTCCCACGGGATAATAGCCTCCGGACCAAGGGTTGTGTAAAGAAGTTTGGTCGGAACCCAAATCAATATATATATTTTCCACATCGAATTTTTCCCACATATCCACTACATTGCCTTCGTAAGCTATCGAAACAACTTCCTTTTCAGCTTTGGCTTTGCGTACACGGGCTGTTAACTCTTCGAGGTCGTTGATAATCACATCTACCCAACCTTGGTTGAACCGTTTGCGGGCTGCTTTAGAATTTATTTCGGCTACCACCGAAATTAGTCCTGCAATATTGCCGGCTTTAGGTTGTGCTCCCGACATTCCACCAAGTCCCGAAGACACAAATAATTTTCCTCCAAAAGGATTGTCTCTTACTTTGGCTATTTTGCGGGCAGCATTCATTAGTGTTATGGTTGTGCCGTGAACTATTCCTTGCGGACCGATATACATATATGAGCCTGCGGTCATTTGCCCATACTGGCTTACACCCAATGAATTGAATTTCTCCCAATCGTTTTGCGTCGAATAGTTAGGTATCACCATGCCATTGGTAATTACCACACGTGGGGCATCTTTGTGCGAAGGAAATAATCCTAACGGATGGCCGGAATACATTACAAGCGTCTGCTCACCGGTCATAGTAGCGAGATATTGCATAGTGAGCAAATATTGCGCCCAGTTCATAAATACCGAACCGTTGCCCCCATAAGTAATCAATTCGTGAGGATGTTGTGCCACATCCCGATTTAGGTTGTTTTGTATCATCAGCATAATGGCAGCAGCTTGTTTGCTGCGGTGCGGATATTCGTCAATAGGGCGTGCGTACATCTCATAATCGGGACGAAAACGGTACATATAAATGCGTCCGTATTGTTTTAATTCGTCGGCAAACTCCTGTGCCAGTGTTGTGTGAAACTTTTTGGGAAAATACCGTAACGCATTTTTCAAAGCCAGCCGTTTTTCTTCCGTACTTAAACTATCTTTGCGTTGCGGCGCATGATTTATACCCGTATCATAAGGTTTTGCAAGTGGCAATTCCGAAGGAATTCCTTGTAAAATAAGTTGCCTGAATTCTTCCAGTTTCATAATACATAGCTTTTATTTTGTTACAAAAGTAAAACAATTGTAGTGAAAAACCGGAAACAGTAAAATAAAATTTGTAACTTGAATTCGGTAATTACCACTTCTGTTAGGATCTTAAAAACAAATAATTGCTTTTTCCGGTTGCTATTTGTAAAGTTAATTGTTTTTTGTACATTTACGCCCTAACTAAAAAAATTATCATGAAAAACGTCAACTTTTTTAGTAGCTTTGTCATTGGCCTTATTTTGGTGGGTTTAGCTATTATTGCATTGCTTATTGTTGCCTGTTGGAAAATCTACATTAAAGTAGGTAAACCTGGCTGGGCATCTATCATTCCTTTTTATGACATTATTGTTTTGTTGGAAATTGTTGGGAAACCTACATGGTGGATTATTTGGTTATTAATTCCAGGAGTCAACATTGTTGTGGGCATTTGGGTAACCAATTTACTGTCGTTAAGCTTTGGGAAAAAAGTAGGCTTCACTTTCGGCTTAATTTTTCTTGGCATTATATTTTATCCAATGCTGGCTTTTGGTGACGCAAAATACCAAGGGCCTGCCGGAAAAAAACGAGTATCTGAAGTACAAGTGTAATTACTTGTATTATAAACTAATACACTAAAAAACAGAATCTTTCGGAAATATTTTCAAAGGTTCTGTTTTTATAAAAAAAAAGGTTTATCTCTAATATTCTATCAAAAAAGTTGTGATATTTTTTTCAATACGGTTTATTACATTTTTGGCTGATGTCCGCTGAAATGTTTCGCCTGTAACCTGTTCGTACAGTTCAATATAGCGTTCCGAAACACTTTTCACAAAATCGTCTGTTATTTCGGGAATTTGCTGTTCGTTTTTTCCTTGAAATCCGTTTTCCATTAGCCATTCGCGAACAAATTCTTTGGAAAGTTGTTTTTGTGGTTGTCCTTTTGCAAAACGTTCTTTGTATCCGGCGGCATAAAAATAACGGGAAGAATCGGGTGTGTGGATTTCGTCAATCAAATAAATTTTATCATTGATTTTTCCAAACTCGTATTTGGTATCAACCAAAATAAGTCCTTGTTTTGCAGCTATTTGGCTACCTCTTTGGAAAAGTTTGCGAGTATATTCTTCTAATTTTTCATAATCTTCGGCTGAAAGCAATCCTTGTGTTATAATCTCTTCTTTCGAAACATCTTTGTCGTGTCCTTCTTCGGCTTTAGTGGTAGGTGTAACTATGGGTGTGGCAAAGCTTTGATGTTCTTTCATCCCGTTTGGGACGGGAACGCCGCAAATTTTGCGCTCTCCGCTTTTGTACGTACGCCATGAGCTTCCTGTAAGGTAACCTCTGATAATCATCTCTATCGGAAAGGGCTTACAATAGTGGCCAACGGTAACCATAGGGTCGGGTGTGGCTATTTTCCAGTTGGGGACAATGTCGGAGGTAGCATCTAAAAATTTAGCGGCAATTTGATTTAATACCTGCCCTTTGTAAGGTATGCCGCGAGGTAGCACTACGTCGAAGGCCGAAATACGGTCGGTGGCTACCATTACAAGCAATTGGTCGCCAATGTTGTAAACATCGCGAACTTTTCCGTGGTAAACGTTTTTTTGTTTTGGAAAAGCAAAGTCCGTTCTCGTAATCGATTGTATCACAATAAAATAAATTTATGAAGTTAAGATTATATTTTAATTCCGCTTAAAATTTTCTTTGGTAATAATTTCTTTGTTTGACAAAATGGTGTTTAATAACAACGGAAAAATTTTAAAAATAGTTGATTTTCCTGAATTGTAAGGTTCGGTAAACAAATTGATTTTTTGCACATCAAATCTCACATTTTTCTGTGTTATAAAATTTTTTACTTTTAGTGTATAAATCATTTTACCGGTATTTATGAGTGTAACAAAGATAATATTTTTTTACTTTTCGAAAAAGCTAATTGTTTTTTTTTCCGTTTTTTTACCGTATGCATCCACAATTTTTATTACAAGATTATGCCTTACGATATCCTTTTCGTTTAGGTAGATAAAGTCGATACCCTTGATGCCTTCGAGGATATTTTTGGCCTGAAACAAGCCTGATTTCTTGTGGCTTGGCAGGTCTATTTGAGTGATGTCGCCGGTAATAATAAATTTGGCATTTTTTCCCATACGTGTTAAAAACATTTTGAGTTGGCTTTCGGACGCATTTTGTGCTTCATCAAGAATGGCAAACACATTGCCGAGTGTGCGTCCACGCATATACGCGAGTGGGGCTATTTCTATGGTTTCATCTTCGAGATACGACAGCAGTTTTTGTGCCGGTAGCATATCGTGCAACGCATCGTACAAAGGTTGCATATAGGGGTCGAGTTTATCTTTCATGTCGCCCGGCAAAAACCCGAGACTTTCGCCGGCTTCCACAGCGGGTCTTGTAAGGATTATTCTTTTTACTTCTTTGTTTTTCAACGCCCTCACGGCAAGGGCAACGGCGGTATATGTTTTTCCCGTTCCCGCAGGACCAATGGCAAACAACATATCGTTTTTTTCAATGCTATTTACCATTTTTCGCTGATTGGGGGTTTGTGCTTTAACGAGTTTGCCATGCCGGCCGTAAACAAGTGTTTCTTCATTTTTCGGAATTATCGGTGCTACTTCATCTTGCCCCATTATCTGGCGGATGTTGTTGTCGGTAATTTTCCCAAAATGGTCGAAATGAACTAATAATAAGTCGAAACGTTTTTCAAAAGTTTGAATTAATTGCTGTTCCCCGATAACTTTCAATAGATTTCCCCGTGCAATAATTTTTAGTTTTGGAAAAAGTTCGCGAATGCCTGACAGATGTTTATCGCTCACCCCGAAAAATTCAACGGGGTTATCAAGACTTGTTTCAATGATGGTTTCACTCATAAACGAATACCTTAATTTTTGAGGTCAAAAATATTAATTTTCAAGGTCGGAAATACCTAAACCTTATATTTGCCAACCACGAATATTGTGTACTAATTTTCAACAGAATTTGTTAGAATTTCATTTGAAGATTTGGGTTTCGTAATTATCCGAACAATGTAGAAAAAATGTAATAATAGTTTTGTTTATGTACGAGTAATCAGGATAATATGAATGTTGTTATATAAAAAAGGGCAGAACCTGTTTTTATTCAACTTGAAAAACCTCGTTCTTTAGGCGTGTGGTAATATTTTTTTGGCTATACCTTTTTGTTTGTTTAGATAAATTTAATGATGAGAATCAATTAACGAATTACGGTTAAAGCAGTAAATTAAACCTTCAAGATTCTAAAATCGTTAACCTGGGTTCGATATTCAAAAAAAACAGAAAGGTTCAAAAGTCACATATGAAGACAAATTGAAGCTATTTTCTAAGAAGGAGGATTATTTACTCGGTAGATTTTTTATTTGTCTTTGTTCGTTCTAATGTTCGTTTTAACAAAGTTGTGTAAATCGGTTCGTTTCCAAGTTGTGCAGTAACCACCGATGCGGTTAAGGTGGTAAATATCAAAGGTAATATCATTTCGAAGTTCGATGTCATTTCAACGGCAAGCACCAATCCCGTAAGGGGTGCTCTTACTGTTGATGCAAATATACCCGCCATTCCGGCAACGGCAAAAATATCAGGATTTGAAACAAGGTTGGGAAAATAGTGTTGCATAACACTTCCAAACAGCATTCCGAAAACAACACCGAGGGCAAGTAAAGGTGCAAAAATACCACCAGGCACGCCGGTACCATAACTAAAAACCGTTAGTAGAAGCCGACCTATAAATAAAACGATTAGAAATTGTATAGGAAATGAACGATCAAGCACAATTCTAATTGTATTGTAACCGCCACCTATCATCTTCGGATAATATACCCCAACTATTACAATAATTATTCCTGCAACAACTCCACTAAAAATCATAGTGATGTTTGACAAATCGCCGAAGAAGTTCAATGATAATATTATCAGTTTATTAAATAAATATCCCACTAAACTAAATAAGAATCCGAGAATTATAAACAGCCATATGCCTGACAACGGTGGGTTTGGGAAAACCATCATTTTTATTACGGGGTCAATACCAACGAAAATTCTCACCACAAAATCTGCCGTACCCGACGCAACCATAATTGCGGCCACTGAAAAAAAGGTATATTTGAAATGCCCATGCATTTCTTCAATAACAAAAATTATTCCGGCAAGTGGCGCATTAAAAGCGCTTGCAAGTCCGGCCGCTGCACCTGCCGAAACCAAAGGGTTTGTTTTATTATCGGGATGTCTGAAAATGTCTTTAATCATTTTACCAACGTTAGCACCAATCTGAATTGTAGGGCCTTCACGGCCTAACAATAAACCGCTTCCCAGCGAAAACAATGAAGCAATAAATTTAACAGGCAGTATCCTTTTCCATCGCAAAGGTCTTAGACTGTCCAACGCACCTTCAATCTCTTGCACACCGCTCCCCGAAGATTCGGGCGCAATTTTTTTCACTAAAAATAAAGAAATACTAATTCCGATAATCCCAAACAATAATGGTAAGATCCAACTAAAAAGTCCTGAACTACCTGTATTTGCATACAAGCTCTCCCTAAAAACATCAATTTGAGTAAGTGTGAGCCGAAAAATTGAACCCATTGTTCCCGCAATTATTCCCACTATAGAAGCATAGAATACTAAGCTGAAGTTTTTCGTATCGGTATCAATAAATCTTTGACTCAACTTCCAAGATTTTTTGTTTTTTGTTAAAGGCGGTTTCATTAAGTGTTGAGTTTCATCATGTTATGTATATTTTATCAAATTATTTGTGGCAATGAGAAAGTGGAATTTTATGGTATTTCATTTTTAATTTAACATTTATCTTCATTGTAAATACTTTCAAATTTGCACGAAAACCCGCATTAAATATAGCTTTTATTGAACTAATTTCGCTTATCGGCGGTTAGTTACTTTTCGCAAATATACGTAAAAACATACTGCATGTGAGAATGAAATTGGTGAGATAATATTTTTATGTATTGGATAGGTTTTTTTTTACGAGGATAACCGTCGGATAGCCATAAAGAAAGATTTGAGTAATTTAAAAAAGGATAAGGTAAATGCGGACATAAAGCAAACGTCTGTGCTATTACTGAAATTGGTTAATCCAAATCTTCAACTCTTTATCATTTATGAGTCCGATCTAATACAATTTGGTTTCAGCCACTTTTACCCCTCAATCCCCTAAAGGGGAAGTGGCTGAAGATCAGTACATTTTTTAGGGAAGGGGTAAATACCTATTTTCATTATTTACCATAGTTAACCTTTTTAGACTGGACTCATTTATTAATACAAAAAATTGTTATAGGGATAACGGACGGCGTGTACGGCACGAATGTGGTCGTACAAGAGTTTCTTAAATTCGATGTAGTTGTGTTTGGTTTTGGCCGAAATAAAAATGCAGGGATGGTTTTCTTTGGCCATCCAAGTTTGTTTTAACACGTGAAGGCTGACATTTTCTCTCGTAGTAGGCGTAAGATCGTTTTCGTCTTTGGCGATGTAGTTATAGGCATCGGTTTTGTTAAAAACCATAATCACATCTTTTTCGCTGGCGCCTATATCGGCAAGAGTATCTATAACGGTACTTATCTGTTCTTCGAATTCGGAATGCGAGATGTCCACCACATGAATAAGGATGTCGGATTCGCGTACTTCGTCAAGTGTAGATTTAAAGGACTCTATAAGTGTGTGCGGTAGTTTTCGGATAAACCCGACGGTGTCGGAAAGTAAAAAAGGCAGGTTTTCGATAACCACTTTGCGCACGGTGGTGTCAAGGGTAGCAAAAAGATTGTTTTCGGCAAAGATATCTGATTTGCTCAAGAGGTTCATCAAGGTCGATTTACCTACATTGGTATAGCCTACAAGCGCCACGCGTACCAGTTTTCCACGGTTTTTTCGTTGGGTGGCTTTTTGTTTGTCAATTTGTACGAGCTTTTTTTTAAGTAGCGAAATTTTGTCCCTTATAATTCTCCGGTCAGTTTCTATTTCTGTTTCACCAGGACCGCGCATTCCTATTCCTCCGCGTTGCCGTTCTAAGTGCGTCCACATATGTGCTAATCGAGGCAATAGATACTGATACTGAGCCAACTCCACTTGTACTTTGGCGTGTGCCGTATGTGCCCTTTTAGCAAAAATATCAAGGATAAGATTAGTACGATCAAGAATTTTGCATTCGAGAACTTTTTCCAAGTTGCGTATTTGCGAAGGGCCTAATTCGTCGTCGAAAATTACAAGGTCAATAGTTTCGGCCTTTACGTATTGAGCTATTTCTTCTAACTTTCCGGTACCTACATAGGTTTTAGGATTGGGATATTCCAAAGATTGAACGAAACGCTTTACCGGTTCTCCTCCGGCGGTTTCCACCAAAAATGCCAACTCGTTAAGGTATTCGTTGATTTTTTCCCTGTTTTGTTGTGCAGTAATTAAACCGACAAGTAGGGCTTTTTCCGGTCTAATTCCTCTCTTTTTGTCGTTTTCCAAAATGTATGTTTGCTTATGAATAAAAAATTTATATTGTGTTTACCGCTTACAGCAAACCCATTTCCAATTTGGCTTCTTCCGAAATCATATCCTGACCCCATGGCGGGTCGAAAGTAATTGTTACATCAACTTGTTTTACACCGGTAAGAAAAAAAAGTTCTTCTTTAACTTGTTGCGGCAAAATGTCGGCCACTGGGCAGTTTGGAGCAGTAAGGGTCATTACTATTATCACCTTGCCCTCGTCGGTTACTTTGTGCTCATATACCAAACCTAAATCGTAAATGTTCACGGGAAGTTCAGGGTCGTAAATATTTTTCAATACATTAACGATTTTTTCTTCCAAAATTCTTTTTTCTTCGGCAGTCATCTTTTTGGTTTTATTATTGATTCATTTTAATTTGAAAAGCTTTGGCATAAAGCTGTATTTGCTTTGTCATCGACAAAAGTCCGTTGGCACGCGTTGGCGACAAGTGATCTTTCAATCCAATGGGTTCAAGAAAATCGAAACCGGCATCAAGAATTTCATGTGGGCTGTGCCCAGACAGTACCTGTACCAGCAAGGCAATAATTCCTTTAGTGATTACGGCATCGCTGTCGGCAGTCAAATACATTTTTCCTACTTTCAGTTCGGCGTGTAGCCACACACGGCTTTGGCAACCAGAAATTAAATACCGGTTGGTTTTGTATTGTTTGTCGATCAACGGCAATTCTTTTCCCAATTCAATGAGGTACGAGTATTTATCCATCCAATCTTCAAAGAGTGAAAACTCTTCAATAATTGTTTGTTGTTTTTCTTTTATTGTCATAGCAATAATTTTTTCTGTTAACGTAGCATTTTTACCGCTTGCGCAACGGCATCTGCAAAGATATCAACTTCTTCCACAGTATTGTACATTCCAAACGAAGCTCTTACCGTTCCCGGTATTCCCAAAAAGTCGATTAAAGGTTGGGCGCAATGGTGGCCTGTACGTACGGCAATGCCCATTTGATTGAGCAAAGTATCCAAATCGTAAGGATGGATACCGTTGACGATAAACGAAAGCACAGCCGCTTTGTGCTTTGCCGTACCAATAATACGCATACCATCAATATTTTGTAGCTTTTCGGTAGCTTTTTGTAGCAAGCGATCTTCATGTGCCGAAATGTTGTGTATGCCTATAGTATCCACATAACGCAAAGCGGTTTCCAATCCTAAAGCTCCTGCCACATTTGGCGTACCTGCTTCATATTTGTAAGGTAACTCGTTGAAAGTGGTTTTCTCAAAGCTTACGTGGCCTATCATTTCTCCACCAAACTGATAAGGCGGTAGCCGTTGTAGCCATGTTTTGCGTCCGTACAAAACACCGATGCCCATAGGTGCATAAACTTTATGTCCCGAAAAGACGTAAAAGTCAGCTTTTAACTTGCTTATATCCACTTGGGTATGGGCAATACCTTGAGCGCCGTCTATCAACACGGGTACTCCTTTACGGTGTGCAACTTCAATAATTTCTTTTATGGGATTAATAGTTCCTAACACGTTGGAAATGTGTGTTATTGCCAATAATTTCGTTTGTGTATTAAGTAGTTTGTCGAGAAAATCTAGATCAAGGTTTCCTTGTATGTCGACGGGCAAAACACGCATATTAGCCTTTTGCTTTTGGCAAAGTTGCTGCCATGGAACCAAATTCGAATGATGCTCCATCGCCGAAATAAGCACCTCGTCGCCACTACCTATCCAAGGTAGCAAACAATTTGCCAGCAAATTAATCGACTCGGTAGTCCCGCGAGTGAAAACGATTTCGCTACTTTCTTTGGCATGTATATAATCGGCAACATACTGCCGGGCTTTTTCGTATGCTTCGGTAGCTACTTGACTCAAATGATGAACGCCACGATGGACATTGCTGTTGTAGTACAGGTAATAGTCCGAAATACGTTCGATAACCGGCTTCGGTTTTTGTGTGGTTGCGCTGTTATCAAAATATATCAACGGTTTGTCGTTGATTTTTTGATGCAATATTGGAAAATCTTCTCTAATTTTATCAATAGGATATGCCATAACGATTATATTTTACTCAAATCAATTTCAATTTCCATAGGTTTGGCAGGTTGGCTGCAATGCAACACACAGCGGTCGCATATTGAGAGTTCGCCGCGCAACCTGCGTTTTATCATATCTTCTATACTAATTCGCAAGGCTACGATATCAATTTTGTCGGCTACTTCAGCAACAAAAGCATATAGTAGCAATAGGCGGGCATCGTCGAACGAAATACCTCGTTGGCGCATATAAAACAATGCTTCGGTATTTAATTGTCCTACAGTGGCACCATGGCTACATTTTACATCGTCGGCATAAATTTCTAAAAACGGCATGGTGTCGATGTGGGCTGTGGGTTTCATCAAAATGTTGTTATTTCGTTGAAAAGCCTTGGTTTGCTGCGCATTGCGTGCAACGTAAATAGAACCGTTGAACACTCCTGTAGCCTCGTCGTCGAGTATGCCTTTAAACAATTCGTTGCTTTGGCATTGAGGCACATTGTGGTATATATAAGCCTGATTGTCGATATGTTGGCATTTATCCAATAGATACAATCCTAAAATATTGGCACTGGCACCTTCGCCGTCAAGATTCACAGTTATTTCGTTGCGTATAAGCCCGCCATTGAACGACAATACATTCATATTAAGAAGGCTGTTGCGTTCTTGCTTGATAAAAGTGTTGTTGATTAAGGCCGATTCGTCGTTGAGATTTTGCAGTTTATAAAGTTTTAATTCTGCATTTTCGCCAATAAAAAATTCGCTGACAGTATTGCTTAGTCCCGATTGATGATTAATAGAATCGTCGCAATGCAAAAAGGTAAGTTTGCTGTTTTTGCCAAGGATAATTAAATTGCGAGTGTTGGTTGCCAATTGTGGAAGATTCAATATTTTAATGAGTTGAAAAGTGTTTTCCACCCGAACGTTGTCGGGAACATAAACAAACACACCGTCAGTAAACAAAGCATCTCCGAGAGCAGTAAATGCATGCCGGTAATTTCGGGTAAGCAGTCCGAAATATTTTTCGAACAATTGGGGGAAAACGTTTTGTGCTCTGGCCAAACTACCGGCAACAACACCGTTTTCGAATGTTACAAGTTGTTTGTTTTCGGGGGCATAAAAAAAACCATTGAGCACAGAAATCACACGGGTATCGAATCCGTGAACTTCGCACAAAAAAATGTCGCTTAAAGTTTTGTTGTAAACTTCAGCCTCTGTTTTTATCTTTAGATTTTGGTTATAAACCTCTTGCAAATTAGTGCCACGCCAATGTTCCATTGTTGTGTGTGGAAAGCCTACTTCCACAAAATATTCCATTGCCGTTTTACGCAACTCGGCCACTTTATGGTTCTCTTTTTTCAAATGCGGAGCGACAACACTATAGTAATAGTCGGTCAAATTTTTTTTTAAAATATATGTTGTTTTCGTTGTTTCCATTATTGTGTATTAATCGTCAAATTGTTTTTTAATCCAATCGTATCCGTGTTCTTCGAGTTCGTGGGCAAGCCCTTTACCTCCCGATTTTACAATGCGTCCGTTGTACATTACATGAACGAAGTCGGGTTCGATGTAGTCGAGCAAACGCTGGTAATGAGTGATGATGATAAAAGCATTGTTTTTTGAACGGAGCTTATTAACACCTTTGGCAACCACTTTTAATGCATCAATGTCCAATCCAGAGTCGGTTTCGTCGAGAATAGCCAATTGTGGTTCGAGCATGGCCATTTGAAAAATTTCGTTTTTCTTTTTTTCGCCACCCGAAAAGCCTTCGTTTACCGAACGGTTAGTGAGTTTCGAATTAATTTCCACCAGTTTTTTCTCTTTTTCCGTTTTTTTAAGAAATTCGCTTGCCGACATAGCAGGTAACCCCTTGTATTCGCGTTGTGCATTTACGGCTGTCCTCATAAAATTGATCATATTCACCCCAGGAATTTCAATGGGATACTGAAAGCTGAGAAAAATGCCTTCGTTGGCTCGTTTGTCGGGTTGCCAATCATTGATTATCTGTCCTTTATAAATAATTTCTCCTTTGGTAACTTCATAACCTTCGCGTCCGGTAACAGCTGCTGCCAAAGTACTTTTTCCCGTTCCGTTGGGCCCCATTATGGCGTGGACTTCGCCTTTATTTACACTAAAATTAAGCCCTTTGATAATTTCTTTTTCGTTGATGGAAACGTGTAAATTGTTTATATTTAGTAACATGTATTTTTATTTTTAATTTATTGAAAAACTTGTATTGTAACTTGTTTTCAATCAGTTTATCCTACACTACCTTCTAGAGTAATGGCTAAAAGTTTTCGTGCTTCCATGGCATATTCCATGGGCAACTTATTCAATACTTGTTTGGCGTATCCGTTGACAATTAATCCTATGGCTTTTTCTTTGCCGATACAACGTTGCTGACAATAAAACAACTGATCGTCAGATATTTTGGAAGTTGTGGCTTCGTGTTCTATTATAGCCGTATCGTTTCCCGATTTAATGTAAGGAAATGTGTGTGCACCGCATTGGTTGCCCAACAAAAGTGAGTCGCATTGAGAAAAATTTCGGGCATTGTCTGCATTTTTCGAAATACGAACCATTCCACGATAACTGTTGTTACTTTTTCCGGCCGAAATACCTTTCGAGATAATGGTACTCTTGGTGTTTTTGCCGAGATGAATCATCTTAGTACCGGTATCGGCCTGCTGATAGTTGTTAGTAACTGCTACCGAATAAAACTCTCCGACAGAAAAATCGCCTTTTAAAATACAACTTGGATATTTCCAAGTTATTGCCGAGCCTGTCTCTACTTGTGTCCAGCTAATTTTCGAATGATGCCCTTTGCATAATCCGCGTTTGGTAACAAAGTTGTAAATCCCCCCTTTTCCTTCTTTATTGCCTGGATACCAGTTTTGAACGGTAGAATATTTCACTTCGGCATTGTCCATAGTAAATATTTCGACAATGGCGGCATGCAATTGGTTTTTGTCGCGCATTGGTGCCGTACATCCTTCGAGGTAGCTCACGTATGAGCCTTCGCAGGCAATAAGCAGTGTGCGCTCAAACTGTCCGGTGTTGGCAGCATTGATTCTGAAATAGGTAGAAAGTTCGATAGGGCAGCGAACTCCCTTGGGAATATAACAAAACGAACCGTCGCTGAAAACTGCCGAGTTGAGTGCGGCAAAATAGTTGTCGGTGTATGGCACCACCTTCCCGAGATATTTTTTTACCAAATCGGGATGGTGTTTTACGGCATCGCTAAACGAACAAAAGATAATGTCGTGTTTCGCCAAAGTTTCCTGAAAAGTGGTTTTCACCGAAACGCTATCAATAACCGCATCAACAGCTATTCCCGAAAGATGCTTTTGTTCTTCGAGAGAAATGCCGAGTTTGTTGAAAGTATCTATAAGGTCGGGGTCAACCTCGTCGAGATTTTGTAATTTTTTTTTGGCTTTGGGTGCCGAATAATAAATAATATCCTGATAATCAATGGGCGGGTGATGCAGCAAAGCCCAATCGGGTTCTTTAACAGTAAGCCAGTGTCGATATGCTTTTAGCCTGAACTCAAGTAGCCATTCAGGCTCGTTTTTTTTGGCCGAAATAAACTGTATCGTTTTTTCGGAAAGCCCTTTCGGCGCTTGGTCAGTCTCAATGTCGCTTACAAAACCGTATTTGTATTCACTCGTTGTAAGCTCGTTTATTACCTGATTCCTATCATTATTGTCAGACATTTTTTCTTATTTGGAAAAATTTTAAATTAGTGTGCAAAAATACACAATTAAATGCTTTGAATGATGAGAAACTACTACGCATAAATAACAAAAAAACAAGCAATTTATTTTTCAATACGTTGCAGTCCTTCTTTGGCTTTGGCACGAATGCTGTTGCGAAATTCTTTGAAATTCATCGAAAGACATTGGCGGTAATATTTTTCGGCTTCTGCAAAATTTTTCTCCGACTCGAATATTTCACCAAGTTTTAAAGCCGCATTGGCAGCAAAATAGCGTGGTGAAGCAAATCCCTTGATTATTGCTGTTTTGTAATACTTTTTTGCTTGCAAAAAGTTTTGTAAACGATGATAAATACGGCCGTAGCGATAATAATATTCGGCTATTTGTTCCCGATTTAAACCGAGAGTATTCACTTTGTTTAATGTCGACAAAGCTTGCCGGTAATAGCCCCCGTCGAACAGCAATTGGGCTTTTATAAAATCTGTCAAGGGAATAATGTTTCTTTCGGCTTCGCGCTGTGCTTGCCCATCAATGTCGACAATGCTACTACCTTTTTCGAGTACTTCTTTCATAAAGTGGCGATAACGTATCGTGTCGCCGGTAATCAATGCATCCCAAGCTCGTTTTCGCCATGCATCTTTGATGTAATTCACACCGTGAAAATGTTTTAAGAAAAAAACAAAAGTTGTATCGGCTTGCGTATCAAGTTTTCGTTGATAGCAAACGGCTTTTAAATAATCAAGGTAATAGAAAGGGTAATATCCATTGTGATAAGCTGTGTTATTAAGCATTTTCAGCGCCTTGTCATTTTGGCCGATATGCATAAAAATCGTTACTTTCAAAAAAAACATCATCAAATTATCGTTTCTACTTTGCTGCAAATAGGGGAGAAGACTCACTATTGATTTGTTGTCGGGCGAAAGGTTTAGCTCTACAAAGCCGAGATAAAACAATACTTCGGCATTGAGATAGCCGTATGCTTTGTTATTCAAGCTTTCGTTGAGTACACGATAAAGCTCAGCTTTTCCTTTTTCAACATTGCCTTCCATTGAAACAAGGTTTAATATCCAATGATATTGGTCGGGAATCAATCCCAGCATAATGTGCAACACACCCATAGCAATATAGTTGGGGATAAAATCGGGATATTCTTTTACGTTTACGGTTATCAAGCGGTAGGCACGGTTGATTTCTATTGCGGCGGTGAAAAATTCCTCGAACTTCAATCGTGCAAAAGCCCATTGTAAATTGATGTTAGCTTGCATCAGCTTTTTATAGGGATTGCTATCGGGCAACTCATCTATTTTATCAAGACGATTATTTTTGTTGTTGTCAAGACTGTCGAGCAGTTGTTCGTCTTCGCTGATAAAAACACTAAGGAAATCAATATAGTTTTCAAGATAATCAACATAAAGATTATTGGGATGTTGAAGTGTTTCGTTGTTAAGAATTTTGTGTGCGGCAGCGAATTTTAACGAAAGAATTTGTGCGTAGGCTTGTTTGCAGTGCAAATCGGGAAAGGCCGAATATTGCCCGAAAGTGGCCTCGCACATTATAAGCAATATTCCTGAAATAATGATTCGTGGTTTCAAACGACTGTTTTTTTATGGGGTTAAAGATAATCAACCTATTGAATTTAGCCAAAACATAGCTTAAAAGAGATGTTATTTTTTGTAAATTAGCTCGTTCCAACAGAATACTGTATCGAATCCCAACTTTTGCAATTTTATTTTGAATTCTTTTTCGGTGAACCGTGTTGCAAACAACACAAAATCGCCACCCCAAGCTCCGAGAGATTTTGCTGTTCCTTGGCAATTTTTAAAATAAAGTTCCTTTACGGTAGGAAGTCCGAGAATGCGCGACATTATTCGTTCGTGTTCTTCTAAGAGTTTTGTAAATCTGTCAAAATCTTTTGTTTGTAAAATCTCATTTGTAATTTCCGTTATTCTTAAAATTTCCATACTGCCGTAATTAGCTTTTTTGCGGAAGCGGTTGATACTTATTGCCGAATTTTGTTTTTTTCCAAGATAAACAAAATACAGTTGACTCGCAAATGAGGGATAAAACTCAACAGTTTCGATTTTTTGTTTACCGTTGACGAGCCGGTAAAACAGCGGTTTTTTAGTTGCTGCGCAAGCCACATCGTATGCCGAACCGCCAAAGGTTTCAAGCTGTAATTTAAATGCATCGACACCGGTCCATTGCGCCAAATTATAAACTAAAGTTGAGCTTGAACCAAAACCGTATTCGGGAGGGAAATCCAACCTGGTTTTAACATAAGAACTTTGTGTTTTATCGAAAAAGCCGGCATTAAGTTTTTTTACAGCTTGCAGAATATCGTGTAAGTTAGCGGATAAATTTTTATTGTTGCCGGATAACAACCTAAGTGAGGGCAATTCAAAAACGGCTTCGAACCACAAGCCCGATAGTTTTTCGGCTCGCCACCACAGACGTCTTTCGTTAGGATTATCTTCAACGGAGACCTCCAACGACTGACCTATTTTTAAAGGCAAGGCCAAGGCTTTTGCTCCTTCCATCACAAGATATTCGCCCGTGATGAGCAGTTTGCCATTGGAGAAAAATTTTTTTACGGGTTTCATCGCATTTTACGAATGTGGTTAAGAAAGTCTTTCACCTGCCCAAACGAAACTTTATTATTGGCGAAATAATCAAGCGCTTTCTTTTTTTCATCGTCATTGGCTTGAAAATGGTTTAAAATATTGTAGAGGTGCATTTTCATATGACCTTTTTGTATCCCTTTGGTAACGAGCGAGCGGATGGCGGCAAAATTATTGGCAAGGCCGAGTGCAGAAGTTATCATCATCAGATTTTCGGCACTGGGTTTACCAAGCATTTCTAGTGAGTGTTTTGCCAGCGGATGCAAAGAAGTGAGGCCGCCAACGGTGCCCATTGCGAGGGGCAGTTCTATCCAAAATTTGAAACGCCCGTTTTTAAGTTCCACGTGCGATAGGCTTTTGTAGTGCCCGTCTTTAGAGGCATATGCATGCCCTGCCGCTTCAATAGCTCTAAAATCGTTGCCGGTGGCAATAGCTACGGCATCAATCCCATTGAAAATCCCCTTGTTGCCCTGTACGGGTCGATTTCGGCAATTTGTACCGCTTGTTGAAATTTTCGGGCAAACTGTTCTCCCGTCAGCGATTCGTCGATATTTTCGAGCGCCTTATAATTACACTCTACCCAAGTTTTTACCAAACATTGGGGCGTATAATTCGACAAAATGGCCATAATGATTGAACATTCTTTTTCTTTGCTTTCAAATATTTCCGTTTCCACAAAAAATTTTTTCAGCTCCTGTCCGAACTCTTCGAGGCACGAATTAATGAAGTTGGCTCCCATCGAATCGGCAGTGTCAAAACGAACCCTGATTTGAAAATAATCGA
>QIKE01000015.1 GCA_003232915.1 Bacteroidota bacterium | reverse complement strand
CAGCTTTCTTTTCTTTAGTTAAACAGATTGAAAATGCCCTGCTTTCGCAGGGCATTTTTTGATATATACACGCATACATCATAACCAAAATTGCAGAAATTAGATAAGGCTAAACTGTTTTTATTACGAATTATACTTTTTCCTGACATTTTTTATTATTTGTTAGTTCTCTTTTAAAAAGTTTTTTATACTTTTATGAAATATTTAACAATGAATGCTCGAATTATGAAACTTACACATATTGATAGGCATTGCCGTTAAAAGTCTCAAGGAGGCTATTTCTTATTACGAAGACATTCTCGGATTGAAATGTTACGCAGTTGAAGAAGTAAGAGACCAAAAAGTAAAAACCGCTTTTTTTAAAGTGGGACAAACGAAAATAGAACTACTTGAAAGCACTGCCGATGATGGTTCTATTGCAAAATTTATTTATAAACATGGTGAAGGTATTCATCATCTTGCTTTTGCCACAAACAATATCGAAGCTGGACTTAAAGAAGTATCAGGAAAGGGAATTCGATTAATCGACCGGATTCCACGCAAAGGTGCCGATGGTCTTGACATTGCTTTTCTCCACCCAAAATCTACCTTCGGCGTTCTTACCGAATTATGCGAAAAGAAAAAATAATAAACCTCTATAGTTTTGCTTACAACTTACAAAAAACAGGATATTTCTATATCTTTCATATGTTTATAATTTTATAACTAATATATTATCTGCGTTTTGTTTTGGCGAGATTTTTCTTATTCCACAGGTTAAACCCGTGGAATGGCAAATCCATTATTCCACAGGTTAAAACCCGTGGCTATTATTGTTACGCTCCTTCGGAGCTTTTATAATCATTCCCTAGTGTGTTTTAAATTAACCATGGATGTTTCATTGTTTTATTTATATCAGGTGGATTATTGTTAAAAAAAAACGACAACGGAAGACAACATATAAATTTTGCTCGACAAGAGCGTAGAGGTTCAACTTGACAGTGGCGAAAAATGTATAAAAACCCTGACAGGGCTTGGGAATTTACAGCACGCTAACGCATAGAAATATTGCTTTATGAAGTAAGTTTTGAAAAGTGCGATATGTTCGTACGCTACAAAAGTTATGATTTTTGTATAGGAAAACAACACTATCTCGCCGATGCTGTTATCAACCGTGTACGGCATCATTGATGGCCGGGTAGTTTATGTTTACTCACATAACTTTAACGTTTTCGGTGGTATACTTCCGTAAGCTGTAGCACATAAAATCTGCAAAATTGTTAATCAAACCATAAAGTTTAGGTGCACCGATAATCGTCATTATGCCTTGAATATAGTTGTTTTGCTGTAAACCGTTAAGCATTAAAAAGTCTACTTGCCATTCCGTTAATCGTAAATAATGTAGCACAGAACAACGGTTTACATTCTGGAAAAGAGATAATGAACGGCATTGAAAAATTTATACTGTTTACCTGTTTCAGAAATGCCACTTCCGGAAATTTGATAATGACAGGGGTAATGCTTTTGTTTATCTTTCTTGGCATCCGTGTCAATTACGGGTCTTTGTTGCTAGTTTCCATTGGTACGGACATAATTACCGGAAACATTCCCTTTTTCCATAATGGTAACATCAACTTACGAGAAGATGTATACCAGCGAGGCAATGTGTTATTCTATATTTAAGCAGGTGTTGTGAAAGGTATTTACCCATTCTTAATTTTCCACGAAATCAGGGCTATAACCTATCTTTCGTAGTTTTTTCCAATCCGTGATTAATGTGGCTCGGTGCTACGGCTCAGGTAAGCATTTTCTTAACTTTTCTTGTTTCACTTAGGCTTGATTTTAACATGTCCGAAGCCGGTTCTATCGAAATTATCGGTAGCGCCGATTGCCCGACAGCTATTTTTTTTCGTCGAAACTCGCTAACAGCGATATTGTTCATGATTTGCAGATCCAAAATCTCATTGAGTCTATTACTATTGCCACTTATTCCTATATTGCATTAGTACCCGTAAATACAGTCACCCATAATGCGCCTGCCGACAACAAAAAAATAACGGCTCATTCGCATGAAACCACCTCGTGCAATTAGCAACCACTTGGCCGACACTGCCCACACTTTGCTTGTCGACCTTGTAACCATCTTGTTAGGACTTACGGTAAGTGCTTTCACACAAACCGATATTTTTATTACTGCACAATTGATTTTGATATTTATTCCCTGTGCAATATCTATTGTTGTAGCTACGGCAGGAAGAGTGTTTTCTGCTAAAGTGATGAATATTTCTTCGTAGAATAAATGCAAAATCAATCCGTTGATTGTAGCGGCAAGAGTTTCGAATGTCCCCGACATGCCCGTGTTATGCAAACCTAAGGTCTGCACTAAGACTCGTCGCACCATCTGCTAATGCATAGTATGGCGCTCAATGTGGCGGGTGTTATCGACTTGGCTGTAGCCGCCGGTATTATGATGAAATTTTTATGTAACATTACATATACGAATTGTTTCGTGGTGAAAAACTGCTCTCGCATAGCCTGTTCGATATCGTACAATTACTGTATTCTTACGCACATTGTATTAGTATAAATTTTTTTTGCAATGTTTATCTAATAGAATCTCAAATGATTACATTTGTGGCATATTTTATGTAAACAACATACGCAATAATTTTTACACTATGAAAAAGCAGTTTTTGTTTGTAATCCCGTTTTTTATTTTTTTATTTTTTGGCAAAAGCGCCTCTGCTCAACAGCAATGGTCGCTCGAAGATTGCATTAATTATGCTTTCGACCATAATTTGCAAATCAAACAAAGTAGATTAGATGTTGAATCTTCGAGTGAAGATTTGCAGCAAAGCAAACTTAGTATGCTTCCGTCGTTTAATGCCAATGTTTCGCACAATACAGGCTGGGGACGATCTATCGACCTCGCTACTTATCGCTATTCCAATCAAACTTCGCGACAAATGTATTTTTCTGCAAATAGCGACTTGACCTTGTTCAACGGCTTTCAGCTAATCAACAATGTAAGACAAAAACAATTCGTCTATTTGGCAAAAAAATTCAATTCCGATAAAATCAGAGATGATATTTCGTTGAACATTACCGCTGCTTATCTTCAAATACTTTTCAACATTGAGCTGGTAAACAATGCACGAAGGCAGGTTGACATTACACAACAACAAATTGATAAAACCAAAAAACAGGTAGAAGCGGGTGTTGTTGCACGCGGCAATTTGCTCGACGTTGAATCACAGGGTGCTAACGAAGAAGTAAACCTTGTGAATGCCAAAAACAAGCTAATGCTGGCTTATCTCGACCTAAAACAATTACTTGATTTACAGTCTGATATACCATTTGATATTTATAAACCCAAATTGGAAATAACCTCCAAGCCCGAACTTTTACCGATAGCTTCTATTTACAATACTGCTGTAGGTATTATGCCCGAAATTAAAAGTGCCGAATACACATTAAAAAGTGCCGATCGTAGTTTGGCCATTTCTCGCGGGCAAAGAAGTCCTCGCTTAAGCATATCGGGAAATTATGGAAACAATTATTCCGATCAAATAAGGGAAAGCAACAATCCCAATAATCCCGATTTTTATATTACCAAACCTTTCTGGAACCAAATTAGTGACAACCGGAACTTTACTATGGGCTTCAGACTATCCATTCCTATTTTTAACGGTTTTCAGGTTTCGACCGCTATAAAAAAGTCGCAGATTTATTATGAAAATGCGAACTTGACTCTTCAAATTGCAAAAAACACCTTACGGAAAAATATTGAACAGGCTTATACCGATGCTGTTGCTTCGTATAAAACCTATGAAGCACGGAAAAAATCGGTAGAATCGCTTCACGAGTCTTTCAAATATGCACAAGAAAAATTCAATGTCGGAATGGTAAACTCTACCGACTTCAATGTGGCCAAAACCAAACTTACAAATTCCGAATCGGATCTTTTGTCTGCCAAATACGATTATTTTTTTAAAACAAAAATCCTTGATTTTTATCTTGGCCATGATCTGACACTTAAGGATATAACACAAACAAAATTGGGAAAGTAAAAAATAGAAGCTCCCGATTTTTTCCCTGCATCTTATCATAAATATTCTTTCGTTATCTTTGTATATCTTTTTATCCGGTCTGTTTATTTATGGAACAAATTGTCGTTATACTGTTGGTTTTGGTTTTGGCTACACAAACGGGTACTATTGCGTTGGGGCTTGCTACTTCGCATAAGATCATGCGTTGGACTATCGACATAGTAATTATTGCGGGTATTCAGGTTCTGTCGCTATTTCTTGGAATGTGGCTCGGTAACTATTTTATGTATCTGCTTAATGGTATTCATAAAACCATATTGTTTGCCGGATTTTTTTTAATAGCTATCCGTTTTATTCTCAATACATTTAAAATAAAAAACGGAGAGAGGACCTGGCAACTTATTAGTATCAGTGATCTTATTGCGCCTTCGGTTGCACAAGCTATCAATACTTTTCTTGCCGGAATTTTATTGTATTTCGTTAATTTTGATTTGAATAACGCTTTAATTGAAATATTTTTGTTTGCACTGTTTTTTTGTTCGATTTTTGTATTTCTACCCGTTAAAAAACGTGCTTTTACTTTACTTACGTTAATCAATTTGCTTTCGGGTTTCGTTCTTATATTAATTTCCTTTTATTTTGTTTTTTTTTAAAATACTGATATGAAGAAAGTAATTATTAAATTATTAGTAGCGTTATTGCTTCCCTTTATTGCGGTTTCACAAATTCCACCAGGGTATTATAATACTGCCGGAGGAAAAACAGGAAGTCAATTGAAAGCCACACTTCACAACATTATCAAAGGACACACAACTTACAGTTACAGTAGTTTATGGAATATTTTAAGCAACACCGACAGGGATCCCGGCAATTCAAACAACGTTATTTTGATTTATTCGGGTAAATCACGTGCCAAATCGCAACACGGCGGGAGCCAAGGCGATTGGAATCGTGAACACGTTTGGGCTAAATCACACGGTAACTTCGGCACAACACCTCCTTGTGGTACTGATGTACACCACATTAGACCGGCCGACGTGCAGGTAAACGGTCTTCGCGGTCATCTTGATTTTGATAACGGAGGCAATCCTGTTCCCGGTGCCCCCGGTTGCTACAAAGACAATGATTCTTTTGAACCCCGCAATGCCGTAAAAGGTGATGTAGCCCGAATGATATTTTATATGGCCGTTCGCTACGAAGGCGACAACGGCGAACCTGACCTCGAAATAGTTGACCGTGTAAATACTTATCCTAATCCGGAACTTGGAAAACTATCCACACTGCTTCAATGGAACATATTAGACCCACCCGACAGTTTCGAGCGCAACCGCAACAATGTAATTTATTATCAATATCAGCACAATCGTAATCCTTTTATCGACCATCCCGAATATATAACTGCTATTTGGGGTGGGCCGTCGGATGTGAAAAATAATCCCGAACTCAATTTGCAAGTCTATCCCAATCCCGTAAACACTACTTTGCATTTTGAGTGTGGCAGTAACTACATCTATTATTATTCACTTTTTACCCTTTCGGGAAAAACTCTCGGTTCGTCGAAATTGAAAAACGGAGAAAATACCGTTGATGTTAGCTTTTTACCGCGCGGATTGTATATTTTGATGGTGAAAAACCAAAGCGGCCAGTTTGTTCATCGCTATAAAATTATTAAATCCAATCGTTAGATGACCGAAAATCCAATAATAAGAATTACCAAAGAATTTAAATTCGAAATGGCTCACTCATTACCTGGCTACAATGGCTTGTGTAAAAATATCCACGGACATTCTTATAAGTTGCTGGTTAGCGTTGCCGGCCAGCCTATCACCGGTAATAATAACTCTAAACTTGGTATGGTAATGGATTTCGGCGACTTGAAAAAAATTGTCAGAAAAGTTATTGTTGAAAAATTTGACCATGCACTCGTGCTTAGCTGTAAAACACCATCAACATTAATCAACCAACTTAAGCAATACAACGAACGACTTGTATTGCTCAATTATCAACCTACAAGCGAGCTAATGATAATAGATTTTGTACAGCGTATCAAAGAAAAACTTCCCGAAAATATTCAACTGAAACACGTTTTACTCCGCGAAACGGTTACTGCTTATGCTGAGTGGTTTGCCGAAGATAACCCATAGTTCTTGTTGCTACTAAGTACAATAAGAGAAAACTTAAGTAATCACTTTGGCTAATATGTGAGAACATCATAAAAAAAGCCTCGAAATAAAATATTTCGAGGCTTTTCGGTTCATCAATTAGACCCTATGGTTTTAATATTACTATTTATTTGGCGAATAAACAAGTAGTGATAAAGATTTTCCCAAGTATTAAATGTTCTTTCAGACACGGTATTAGAGAAATTGGTAAGATATTTTGAAGTAAACGCCGGGTTGTTTTTATATAATGATTCGGCTCAGCATCTACGACAGGAGTGAAAGCTACAAATTCGTTTTCGAATTCGTGTAGAACTTTTTCTAATCTCGGATTGAATAATGTTTCAAGTACGATATGTAAATTTTTCTACCTGATTGAAGATTGAAAAACCCGAAGTTTCCGACCATTCCATCATTGCGCCGTTATCAACGGCAAAATTATAAGGAGTAGTTGTAATGCTCGCATACATTGGTGTATAAACTGTTCCCGAAGTTTCACCAATACCTCATCAAATAATGCTGCCGATTTTATCTCGTAGCCAATTGCGTGATTATGCTATAAAGGTAAAACCCGTGTGCTAAATGGCTTTTTCTTTCGTTGCAATATTTCGCACCATCAACTTTCTATATAAGCGACTGCCAGAGCTATATGGAAAGGTGGAAAGAGCCTGCTCCGGCATTTTTCGACCCGCCGAGTTTGACACCTATGAAGTGGTTGCACTTAAAATGCATCATATTTTTTACGCTAACTTTTTTGTCGGGTTTTTCCACAGCGGCATACGGGTTGGTTGCATAATGATTTTTGTTGGACGTTTCGCCCGCGAAGTGTTTGTTGCGCCTAAAATTATCTTTTACTGCCGAAACTGATTAAACACTGATTATCACGGGAAAAATAATGCGTAATCTATAATGTTTAATCTATAATGTTAACTCTCAGCTAATTAGAAAATAGGAGAAATAAACCCTGATTTTGTTAATCATCTGATTATATGTCAATTAATATTATGTATATAAACTACCGTGATTATCTATGTTAAATGTTTAAGGACAAAAACATTATCCATTAGTGGCAACTCCATTAAAATATATTATTTACTATACATCAAAACATCAAACAGCGTAAATCAGTAAATTTTGCTTGGAAATTAAGTGCTATGTAAATTATTTTCCTGGTATTACATGAACGTTTTCAGTTGGGTTTTTCCAAACCTTCAACCTTTCATTCTTCCACAGTGAAATATTTTCGTGCTTCAAATTTCATATGTCAAGCGACGTATTGCACGGGGCAACGCACATACAATAAATTACGACCAATTATGACTTGACCAAATTACTCTCTCATCATTTTCATTATCTTTGTTTTTTCAAGATAAAAATTATGGACAGAAAAAAACAACTCTTCCTCATAGATGCTATGGCATTGATTTACAGGGCTTATTTCGCATTCAGCAAAAATCCACGTATCAATTCCAAAGGATTAAATACTTCGGCGGTACTTGGTTTTGCCAATGCTGTGTTAGATATTTTAAAAAATGAAAATCCCACACATATTGGCATTGCCATTGATACGATGATGCCCACACAACGACATATCGACTTTAAGGCCTACAAAGCCAATCGCGAAAAAATGCCTGAAGATATTGCGGTAGCCATACCTTATATTATTAAGTTTATAAAGTATCTTAATATTCCTTTGTTGTCGGTTGACGGCTACGAAGCTGACGACGTCATTGGAACACTGGCTAAAAGAGCGGAAAAGGCAAATTTTACAACTTATATGATGACGCCAGATAAAGATTTCGGACAATTGGTATCCGAAAATATTTTTATGTATAAACCGGCACGTATGGGAAACAAAGCCGAAATTTGGGGTGCTGATGAAGTTTGTGAACGATACGGACTTGAACATCCCAAACAATTAATCGACATTCTCGGACTTTGGGGCGATGCTGTTGATAACATACCCGGTGTACCGAAAGTAGGCGAAAAAACAGCGATTAAGCTTATTTCGGAATTTGGCTCTATTGAAAATATTTTGGCCAATACCGGCAAACTTAAAGGAAAAATACGCGAGAACCTCGAAAAATACGCCGAACAAGCTCTTATGTCGAAAAACCTTGCCACAATTATTCTTGATGTACCCATTGTGTTTGACGAAGAAAAACTCAAACGTGGTGAACCCGATAAACAAGCCCTGAAAGAGCTCTTCGAAGAGCTGGAATTTCGTAATTTTGCCAAAAGATTTTTCACTTTTGTTTCACCAACCGACAAAGACATAGTACAGGGAAACTTGTTTGATAAAGAGACGGATGATAACAAAAATGCCATAGAAATAAAAACTATCAAAAACACACCACATCAATACCATCTCGTCGACACAATAGAAAAAGCTTATGAATTAGCCGCTATGCTTCAAAACCGAAAATCGTTTTGTTTTGATACCGAAACTACCGGCCTTGATGTCAACAATTCGGAACTCGTTGGAATATCGTTTGCCGTAAATGCTCACGAAGCTTGGTACGTTCCCATTTCTGAAAATTATCAGCAAGCCGTTATTTCGGTGGCAATTTTCAAACAAGCTTTCGAAGACAAAAATATCGAAAAAACCGGGCAAAATATCAAATTCGATATTTCCATCTTAAAATGGTATGATATTGATGTAAAAGGAACTTTTTTCGATACTATGATAGCCCATTATCTGCTACAACCCGATATGCGACACAATATGGATACGCTTTCGGAAACTTATCTGCATTACAAGCCCGTATCTATTGAAAATTTGATAGGGAAAAAAGGTAAAAATCAGTTAAGTATGAATACTATAGATGTGGAAACGGTGAAAGAATATGCTGCCGAAGATGCCGATGTTACTTGGCAATTAAAACAAATTTTCGGGCACAAACTGAAAGAAACCGGAACCGAAAAACTTTTTTACGAAATAGAAATGCCTCTTGTTCCGGTGTTGGCCTCAATGGAAGCCGAAGGAGTAAAAGTGGACATAGATACATTGAGTGAAATAGGACAGCAACTCGAAGCCAAAATAAAAATAATTGAAAAAATTATTTACGAAATGGCAGGTAGTGAGTTCAACATTTCGTCGCCCAAGCAACTTGGAGAAGTGCTGTTCAACAAATTAAAAATAACATCCAAACCCAAAAAGACTAAAACCGGACAGTATTCAACGAGTGAAGATGTGCTAACAAAACTTGCATATAGGCACCCCATTGTGGAAAACATTCTCGAATACCGTTCGCTTACCAAGCTAAAATCGACTTATGTAGATGCTTTACCTGCGTTGGTAAACCCTCGCGACGGAAGAATACACACCTCCTATAATCAAGCTGTTGCAGCTACCGGAAGATTAAGCTCGAACAATCCTAATCTACAAAATATTCCGATACGTACCGAACAAGGTCGCGAAATACGTAAAGCTTTTATACCCCGCAACAAAGATTATGTTTTGCTTGCTGCCGACTATTCGCAAATTGAGCTACGTATTATTGCCCACCTGAGCCAAGACAAAGGGATGATGCAGGCTTTTGAACAAGGTTTGGACGTTCATACGGCCACTGCTTCCAAAATTTATTGTATTTCACCGGCTGAGGTAAGCAAAGAAATGCGACGCCAAGCCAAGATGGTAAATTTCGGGATTATTTACGGCATCTCAGCTTTCGGACTTTCAGAAAGATTGAAAATTCCACGCCGCGAAGCTGCCGAAATTATCAAAAGCTATTTCGTACAATATCCCGAAATAAGAAAATATATGAACCATTCCATAGCTTTTGCACGCGAACACGGCTACGTAGAAACTATTATGGGACGCCGCCGGTATTTGCCCGACATCAATTCGGCCAATGCTATTGTTCGTGGCTACGCCGAACGAAATGCCATCAACGCACCTATACAAGGCTCTTCAGCCGATATGATTAAAATCGCTATGATTAATATTTTCGAAGCCTTTCACAAACAACAACTGAAATCGAAATTGATCCTTCAAGTTCACGACGAACTGGTTGTTGACGTGTTTCGTGATGAGATGAAAACAGTTAGTACCATCGTGAAAAATAAAATGAAAAATGCAATGCTTTTGAAAGTTCCGGTAACAGTTGACATCAATACTGGAGAAAATTGGTTGGAAGCACATTAAACGAGAGAGCGACATGGCAAGGGAGAATAAGGGAAAGGTAGAATTTGAAAAGATTATTATTATGTTTGAAATGAGTGCAATCTTATGAATCATACTAACTTAGCTGTTTTAACCCTTGATGTTGGCGGAACAAATTTAGTTTTTTCATTTGTGGAAAACGGCCGTATAAGCGATAATAGTTTGCTATTACCTACAGCATCAAAAAATCTTGAGGATTTTTTAAAAAAACTAATTTCGGGTTTTGAAAATTTGCAAAAGAAAAGCGAAGGAAAAGCGTCAGCTATCAGCTTTAGCTTTCCTGGCCCGGCTGATTACGAAAGCGGTATCATAGGCAATTTGGAAAACCTACCTTTTTTCGATGAAGAAGTTCCTTTAGCAAAAGTCCTGGAAAACCGTTTTAAAATCCCTGTTTTTATCAACAATGATGGCGATTTGTTTGCGCTCGGCGAAGCCAGGCATGGCCTATTACCTGAAATCAACATTCAAAGTCAAAAGAAATATTGCAATTTGCTCGGAATAACGTTAGGAACAGGTTTTGGAGGTGGTATTGTAGCCAACGGACGACTTTTTAGAGGCGATAATTCGGCTGCAGCCGAAATCAACCGTATGAGCAATTGTCTCAACCGGACACAAAGCGTCGAAGAGGTACTAAGTATCAGAGGTATACAACATTTGTTTGTTAAAGAAGCCGGCATTCTATTTAAAAAGTGCCCCGAACCTTTCGATATCTATCGTATTGCCATTGGCGAAATTGCAGGCAACAATACAGCAGCTCGAAAAGCATGGAAGACTTTTGGGGAAGTCCTTGGCGAAACTCTTGCCAATGCCGTTACACTAACCGATACTTGTGTAGTTATCGGTGGCGGACTGTCGGGCGCATGGCCTGTGTTTTTACAATATACAGTAAACCGTATGAACTCACATCTTTTACGTATTGATGGTGGAAAAGTCAAACGAATGGAAGTTTTTGCCTACAACTGGGAAAACAACGATTGCCGCAATAATTTTTTAAAATTAGAAACCAAAAAAATTAATGTTCCATTCAGCAACGAAACGATATCATATTTTTTACACAAAAAAATTTCTGTCGGCATTAGCAAACTCGGCACTTCCGCCGCCGTTGCTCTTGGTGCGTTTGCATATGCCAAAAACAGATTGATAGTACAGTGAAAAACCAAACATTATTTATATTTTGTCTCCCGCAATAATAATAAGAAAAGCCTTGTAAACATTACATTTACAAGGCTTGTGCTTTTGCGCCCCCACGAGGACTTGAACCTCGGACACCCTGATTAACAGTCAGGTGCTCTAACCAACTGAGCTATGGAGGCAACACTGTTTTTTTCAAACGAGGTGCAAAGATACGGAAAATATTTTTTTTGCATATTTTTTTTGCATATTTCTTTATAATTTCTCTAATTATTACCCCATAGAAAATTTATTGTTTTTTTGTACTTCTCAGAAAAGGTCAAGTTAAAAGCTTACAATGTATGAGTATTAATGATAAGTTTTCATATGTTTATAATTTTGTAATTAACTGCTTGCCTGTATTTTAGTTTTGTCACGATTTTTGCAGCCTGCAGGCTACTCGTTTTTTCATTCCCCCGACTTGAAAGTCGGGTTTACTAATATTACGCCCCTACGGGACTTTTATAATCATTCTTCTGTGTGTTCCGTCCCAAGCGGATCATGGATGTTTCATACGTTTATAATTTTGTAATGTGCTGTTAATACGTTGTTTATGTTTTTTCACGATTTTCGGCTTTGCTATCGAAAATCAAGCCAAAACGGCTCTGACATTTTTTTGTACTACAGGTTAAACCCGTGGAATGGCAAATCCATTATTCCACAGGTTAAACCCGTGGAATGGCAAAACCTTTATTCCACAGGTTAAACCCGTGGAATGGCAAATCCATTATTCCACAGGTTAAACCCGTGGAATGGCAAAACCTTTATTCCACAGGTTAAACCTGTGGCTATTAATATTACGCTCCTTCGGAGCTTTTTTAATCATTCCTTTGTGTGTTTAAAACCAATCATGGATGTTTCATTAAATAAAATATTAGCAGAACGCAAAACAGGGTCAGCAGCCTGAAGTATTTTTTGTCGTAGCTTTTTGTTTAAGTCGTGATTTTTATCAAGATATTTTTTTATCACGGCAGCAGCATGCTTTGAATTGTATCCGTAAAAAGCAGCATCAAGCCACGATTTTGGAAAAAAGACATCGCTGGTTTTCTGTATTCCTTGCAACATCTCCATAGAAGGGAGGATAAACTTTTCGGAAAAGATAGCAACAAGCGGATGGTTAAGATAGGTTACCGCTTTAATTACCCATTGTTGGTGTTGTCTGTTTAAGGGAATTTTCAGACTTTCGAAAAATTCTGCTCTCACAGCTGGATTTTTGTTTAATGCCGGAATGATAAATGCCATTTCTTTTTTCCGGTCGGGGTTGGTGATACGCTGTAATTGTTTTTTAAGGATATCATCGGGAATAGTTTTGCCTTGTGGTAGCGCTCTCCTTACAGCCAACTCATAGGCCAAAGTAGTGTAATTGGCCACCGATAGAGATAGTCCTTTTATTTTGATTTTCTTTTGCCAAACCGAATACAGTTTTTCTATTCCTCCTTTAGTGATTGCTGTTTTTACATAAGTTTTATAATAGCTTGATTTTAAGGATAATGTTGTAGCTTCTTCCATTTTCTTCCAAAGCAAAGGCTCCATTTTTCTTGCCAACGCCATACGGTTGTCGGGTAAGGTAAAACGCCAGAAAAGCTTTTGATAGTACGAAAGTAATAAATTAATGGAAGGCTCTGCGGTTTCGTGTTTGATAAAATAGGGAAATATTTTGCGAAGTTCCTGAGGCAAAGTATTTTTATTCTGCATATCCTCCCACAGATCAATATAAATGGCAGTACGTGTAATAACGGGCATTCTGAATACTTGTGAACTCAATAAAAATGTTTTGTTTTTGTCGTCGAGTTGCTGATAACCGTAAACTTTTCCATTTCCGTTAAGGAACAACAAATCGGGTTGTTTTTTTATTGGAAATTGATACTGCTGTTTATCGTCGAAGACAATTTTTACGCCATATTTTTCATTTTCAACTTTATACATATCTACATTTTGAGGCCAAAATCTTAGTTTTTGCTGCATATCAAATTCGTCGATATACACTAAATCTTTAATGTATGTAAGTTTGTACACAGGCATACCGGCTTGTTTCACCCAAACGTCGCTCCATTTTCTCAGATCTTTTTTGGTTTTGCTATTAAGTATATCCACAAGGTCGTCCCAATTGGCATTAGAATAGGCAAATTTTCGCAAATACTCAGTAAGACCTTTTCTAAATTTTTCGGCTCCTATCATTTCTTCGAGCTGCATCATGATAATGGGTGCTTTGTGATAAATTATTGCGCCATAGAGAGTTCCTGCCATATTAAGATTTTCGAGCGGTTGTTCGATGGCATTAGTACCTTGTGTACGGTCAACGGCATAAGCTTTGGGAAAATTGTCGGTTAGGAATAATAAATTGTGATTAAAGGTAGGGAAAGAGGGATTTACCATTTTTCCGGCCATAAAACTGGCAAAGACCTCTTTGAGCCATACATCATTGAACCATTTCATGGTTACAAGGTCACCAAACCACATGTGAGCCGTTTCGTGTGCAATAAGGCGGGCACGTTCTAACTTTTGTGATAGTGTAGCCGATTTGTCGAGAAACATTTTTTCGGAACGATAGAACACATCACCGGGATGCTCCATACCACTAAATTGAAAAGAAGGTAAAAGAACAAAGTCGAATTTTTGAAAAGGATATTTTAGTCCGGTATATTGCTCCATCCAATTAATTGCATCGGCTTGTAATAAAAAAATATCGTCGAGGTTTTGTTTAACCAACAGACTGTCGGTTTCGCGATGGTAAAGTGTTAAAGTATGTCCCTTAATGGTTCTTTTTATCACCTTAAATTTTCCAGCGGCAAAAGCGAACAGATAAGTACTAATCGGTTTGGTTTGTCCGAAAACGTATTGAGTAAAGGGTCCCATGTTTTCCATAGAAGTTTGCTGCCCGTTAGATACGGCTACCCAATCTCTAGGAATATCAAGAATAAGAATAAACTGTCCTTTGATGTCGGGTTGATCAAAGCAAGGAAAAGCAGTTGAAGCCTTGTCAGGAACAAAAAGCGTGTATAGATAATCGGTGCTACGATTAAGTGAGAAGTTGCTTGCAATAAACTCGGTACTCACTAAATTATGTCCTTTATGAAAAGCTTTGTGCGGCAAAATAATATGCCCGTTTACAAAATTGTAATTTTTAATTTTTTTTCCGTTAACCAACACTTTGCGAAGGTTTCCCTTATCGTTTTGAAAATCAAGAATTATATCCTCTTCGGGAAATTTTATATCGAACGCTATTTCCTCGTTTCCCCAAACCGGCTCAGCTTTGGTTGCGGGAAGGTTAAAGTGTAGTTTATAAACCACTTTACTGATGTTTTCATCTCGCCGGTCGTTTAACTTTTTCGATATTCCTTTTTCAACTAATGCAATATTGTTTTTCGGACTATTACATGCAAAAAGCGACAGCATAAGCACTGCCGGTAATAAATAAATAAGCCTTTTCATGTTTTCAGCTTTTTGTTTTTGTCTTTTTAGATTTGAAAGCAAAACTAAACAATATGACGATAATATTTCATAGGAGTTATCATAAAATATGCAAATGTGATAAACTGAATAATAACAATGCACTATTTTGGTTTGATTTGCATACTGCAAACGAGTCAGTGGCAGGGATGGAAGCTGTAGCTCCCGCATTACTTTGCCGATGCTATTTAGCTGGAAAGCATGACCTAACGAAGCTACTTTACAGCTATTACTGAACATGGCAAAGCAGTGCATAACTACAAGCGGACAGCCCTATTCGGTTAAGGAAATATTTCGGGAGGGAACCATAGCCGCCTTAAATAATAAAAATTGTTAAAGCGAAATGTAACCTACTAAAATAATATTTTTTTCATTCATATTTTTTCTATTTTTGAATTGGAAACAATAGATACAATACTTATATGTTAATTATTGGAATCGCAGGCGGTAGAGGTTCTGGAAAAACCACCGTAGTAAGAAAAATTGTAGAAGCTTTGCCCAAAGATTCTGTAGCTGTTGTTCCTCCGGATGCTTATTATTATGATAACGGACATCTTTCGTTAGAAGATAAAGATAAAATTAATTTCGATCATCCCAATTCTATCGAATGGAATTTATTGAACCACCATATAAAGATGCTGAAAAACGGCCACGAAATCAAGATGCCTACCTATTCGTACGTTGACTGCGCACGGGGAAACGAAACTTTTTTGATACGGCCACCGGAAGTTGTTATCATTGAAGGAATTCTTATCCTTACCAATCCCGAACTAAGAAGTCCGATAGACATCAAACTGTTTGTCAGCACCGATAGCAACGATCGTTTGATACGTTTTCTTCGGCGCGACATTTCGGAAAGAGGAAGAACGTATGAAGAAGCGCTGACACATTACGACAAATTTGTAAAATTGATGCATCAACAATTTATCGAACCTGCAAAGCAATATGCCAATGGTATTACTCCACAGGGAGGTAAAAACAAGGTGGCTATTGATATTGTTGTTTCACGTATAAAACTCACCCTTGGCAAAAATAAATCCTTATCATGAAAAAAATGTTTTATTTTAGTTTCGCAGTCATACTACTTGGCTTTAGCTTATTATGGATATCATCGTGTAACACAACCACGTCACCCACACCACAAGAAAGTTGGGTATATTACAAAGCTGGTAACGGACTGGTAAACAATGAGGTAACTTGCATGATAGTTGATATTCAAGGCAATATTTGGATAGGTACCAATTATGGTTTTTCAAAATACGACGGCAATAAATTTACAAGTTGGCGAGTAACCGACGGGCTGATTTTTCACGCGATAAATTGTATGGCTATAGACAATAGCGGGAATTTGTGGCTCGGCACCGATTTTGGCGCTTCAAAATTCGATGGTAGTACGTTTACCAATTACAATACCAATAACGGTTTGGGATATAACAGCGTGAAAAGTATTGCCGTTGACAAAGAAAACAAAATTTGGTTTGGGACGGGAAAAGGGATTTCGGTTTTCGACGGAGAAAACTGGACGTATTACGTTAAAGAAGCCGGTCAAAGTTTGGTAAATAATATTGTTAGAGGCGTTATGGTTGACCAGAACGATCATAAATGGTTTGGGACGGAATTTGGCGCTTCTGAATTTTATAATAATGTTTGGTTAACCTATCTTTCACAAAATGCTTTGGCCAATTTTGTTTTTACTGTTTACGATGACAACCAAAACAACATTTGGTTTGGTAGTATGGCAGGCACATTGAAATACGACGGAACTAATTATACTTCTTTTTCCACAGGCGAAGGATTGGTTAATAATAATGTGGAAAACATTTATGAAGACAGTAAAAATAACATGTGGTTCGGCACACAATTTGGTGTTTCGGAATACGACGGCAACACTTGGAAAACTTTTAATGCCGACAGCGGATTATCGTCCGACTGGGTTACCAGTATTGTTGAAGACAAACAAGGAAATTTATGGTTTGGTACCGTAAATAAAGGGATTTCCGTTTTACAACGGCTAAAATAAGCAATATACAAAATTTACGGTATCAACGGAAATTGAAAATTCTATATTTCCTTTTTTCTACTTGTCCTTGCAAGAATAAAATCATTTTTTTGCATTGCTAAATTTTTTCCGATTTAGTTGCAATCTTATGCAACTTAACAAAAAAGAAACAAGCCATTGAATTGACGCTAAGAAAAAACTAAATTTATGCATTATAGTATATATACCTTAGCTTAATGAGAAAAAAATAGCGTAGTTTGTTATCGCACTCAAGAAGAAATCATTAATAGAATAAGATTATCAGATAATGAAAAGAGGGAGATTTTGGCAACGGAAGGGCGGCGAAGACAAAAATAAACCAATAATATATGAGCATTATGTTTAAAAAACTTACGTTTTCGTAGGTTTCTACTATCCGATTTTAAAAACTTTTATTGTTTTATAGATCATCAGGATTTGTATTTATCACGTTTCCAATGTTTTGTTTTTTTTGGCCCATAAATTGCTATAGCTATTTGCAATTTTAAACTATAAAATCATGTTAATTATTATTATCGGCATTTATTTGGTCATTACCTTTATAATTACCATTTTGGGTATTGAGCACAGTAGTGAAGGTTATAAAATTTTTTTAATCAGTCTTATTTTTACTCCTTTAGTAGGTTTGATTTACGTTTTAAAGGAAAGAAGAAGAGCAACAAAAATATCGTATTATTATTGTGATAAATGCGATTATGTTTATCCTGTAAAAATGAAATACTGCCCTGTTTGTCTCGAAAAGAGCGAAAAAGTAAAATTAGTAAAATACGAAAGCCCTCATAAACTTTCAGAAGTTTATACTAACCTCAGCCTTGCTTAATCAAAGCCTTTCATCCCCTAAACTTCAGCACCCGCCTCAGGGGATGAAGGCTTTTTCTTTGCCTTTTCATAGAACTTTGTAGTTTATTTGCTACAACAATGAGTATAGAAAAAAGACCTAATCAAGTTTCCATTTCAAGGCTTACAAAATCAATTTTACCGCCAAGAGGAGGATTAATTTTTCGGAGTTTAAGGCGTATGTGTAGTGCTTCGGAAAATTCGGCTTGTATTTTATTTAGAATACGGCGGCCTACATGTTCCAGCAAATTCGATTTCGTATCCATTCCATTTTTCACCACAGCATAAACACTTTGGTAATTTATTGTATCGAACAAGTTATCGGTTTGCTCGGCTTTGGTGGTATCCACTTCAAGGAAAATATCTATTCTGAATTTGGTCCCAATAATTTTTTCTTCTTTAAAACATCCATGATAGGCGAAAAACTCCATTCCCTCAATTGAAATAATCGACATAATTTCTTTTTGTTTTAAAATACCTATTCATTTCTCCCTAATTCGTGTAAACCTTTTTCGATACGCCATACAGTTTCTTGCTGTCCTAACAGCGAAATAATATCAAAAAGATGCGGGCCTTTTAAACCTCCCACTATCAGCAAACGAAAAACGTTTAGTACCGCACCGGTTCCATATTTTTTTTCAGTAATCCAATTTTTTATAATAGTTTCGGTGTTTTCCGACGAAAAGTCATCAATATTTATCAAAATTTCTTTTAACTCCACCATATGGTAATAGCTTTTGATTTTCCAGTGTTTTTTTACAGCCTTGGCATCGTATTCGTCGGGAGCTTTGAAAAAGAAATAGCTTTGTTCCCAAAACTCACCGACAAAATATGCTCTATCTTTGATTAATCCCACCACTTTTGCAACGAAAGATGAGTCGGTAAGAACGCCTTTTTCTATAAGTACGGGTAAAAATAGTAGCGTAAGTTCTTCATTATTTTTCCTGATAAGATATTGATGGTTAAACCATCTGGCTTTGTCAGGATCGAAACGCGAAGCCGACTTACCCACCCTGTCGAGAGAAAAAATACGGCTAAGTTCATCAAGAGTAAATAATTCACGTTCGTCGCCTGGATTCCAACCGAGTAAAGCTAGCATATTAATAAATGCTTCGGGAAAATAGCCGTCTTCGCAATAACTGCGTGTTGTTTCACCCGTTTTGGGATTGTTCCACTGCAAGGGAAAAACCGGAAATCCCAATTTATCGCCATCGCGCTTACTCAACTTTCCTTTACCATCGGGTTTAAGCAGTAGGGGCAGATGAGCAAACTGCGGGGTCTCCCATCCCAAAGCTTTGTAAAGTAAAATATGTAATGGTAATGACGGTAACCATTCTTCGCCACGAATTACATGACTTATTTCCATTAAGTGATCGTCAACCACATTGGCAAGATGGTAGGTAGGTATCCCATCCGATTTAAAAATAATTTTATCGTCGAGTACGACAGTGTTTACCTCCACTTTTCCCCGTATTAAGTCGTCCATCACAATAGTCCGATTTTCAGGCATTTTAAAACGTATCACATAAGGTATTCCCGAAGCTATAATTTGTTCGGTTTTTTCTTTGCCAAAAGCCAACGCATTATTCAACACATTGTGTACTCGCCAATTATAGGTAAACGTCTTTTTTTTTGTTTCGTATTGTTTTCGCAGTACGGATAATTCTTCGGGAGTGTCGAAAGCATAATAAGCCGATCCGTTTTCAATAAGTTTTCTGGCATATTCAGCATAAATTTGTTTTCGTTCCGACTGTTTATATGGACTAAAAGGCCCGCCTTTTGTTAGACCCTCGTCGAATTCAATGCCGCACCATGCAAACGATTCTACAATATATTCTTCGGCACCCTGAACAAAACGGTTTTGATCGGTATCTTCGATACGGAGAATAAATTTTCCTCCATTTTTTTTTGCAAAAAGATAATTATAAAGTGCGGTTCTTACCCCTCCTATATGTAAAGGCCCCGTAGGACTTGGGGCAAATCGTACCCTGACAGATTGTTGATTCATTTGTAAAATTTTTTCGACAAAGATAGTTAAATTGCTTTTGTACTTATCCAACGTACCGACACGCAATTTTGCACGTTTCAGTAGTGGAATCCCTAATTTTTTATGACTTAATATTATAGGTGAAATAGTGAAATTTCCTGCGGCATAAAATTGCTCCTTTATCGCATTACAGGAAAATCAATTACAATAGATTACAACAAATTACAGATAATTATTTTTAATCACGGCAAAGCCAAATTACTTTTTACGGTGCTAGTGTCCACGCATTAAAATTATTTAACTATTATACAAACTTAATTTACTATCTTCGCTGTTGTAAAAATTACAAAAAATAAAAAGACCATGTCGAAGAAAAAAAATAAAACAACATGGATTGTTATCCTGTCGATAATAGTACTCGCCGTGATTGTAGGTTTGGCCATTAACAAAAGTCGTAATTCGGTACATATAAAGGTAGCGGTTGAAAAGGTACAGCGTCGCAGCATTATTGAAACCGTATCGGCTAACGGAAAAATACAGCCTGCCAAAGACATAAAAATTAGCCCGTATATTTCGGGAGAAGTAGTTGAATTGTTTGTAAAAGAAGGAGAATTTGTAAAAAAGGGAATGAAATTGGCCAAGATTGACCCCAAAATTTATATTTCGAATTATGAGCAAATAAAAGCGGGTTTAAAAACGTCGCAGGCTAACGAGGCAAATGCGAAAGCCCGATTGACACAAGTCAAAGCACAGTTTACGAAAGCCAATCTTGATTTTAAGCGCAGCAATAAATTATGGAAAGGAGAGGTGATATCAGATGCCGATTTCGATGCTGCTAAATCTACTTATGAAGTGGCAGCAGCCGAAGTAAAAGCTGCTAAAGAAAGCTATAAAGCCAGTCAGTTTCAAGTAAAAAGTACGCAAGCTCAAGTAAACGAAGCAGCTGAAAATCTAAATCGCACCAATATCTATGCACCTCAAAACGGCACTGTTTCAAAACTTAGCGTAGAAGTTGGCGAACGGGTTACAGGTGCTTCGCAATTTTCGGCCGGTACCGAAATTATGCGTATTGCCAACCTTGATATGATGGAAGTAAATGTTGAAGTAAATGAAAACGATATTGTAAGTGTAAAATTAAAAGATACCGCCCTTATTGAAGTGGATGCCTATCTCGACAGAAAATTCAAAGGAATTGTAACCGAAATAGCCACTTCGGCCAACACCACCGGCGTAAGTGCCGACCAAGTTACCAATTTCGACGTGAAAATAAGAATGCTAAAATCGTCGTACAAGGATTTAATTCGTAAAAAGGACGTAATAAAATCGCCTTTCAGGCCTGGTATGTCAGCTACTGTAGAAATTCAAACCGAAACGGCAAAAAACATTTTAAGCATTCCTATACAGGCGGTAACTACTCGTGCCGACTCAACCGGAAGAATAAAAACGGCAATACAAAAGAGAGAAGAATCCAAAGAAAAAAACAATACGGCAATCGAAGAAACAAATCCCGAATATGTTTTTGTTTTCGATGCTGGAAAAGCGCGTTTGCAAAAAGTTAAAACAGGAATTCAGGACAATATGTACATCGAAATTCTCGAAGGTTTAAAAAAAGGCGAGGAAGTTGTTGTGGCTCCTTATCGTGCCATATCAAAAACCTTACGCAATGGTGATAAAATTGAAAAAGTGAGCAAAAGAGATTTGTTCAAACCCGAAAAAAAGGACTAACTTCTTAAAGTAAAAATGTCGAAAATATTGATGATAGAAACAGCTACTACAGTATGCTCAGTGGCTTTGGCATGCAACGACAAGGTGTTAAGTATTCGCGAATCGCAAATTAAAAACTCACACGCTACCAAAGTTACTGTTTTTGCAAAGGAAGTATTGAAAGAAGCCGGTATTTCATTTAATTCAATTGATGCAATTGCCGTAAGCAAAGGGCCAGGATCGTATACGGGATTGCGTATCGGAGTTTCCACGGCTAAAGGATTTGCTTTTGCCCTCGACAAACCGCTTATTTCCGTAAATACTTTAAAATCACTTGCAACAGCAATGATTGAACATTGTCAACAACAAAATAAATATACCGAAGAAGTACTTTTTTGTCCGATGATAGATGCCCGCCGGATGGAAGTATATTCAGCCGTTTATAATGTTAACCTTGAAGAAATTAGAAAAACGGAAGCCGTTGTTGTTGACGAAAGCTCGTTTGCGGACTTGCTACAAAATCATAAAATAATATTTGCAGGCGACGGTGCGAACAAATGCAAATCGGTATTCGACAAAAATCGCAATGTTGTTTTTGATGAAGAAACTCTTCTTTCGGCAATTTTTATGACTCATCTTGCTCAGGAAAAATTTTTACACCACAATTTCGAAGATGTTGTCTATTTCGAACCCTTTTACCTAAAAGATTTTGTAGCCGGTATTTCTAATGTTAAAGGTTTACGATAAATATTGATAATCACAGAAGAAATTGCCGGAAGTTTCAGAAACCATTAGTCACTAGTCTCAGCAAAAAAACCATCTGTTTTTGATATTCTTATCCTGATAACGTCAAGTTCGAGGCTTGTAAAGATTTGAGTTTACTAATCTAAACCATTAATCCTAAAAGGGTGCCTAACGAAAAAATTGACGTTTGTAACAAACGCTAACTATTTGCGTCTCAATCGTCTTGAGGAATGAAATAGACAAACTTCCTGAAAAGTTGTTGACACAAAAGACATTGTTGTTTAAACGGGTGTTACTTTTATAAACAACAGATATACAATAAAACAATCTTTGTTTTTCTTAATCCGTTACTACAAGTTTGGACTTTCCAACCGTACCGTTGCTAATAAATAGATAACCGGTATAATATTTTTACAAAGCCTTTTTTCATTTCATTTTTCATAAATCGACACAAAGCCTTGAAAACAATCAGAAAGATGTGTAACTTACAATATAACAGCTTATTCCAATTAAGTTAAAACATTCATCATTGTTCCCGTATTTGAGTGTATCAAGGCACTGAGTTTGAATTTTCAGCCGGTTTTCCTATTTTTCCGTCCTTTGCCGTACAATCAAACAGTAGAAACCGGTTTTCTAATCGGTAAAATATTCAATGTTTTTGTCAAAGGCGTCTTCGAGTTCCCCGAGCGTAAACCTCTTGTAATTACTCAGCCGAAATGACATAGTTAGCACATTGAATATTGCAATATTAAATTTTTAAGAATTTTTAATCAAATCACAATCAAACGTTACCTACAGAATATCAAAGAGATAAGAATCTATTATAAAAAATATTTGAATATTTATTAAATCTATTATTTCCTATCATGTTGCTTTTTAACATTACAAACCGGCTTAATATTTGTCAAAAATATAGACATCCCAAAAACAGTAGCCTCAGTTTTGTTCCGCCCTCAAAAGATGAAAACAGACCCAAGAGAAACCAAAGTTTACGACAGAAAAGTGAATGAAAAATGGGAGGGTAAGTTGGACACAAAGGAAGCACCTTGTGAACGGTTGAAAATCTATATGAAATAATTAAACTTAAACCTGATTATTGTAATAAATGTGGAAACTATTTGTAAGGAACGCTAGTCGTATTCCAATCGAAACGCTAAGTAATAGAAATTACGTCAATTTTATATAGATATTTAGAATATCAATGTTTCAGTAATAAATGTAGTTGTGGTCATTATCAAAGGTGCTTACCCTTCTATAACCAATCAGGTTCAGTAGGGAGAAAAATATTGAGTCGTTGGTGGGGTATTTTCCGGTATATCAATATTTACCGTTTATACATCACACGGGATAAATCAGGACATTTTCATTTTTAAAAAATCGAAAGTTCATCTGTTTATAATTGTGTATCTTACTGATCTATTTAGTTTTATGTTTTGTCATAATTTTCGGCTCCGCTATCGAAAATTATGACAAAACGGTGCTGACATGTTTTGTACCAAGGGTTAAACCCGTGGAATGGCAAAGCCATTATTCCACAGGTTTAACACCCGTGGCTATTAATATTACGCTCCTTCGGAGTTCTTTAATCATTCTTTTGTTCGTCGAATTTATACGTCTTAGAGGTTTAATGTCAATAAATTCTTTAAAAATTCTTTAAATCGGCCTTGTATTTTTGATTAAGTGATTAGAAAAATCCGGTTACATATGAAATTTGTCACGGGTTTCATAATCTTTTGCAAGCAGTTTTTTCTTCTCCGAAAATGTATAAATTTATCCCGTTTTAAGTATAAAAAGGATAAAAATTGGGTATCAAAAAGACGATAATGAAATTGTAGAAATACAACAGGCAATTGATATACTTTCGTTACAATAATTACAAAAAAAGCAAGCGCTGAAAACGCTTACCTTTCAACGGGCGGTGACAAAAAACCGGCAATCGTCATTACAGTTTTTTTATCATAAAGAAGTCCGGCCCA
>QIKE01000035.1 GCA_003232915.1 Bacteroidota bacterium | reverse complement strand
GAATTTGTATAATATGACAAGAGACGTAGAAGTTTGCTTCAGGTTTTTGAAAACCGATTTAAATGTCCGCCCCATTTATCATCAAATTGATAAATTTATAGAACCGCATGGATAGGTATTGTAGCATATCAGATAGGACGGTATATACGCCTTAAACTAAAATCGTCAGGCATTAACTATTCATGAAAAACAATTGTTGAAAAAAATGAAAAGTCAACAACTATCACTAACAAGTGTTAACAAAAAAGAAGATAAAAAGATTTATGCAAAATTAATTACACGCCCTTCGGTTGACCAACAATCAATCTATGACGTGTTAAAGTTTAAACCTCATCTATTTGTACGTAAAACAAAAGTAGTGCCCCAAATGTAAACTTTTAATCTGCATTCGCCTGTATGTGAATATTATATGACTATGGATTTGCAAGATGGGTGAAGATTTTTTTTGCTTTTCTATGTTTTTCCATACACTAAATTTAATAGTTTTCAATTTAATTTAGTGTCAACATATTTTATAAACTGATATTTTTGTTTTAATTGACTTGAGAATAATCGTTTTTTTATAGTTGTTTCAAAATTTCAACATAATTGATATATTATGGGGCATCCGGTTTGATACGGTTTCGGAAATAATTCCAAAGTACGTTGCGAAATGGGGGTGCAATAATTTTTATTTCCGTTTTTTTAATAGGATGGTTAAACTGTATTGATAAAGCATGAAGGCTGATAGAGGCATCTTTGTTGCTGCGTGGAAACCCATATTTCAAATCGCCTTTTATAGGGCAACCGATAGCGGCGAGTTGTGCTCTTATTTGGTGATGACGTCCGGTGTGCAAGTATATTTCGAGCAAGTGATAATTTTCCGAAGAATATAAAAGTCGATACGACAACACTGCTTTTTTGCTATTTACCACCGGATGTGTGCTGACGAATGATTTATTCTTTTTTTCGTTGCGCACAAGAAAATGGGTAAGCGTATTGGTATTTTTCGGTGGCTTGTTTTTTACAATAGCCAAATAGGTTTTTTTTATGGTTCGTTGCTTCATCAATTCATTCATACGACTCAATGCTTTACCGGTGCGGGCAAAAATCACCACCCCGCTTACCGGACGGTCGAGGCGATGAACGACACCAAGAAAAACATTGCCAGGTTTATAGTATTTTTCTTTCAAATAAGCTTTTACATCTTCGCTAAGTGGAGTATCACCGGTTTTGTCGCCTTGAACAATTTCCGATGGCATTTTGTTGATAGCAATCAGATGATTGTCTTCGTAAAGAATACGTTTTGACAATTTTTTCCATTCGGAATTTTCCATTATGCAAAAAAGGGTAACAGATTTAATACTGTTCTTTGTTACTTGGAAAATTCACAGTTTTAACATCGTGGATATAAGCAAGAAAAGCTTTTATGATTTCATCGTGTAGGTTATGGTAGCGTCGCAAAAAGCGGGGAGAGAACTCTTGATTAATACCGAGCATATCATGCAGCACAAGTACCTGGCCATCAACTTCGTGTCCTGCTCCAATGCCAATAGTAGGGATTTTAACGACCTTTGTTACTTGGGTAGCAAGGCTGGCGGGAATTTTTTCGAGAACGATACCGAAACAACCCGATTTCTCCAAAATTTTCGCATCATCAACTAATTTGGCAGCTTCTTTTTCTTCGGTAGCGCGTACCACGTAGGTTCCAAATTTATTAATTGACTGCGGAGTAAGGCCGAGGTGTCCGAGAACCGGAATACCTGCGCTTAGAATACGATCGATAGATTCCACAATTTCTTTACCACCCTCAAGTTTTATAGCGTTAGCACCCGATTCTTTCATAATACGGATAGCTGAGTTGAGCGCTTCTTTTGAGTTGCCCTGATAGGTTCCAAAAGGCAGGTCAACAACGACGAGGGCACGTTTTACACCACGCATTACGGAGGAGGCGTGATATATCATTTGATCGAGCGTAATGGGTAGCGTGGTGGCATTACCGGCCATAACGTTGGAGGCAGAATCGCCCACTAAAATAACATCAATACCCGCTTCGTCGAGCAAACGGGCCATTGAGTAATCGTAACCGGTGAGCATAGCTATTTTTTCACCTTTTAGCTTCATCTCTTGAAGCACATGGGTGGTAATCTTTGGTAAATCCTTTGTAGTGTACATTTCGCTTATTGTTTTTGTTTCGACAAAAGTAATAATTAGTCAACAAGTTGATAAAAAAGAAAACTGCTTGTTTGTTAATTTAAGTATTTTTCCTTTCCTGATACATCACAATATTCTTTAAACTTGCATTATTTTACTTTTCGTTTCGTTTATTAATAATGTAAACGGCATCAATTTTCAACATCGAATCTATCGAAATATTCTTGTTATATGCTTTTTCTTTTTCTATTTCAAACCATTTGGCGTTGTTACGGATACCATAAATTATCCGGTTTATAATTTTTTTATCGACAATTTTTTTTGCGTGTGTTTTGTTAAAAATAGCAGGGTGATAAAACATATTATATAGGTCGTCGATAAATCCCCAGAAAAATCTTTTAAGCACGGGTTCGGTACACAATAATACGATAATGTCTTGATTTTCCATTTCTTGTTTAAAATCAAGTTCGTCGGTATAAAGTAATCGGCCATTTCGCAGAGGGCGTACCTGTTTGTTATAAAACCAAAATTGTTGTTTGCGAAAAACTTTTTGGGGAATACCGGAACTATAAATTTGCCAATAATAGCTGTCGGCAATCACCAACAGACGCTGGCTTGCCTTGTTTGAGTGTTGTATTTCCAATTTGGGATATGGCATAGGAACATTCGACAAAGGGAATAACAAATTCATACCCAACTCGATATCGCGATCGACATTACGGAGTTTGCGCGAAATTTTAATATTTTTCCATACGATATTGGGCAAGGTGATATGCTGTTTATACGCAATATAACGCACAAGCGAATCGGTTGATAACGCTGCACCGTAATAGCTCCAATGGATACCTGTTTTAGGATATAGACGATAGCGCGACGTATCTTTCATTTTCAAAAACCAGTTGCGAAAGTCGATATAATTAAGGCCAAGTTTGTTAGCTCTTTTCACATAGTAATCGTGGTTAGTTAATTTTTTCTTTGTTTTTAATCTGTCGGGGATGTACTCTGGAAGGAAGCTTGCTTTACCGGGTGCAAACACCAAAATTATCAGTTTTCCCTGTTTATGTAAGGTATCCTGTATGGCTTTCAACTTGCGGGTTTCCGCATTGATTGTATCTTTTCCCAAAAAGTCGTTTCCATAATAAGCATCAATATAACTTTTTTCGTACAGATAATTATCTTTTCCGATGATAACATCATTTGCTTTGGCTTCTTTGAACAACCAAAAATATAACTGATTGTTGAGGCGAACCAAAATATTTCTAAATCCAAAATTCTGATTCAGATATTTTTCCATTTTATCTTGATAATTTCCCGAAAGCCAATTGTAAGTATCTAATTGGGGTTGCTTATATTTTATAATAGCTCCGTGGAGTGGTTTAGTTTTGTGAAAACGGATAACTTGTTGAGCAATAGGCAAAAACAATATCATCATTATAACGACAAATAAAACAAACGCTATGTTTCCCCCTTTTTTCATCTTTAGAATCTAAAATAAATAAAAGGATTAAAGCCGGTTGTGGTGATTCCGGCAACGGAAAGCACCAGCAAAATTACCGACACGACGAACATAAGCGCCAATTTTCGTTTGTTATAATCGGCATAAAAAATATTTTGTTGAAATTTTTTTCCTCCCGGTAACAAAACGAAAAACGAAAAAAGAGCTGCTAAGATAAAAAAAGTAAAAAAGTCATGGTTGTCAGACCAATTCAAAGGCGAAAACTTAAAGCTAAACAACTTTCCGTAAAAGATAAAAGCCGACCTATAATCTTCGATACGGAAAATTACCCAGCCCATTACGGTTACAAAAAAAGCATATAAAACACTAACTGCATTCCCGGCTTTGTGTAGCCATTTCGACAGGAACAATCGTTCGATAATAAGAAAAGTACCATGAAAAGCTCCCCAGATAATAAAATTCCACTCTGCGCCGTGCCAAAATCCCGACACGAGAAAAACAAACCATAGGTTAAAATAAAGTCGTCTTTTGGTTTTAACTCTGTTTCCTCCGATGGGAATATACAAATAGTTTTTCATCCAGTCGCCGAGGGTCATATGCCAGCGACGCCAGAATTCTGTTATGCTTTTTGAGATATATGGGTTGTTGAAGTTTTCGGGAAACTTAAAACCAATCATCCTGCCCAAACCAATAGCCATATCGGAATAACCCGAGAAGTCGAAATAAATTTGAAAAGTATAAGCAAGTATTCCTATCCAGGCAGTAGTGCTGTCGATTTGGCTGAAATTCATAGAGAGGATGGCATCGGCCTTTGCTCCCATTACATTGGCTATCAGTACTTTTTTTGCTAGCCCGATGGCAAAACGGTAAAAACCCACAAGTCTATCGTTATAATCGGCTTTGCGGTCAACAATTTGGTCGGCAATAAAAGTGTAGCGCACAATAGGTCCGGCAATCAGTTGTGGAAACATAATGATATACAAAGCGTAGTCAGATACTTTTTTTAAAGGTTTGTGCACATTACGATAAACGTCGACAGAATAGGTAAGTGTTTGAAAAGTGTAAAACGAAATACCAATAGGAAGCACCACTTTAACCCATTCAACAGTGCTAAATCCAAAATGTTGCAAGCTTGCGTTGAAGTTTTCCACAAAAAAATTAGCATATTTGAAATACGCGAGTAGTCCAATATTTATTGCTATTGAAAGTCCTGTTAACCAACGTTTTGTGGAATGTTTCTCGGATTTGTCGAGTTGTTTTACGATTAAAAAATTAACATAAACCGATGCCAGTAAAATAAAGATAAATTTGGGTCCGCCCCAAGCATAAAAAAAGATGCTAAAAAGTAGTACGACATAATTTTTCAGCCCTTTCGGCGAAAGGTAATAGATTCCGAGAAAAATCGGAAAGAAATACAATAAGAAACTGATACTGCTGAAAACCATATTTCCGGTTTTGGCTATAAAGGCGCAAAATTATAAATTCGCAAGTAACAGAATGTAATTAATGTAAAAAAAGGGGAGAAAATTAATATCCGAAATTTACATTTGTATTATTAAAGAATAAAAAAATTATTTTTGCATAAAATTTGAAACATGGACTTAAGCAAAATTCTTTCGATATCGGGGAAACATGGTCTATATAAGCTTGTAGGCGAAGCAAAAAACAATGTTATTGTTGAGTCGTTAATTGACGGCAAAAAGCAACCTGCCTTTTCGCATCAGCATATCAGTTCGTTGCACGAAATAAGCATCTATACTAAAACCGACGATGTTCCACTTGCCGATGTTCTGAAAAAACTTCATAAAGTACAAGAAGGTAAAACGGTTGATAAGGTAAAAAAAATGAGTGGTGAGGACTTAAAAATACTATTTGAAAAAGTGCTTCCCGATTACGATAAAAATGCGGTATATGTTTCGGATATAAAAAAAGTATTTACATGGTATAATATTTTGCTTGAAAACGATTTGCTTGATTTCACCAAAGAAGAAGAAAGTAAAGATAAAAAGGAGGAGTCGGTAAATACGGATGAAGGGGAAGATAGCAAAGAAGAGACCAAGGCCGATTAATAATGTTTTATAAACAGTACGTACGTCCTCTGTTTTTTTTGTTCGACCCGGAAAAGGTACATCGGATAGTTATATTTATGCTTAATTTTTTTTTCAAAATACCAGGTTTAGCTTTTCTACTCAAGCATTTTGCTGCAGTTGAAGATGTTCGTCTCGAAAAAGAACTTTTCGGACTTCATTTCAAAAATCGTGTTGGTATTGCCGCTGGTTTTGATAAAAACGGAGAGTTTTTCAACGAACTGGCTGGATTGGGTTTCGGTTTTATCGAAACGGGTACAGTTACACCTAATGCCCAAAAGGGTAATCCCAAACAACGTTTGTTCAGATTACCCGAAGATAAAGCATTGATTAACCGAATGGGCTTTAATAATAAAGGACTCGAAACCGTTAAAAATAATCTTGGCAGGCGCAGAACCGATGCTGTTATCGGAGTTAATCTCGGTAAAAATTCCAATACATCAAATAAGCTAGCCGTTAACGATTACGTTGCGCTTTTTGAAGGACTTTTTGATGTAGCCGATTATTTTGTGGTTAATGTTAGCTGTCCCAATATCAATAATTTGCGGGAGTTACAAGATCAACGGTTCTTGAACGAAATATTATCGAGAATCGGAAAAGTTAATCTTTCCAAACCCAGTCCAAAACCGGTTTTGTTGAAAATTTCGCCCGATTTGAATAAGGTGCAATTAGATGAGGTTATCGAAATAGTAATAAAAACAGGCATTGCCGGTGTTGTGGCAGTGAATACTACTGTAAGTCGTGAAGGTTTGAAAACTTCTCCCCACAATGTTACTGTCATTGGCAAGGGTGGACTTAGTGGAAAACCGATACGAAAAAGAGCGCTCGAAGTGGTGCGTTATCTTTCTGAAAATTCCGGCAATGCTTTTCCTATTATCGGTGTGGGAGGTATTTTTACACCTGACGATGCCCTTGAAATGTTTGCTGCCGGTGCCGATCTTATTCAGCTTTATAGCGGATTTGTTTACGAAGGGCCTTTTGTTGCCCGAAAAATTAATATGGCATTGTTAAAACAATTAAAAAAGTAACCGTTTATTGCATTTTGTTCAGCGGCATTGGGAGAAAAAATCCTATGATTCACTAATTTTTTATGAGTCGGTACTAACTCCGGCTTAGAATTGTGGCATTACAAATATTGAAATAAACACATCGTAGGTACACATATTTCATGAGTACGACAACAACAAAATTCTATGATATAGCATATGAGTAGTTTCCCCTGCTATCCGGTAAAAGAGCAGATACTACTGATTATGAAGTTTGTATGATTGGCATTGTTTGAGGAAATAGGTTTGCGATTATATAATCGTTTTGGCTACGAATGGAACATGGATTGCGGCAGGGATTGGAGTGGCAGCCCGCAGCACCAAAGTTGATTGAGGCTTGCGGAGGCAGGGCTGACGGCAGGAAGCCCCTGCAAACGCAATAGCCGAAACAACTTTGGGGCGAGGACTACAACGGAAAGCCCGTCCGTCCGCCATAAAAATAAAACCAAAGCATATAAAAATTCGATACGCAAAATGGCGAACCATAGTGTAACAGTATTTTTCCAAATAAAACAGCGGAAGAAAGATCAAGAGAAACCCGATAGAAAAAGTAATTTAGCAGATTAATCTACGTTACTTTGCGAAAAGAGATTTTTTTTTCGATATAAAAACGACAGAATGATACAATTCAATCGCTTTATTTTAGATAACGGCCTCACCGTTATTGTTCACCACGACAAAACCACGCCGATAGCAGCTGTGAATATTCTTTACAAAGTTGGCTCACGCGACGAAAGCCCCGACAAAACCGGTTTTGCCCATTTGTTTGAGCACCTGATGTTTGGTGGATCGGTAAACATTAAAAAATTCGACGAACCGCTCGAAATTGCCGGAGGCGACAACAATGCTTTTACCAACAACGATTTCACCAATTACTACCTTACCATTCCGAAGAACAATCTTGAGACCGCTTTTTGGCTTGAGTCGGATCGTATGTTATCGCTGGTTTTTAATCGTGAAAGTTTGGAGGTACAACGACAAGTAGTTATCGAAGAATTCAAGCAAAATTATTTGAATCAGCCTTACGGCGATGTATATCTGCTACTAAAGCCATTGGCATATCGAAAACACCCATATCGCTGGAATACTATCGGAAAAGACATCAGCCATATAGAAAAAGCCACTATTGATGACGTTAAAGATTTTTATAGAAAATATTACAACCCCGATAATGCCATAATGGCTATTAGTGGTGATGTTCGGTTTGAAGAGATTAAAACATTGAGTGATAAATGGTTTGGGACAATCGGCAGAGGAAAATCGTTGACAAGAAACTATCAGCAAGAGCCTGAACAAACCGAAGCTCGACACAAAACGGTTTATCGCAACGTGCCCCAAAATGCATTATATTTTGCATGGCATTTGCCCAAACGCAGCGACAACGATTATTACACTGTCGATCTTATTAGCGACTTGCTTTCAAACGGGAATTCTTCACGTATGTATCAGAAACTCGTGAAAGAACGCCGGTTGTTTTCCGAACTCAATGCCTTTATTACAGGGGACCTAGATGGCGGTTTGTTTATTGTCAGCGGGAAGCTGTACGACCACGTTGAAATAGAATCTGCAGAAGATGCTGTTTTCGACGAATTGAACAACATAAATAATGGCACAATAGAAAATTCGGAAGTGCAAAAAATAAAAAACAAAGTCGAAGCCAACCTTATTTTTTCGGAAATTTCGGTTTTACAAAAAGCAATGAATCTTTCGTATTACGAAATGCTTGGCGATGCAGCACTTTTCAACTACGAGGTAGATAAATATCAGGCCGTTACTACCGAAAACATTCGGCAAACGGCAGCCCGCTTATTTAACAAAAACAAAGTGAACACGTTGTATTATTTGAAAAAAGAAAAAAATGATAAATTCTGAAACGAGTAAAACAACTAGCATCGACAGAACAATAATGCCCCCACTCGGGAAAATACAAGTTTTGGAAATTGACAATCCAGTGAAAACAGAGCTTGACAATGGGATGATTTTATATTTAATTGACGGTGAAGCGTCGGGAGTAACACGTTTCGACATTGTTTTTGATGCCGGCACGGCTTTTCAACAAAAAATGCTTACTGCTTCGACAGTTAATAGCTTGCTGCGCGAAGGCACCAAAAACCATAGCTCTTTCGAGATATCCAAAATACTTGATTACCACGGCGCTTATCTCGATCTGTTTGCAAATAAAGACACTGCCGGTATTAGCCTTTATGCCCTCACAAAATACTACGATAAATTACTGCCACTGATAAGAGAGATTGTTAGCGAAGCACTGTTTCCCGAACAAGAACTGCAATTGCACCTTGAACGAACACTGCACGAATTCAAGTTGAATCAGACGAAAATAAGGCATAAAGCTATGCTCGAATATAACAGTTTGATGTTTGGAAAAAATTCGCCATACGGAAAAATTGTCGAAGAAAAAGATTTTGGAAACCTTCAAAGAGAAGATGTTGTAAGGTTTTATAGCGATTTTTATGTTCCTCAAAATGCTTACCTTGTATTAAGCGGAAAAATTGACAAGCAACTCGTTTCGAAAATCAACAGCATATTTGGCAGCGGTTGGGATAAAAAAGCTACTGGAAGGTTTTTGCCTAAAGTGTTTGCTGAAAACTGTAAAGAAAACCGCTTAATTATCGAAAAACAAGATGCTTTGCAATCGGCCATTCGTATAGGGAGAACTGCTATTGATAAAACACATCACGAATATGCCGGTTTTATGCTATTCAACACTTTGCTTGGCGGCTATTTCGGTTCGCGACTTATGAGTAGACTCCGCGAAGAAAAAGGATTGACTTATGGCGTTCATTCCTTTGTTCAGCATTTTAAACATGCCGCTTTTTTTGTTATTGCTACCGAAGTAAACGCCCGGCAAACCCATGAAGCTATTGATGAAATTTTTTATCAAATAGAAAAGTTAAAAACCGAAACCGTTCCGGAAGAAGAACTGCAATTGATAAAAAATTACCTTTATGGTACCTTTCTACGGGGTTTCGACGGACCTTTTGCGGTTGCCGACCGTTTTCAAAATGTTAAAGATTTTAATCTTACCTTTGACTTTTATAAAAAACATCTTGATAAATTGATGAAAATAAAATCGAAAACAATACGAAATATTGCAAATAAGTACTTTACAAAAGACAAGCTGAAGTTACTCGTTGTTGGAAACATCGAAGGTTTTTGAGTGAGTTGTAAAAAAAAATGAAACAAATGAAGTTCCACAGGTACATCTTCTTTTTTTTGCTGTTGACATTTGCCGCAAGGGGATGGGCACAGAATTTTCCGTTCAATTGTCTTGTGGTAAATTCCAATGGTGATGTTGACCTTGATTGGTCACTTCCGTCATCTAACGACGTGGTAAAATACCGGATTTATTATGCCTTTAACGGAAACAATTTCGTGCTTATCGACTCCATCGACAACGAACTTGTTACTCAATATCACCATGTAGGAGCGCAAGCCAACGATGGGTTAAGGAAATATTTCATAGAAGCTGTTGTCAACAGCGGACCTAACATTTATACCGACACACTGAATACTATATTTTTGCAGATGGACAATTCCGATCAGCAAACCGCCAAACTTTATTGGAATGCCATTCATACACCTTTACCATCAGGTTCGTCACTGTGGTATAAAATTTATAGCAAACAATCTGTTGGTCAATGGAATCTTATTGATTCGACACAAAATATCCGGTATTTTCACCGCATACATGTTTGCATTGATTCGCTCACCTTTCGTATTGTCATCGAAAATACAAATTGTCAGTCTATTTCCAACTTAAAAGGAGGATGGTTTAAAGACACGAATTATCCCGACAAACCCATACTTGACTCGGTAAGCGTAGATGTTGCGGGAAATGTTATTCTAGGTTGGGAAGCTTCCGACAGCAACGATGTAGCGGGATATATTATCTACCGTTTTGAAGGTTCCATATTTCTCGAACTCGACACCGTTTTCGGGAAAACCAACACCTTTTATACAGATACGAGCGTTGATGCTTGTGAAGTAAATCAAGAATATGCCATTGCTTCCATAGACAGTTGTGATAATAAAAGTCCGGGTACGTTTTCGCAACCACAGCGTGCTGTTTTTCTTTATCCCGTTAAGTATAACACCTGCGCACGTAACGACACCTTGCACTGGGAAGCTTACATCAACGCTTCTCCCAACATAGAAAAATACGAAATTCTAATTTCCGAAAATGGCGGAACTTTCCAGAAAAAAGGGGAAGTGCCGGCCAATAAGTTTTCATATATTCATCAGGGCCTTGATTATGGCAAAGTGTACTCCTACATAGTACGAGCTGTGTATGGCAACAAAACGGCCTCGTCGTGCGCCAAACAAATAACAACCTCCAACTACAAACGCCCTGATTTTATATATCTTGCCAATGCAAATGTACTTTCCAACAATAGTGTTGACCTTAAGTTACATGTGGATACCGCCGTTAAAAATTGCGAATGGGAAATTTGGCGTTCCGAAGCAGGTAAGTCGTTCGGTTTGATTAAAACACTGACACAAAGCGATCTGAACGGTCTTCCGTTGCAAACAAATGACGCTACCGCCAACGCTTCCACAGGAACTTATGATTATAAAATTAAAGTTCTCGACAGTTGCCACATAGAAGCACTCGAATCGAATGTATTGAAAACCATTTGGTTAAACGGAACTATTGTTTCGGCAGGACATGTTCGTTTGAAATGGACAGCTTTTCAAGGTTGGGATGCAGGAGTTATACGCTACCGTATTTATCGAATGGAAGGCACAACCCCTCCCTCCTACCCTATTGACTCGGTGGAGGCAACCACGCTCACTTTTGATGATAATTTCGCCTCGCTATCAGTTGCCGACGGACGGTTTACCTACTGGATTCAAGCAGTAGAAAACAGCGGTAACAGTTACGGCTATCACGAAACAGCCAATTCCAATCGCTTGCTGCTGCTACAAGAATCGCAAGTATTTTTCCCAAATGCTTTTCGCCCCGACGGTATTAATAATACGTTTAAACCAATTTTTCTATTTTTCGGCGGTACATTTTACGTTTTTCAAATTTATAACCGTTGGGGGCAAATAATTTTCGAAAGCCACAATCCCGAAGAAAGTTGGAACGGCACCTATAAAGGAAAAAATGTGGAACAAGGACTTTATATTTACCGCTTGGCTTATAAAAATGCATATGGTATCAGTATTGAAAAAAAGGGAAGTGTAACGGTGCTTTATTGACGAGGCGTCGCAAGGAAAATATCGACCATAGATATTCACGGTAATATTAAAAGCATAAATTGGGAAAAAGTATTACCGGTATTTCAATTAATAAAGACCTGATAGGTTGTAATATTCTATAAAGCAATCGCACATCTTGGGTAATTACTTCTGCGGTTCCCTGCATATTTTG